>CAZTTF010000072.1:0-33526 GCA_964616365.1 uncultured Lewinella sp. | reverse complement strand
TGCTTATCAGTCATGGGGATGAGGTAATCCCAGCTTCCGGGAACCATCTTCTCGGTGAGTGTCTTAAAGGCAGCATACTTTTCGTTGTGCTCATCGATGACTTCAGGTTTCCCCCATAAGACTACCGACCGGTAATTAATGGAATGGTTGTAAGCAGTTTTTGCTACGACAATATCATCGGCAAGGGTGACGGTGATGCAGACTTCGTCTAGGTCCGCAAGACTGCGGAAGAAGTGGCTGCCAACGCTGGCATGGAAGTAGACAGCGTCCGCTATCCGGACTATCGACTGAGGGATGGACCTGACCCGTCCCTCCCAGGCAAAACTCATCGTGCAAAAAAGTGCCTCGTCGAGTATTGGATAAACTGTTTCGGGGTCGTGATATGCCCGTCTGGGGTAGCGGGAAGGAGAGGTTCTGGAGGATTTCATACGAAAGGTAATTTAAGATCGGTAGTAAAGATGTACCAGTGGTCGAGGCCCTAATTGCGGATAAGCCGCTGCTTTAGGGTGATAAACTGTTTGCAAATCTATTTGCAAGCGGACTACCTTTGTCGCTCCAATTGTGTAAAACACTGTAGTCCACTAATGTTGCGTCCACTTCATCTTTCCCGCAATAATGGCACGCCGCTGTATCGTCAGATCACTGAAGGCCTGATTGAACAGATTCAACTGGGATACCTGCAGCCGGGGGCCCGGCTGCCAAGCAGCCGGCAGTTGAGCGAGCGGCTCGGCATCCACCGGAAAAATGTTGTGCAGGCTTACGAAGAGCTGCAGCTTCAGGACTGGATATTTACGGCTAAAGGAAGGGGGACTTTTGTTTCCACCGACCTGCCCGATATGGAGGCCAAAACCCTGGTGGCTATTCCCGGGGTAGGGGAGGTAAGTCCTCCCCAGCCGATCAAGTTGCCGAGCTACCTGAAAATTGAGGAATCAGTAACCCACCTGCAGTATCACCTGGATGATGGGTTACCTGACCCGCGCCTCATACCCCTTACGGAATTGGAGCGCGCCTGGAAATCCGCACTCAGGCGCGGCAATCAGTACCACCGGCTCGGCTACGCCTCGCCTCAGGGCTTGCTCCCCTTGCGACAGGCACTCGCGGATTACCTGGGAGAGACGCGAGGATTGATGGTTACCCCTGACCACATTCTGCTGACCCGGGGCGTAACGCACGCCTTCCATCTGTTTTTAACGGCACTGGTTAAACCGGGAGATAAAGTGATCGTGCCTGCCCTGAACTGGCACAATGGCAACAACTCTATCCGTTATCACGGGGCCACCTTGCTCGAGGCTCGTATCGATGATAAAGGACTGGATACGGACCACGTGGCTGAGTTATTGGAGCAACACGACGTCCGGATGATTTATCTGACACCCCATCATCAGTATCCGACGACGGTCATCATGCCCGCTGCCAGGCGTATCCAACTGTTGGAGCTGGCCCGGCGCTACAATCTGTTTGTTTTTGAAGATGACTACGACTTTGATTTCCACTACGGGAACGTACCTATCATGCCGCTGGCCAGCGCCCGGCACGATGGCCGGTTGTTGTATGCGGGGTCCTTCACCAAAGCTATCTCACCCGCTTTCCGTCTTGGCTACCTAGTCGGGGAGCCGGCGCTCATTGAGCAACTTACCCGGCTGCGGAGAATTGTCGATCGACAGGGAGACCCCGCTTTGGAACACGCTGTGCTGGAGTTGTTCCGCCTGGAGGTATTGCCACGATCCTTGCGTCGTGCGCGGGGGCTTTATCAGCGTCGTAGGGATCATCTGGCCGCACTACTTTCCAGCGAGCTACAGAATGAGGTGACGTTCAGAATACCTGACGGAGGGATGGCGATCTGGACAAAATTTCGTGAAGACATTGATCTGGTCAGCGCGAGTAAACGCGCTTATCACCTGGGACTCAGTTTTTCTGATGGAAGTCAGTATGTCAACGGAAATAATGGTACTCGCCTGGGCTTTGCTTCAATGAACGAGGAAGAGCTAACTGAAGCTGTGAGGTTACTGCGTAAAGCGCTCCGTTAACATCAGGTTGGGATCGGCAGTATCCGTAAAAAAGCAGTTGTTCCTATGGTAGAGGAGCTCTGCTCCGACTAGCAAGAAATCAAAGCAGAGCTCCTCCACCAAGGAGGATGCCCACGGACTTTTGAACGGTTAGCACGACCACAAGTAAGAGATTAACTTTCAGCCCTGAAAAAACTCGACAGCCGGTTGTTTTAAGCGTCGTGGGGTATGCGTGATGAACACTACCCGCTTGAATTGAGTCTCAACCTCATACTCTTTTCACTTTGACTTAGTCCTTTTTACCACTTGAGTTGTTGGTATACTCGAACCACTTTGGCTGAGGTGCACAGGACGCGATTTTGCATCTTATGCTGTGCCTTTTGACGACGAAACGAGGGCTTTGTGCTCCCGGTCGGCGATAGTCATCGTAAGTTTGAATTGTATTTTTGTGGCTAGCTGCTGTCCGGTGGGTAGCATTGCAACCTACCATGCTTGTTTAGTATTCACCTCAACGCTTCAAAGCGCCGGTGTCCAATTATTTGCTGATGAGATTTTTCTTTCTTTCTATTTCCCTGTTTTTTGGCCTTGCCCTTGCCGGGCAATCTACGGAGATTACCGTTACGGATACTGGCTGTAAGGCAATGTATCTTTTTGCGTTCAACGGGGTGACCTTCACACAGACGGGCACTTTTGTCGCGACAGAGGATGGTAACTGGACCTTGACAGCAACTTTTACTAACCCTGCTTTCCGTTACGTAGGATCTTCTCCTCAGGATGTGATCCCGTTGGTGCTTGGTGCGGATGAACAGCTGACCATTACCGGAAAGTGCCGGCAGATGTCTAAAGCTACTGTATCCGGATCTCCCATAAACGAGCGTTATGCCGCTTTGAAGCAGACTTTCCAGCTTCATAACCAACGATTCTCAACGGCAATGCGCGCCTTCAATCAGGCTAACAGGTCGAAGGACAGCATTGCGATTCAGCAACAAGTTGGTGTGCTGGCAGCCTTGGATACGGAGAAAAAAGAGCTACTGGAAACGGTCAAGGGGGAGTACCCGCTGTTGAGTAAAGTCATTACGCTGAATACTTATTTGAGTTTCGTAGCTGATAACAATGGGCGGTTTACGAACGAACTTGATTACTTTGTCAATACCTACTTTCAGTTTGTCGACTATGCGGACGAGACTTATGCCGATCTGCCCTGGACATATGAAGGCAACCGGAATTTTGCCCAAACCCTGGCAACCGTCATTCCGGGACAGCAACTCGGCGATATCCTCAAAGCCGCCTACCAGAAATGGCCGGAAGGAGGTCGTGCACGGCTGTTTGCGATGAGTGGTGGTTTTGCTTCCCTTGCACAAAAGAAGCACCCGGCTGCTGTAACCGTGGGGGATATGCTCGTAGCTGAGTACGAGGACACATATCCTGCTCCGGTTAATATGATCAAACAACAGTTGGCTGGTTTGCGGACTTTTGCGATTGGGGCTGTAGCTCCCGACTTTAGCGGGCCGGATCCTTCCGGTACGTCCATCAGTTTGAGTAGTCTGCGAGGAAAAGTTGTGTTGATCGATTTCTGGGCGAGTTGGTGTGGTCCTTGTCGCAGAGAGAACCCTAACGTGGTTCGTCTCTACAATACCTACAAAGACAAAGGCTTTGAGATTCTCGGGGTATCCCTCGATAAGACAAAAAGCAGGTGGGAGCAGGCAATCGAAGCTGATCAGCTGACCTGGTTGCATATCTCTGACCTTAAGGGCTGGCAAAGTAAATATGCCCGACAGTACGGGGTGTCTAGTATTCCACAAACTGTTTTGCTGGATGCTGAAGGAAAAATCCTTGCTCGTAACCTCAGAGGAGAAGCGCTTGCAATGAAGCTTAAAGAGCTATTTGCTGGTAAATAATCCGGTATTGTACTACTGGTTCCCACGCTAGCCTACTCAGGCTGGAGATGCAGCACGTTAGCGCAGGAATTATGCGCAAGAGATTTGCTCTGGTAGCTTATCGTTTTGTGTGAGGACTTCCTCTTCGAACTGATTTGGCTCCCTCGCCGTAGACTCCTGAATGGTCAGCAGCTAATTCTCCAGCGGCTGTTCGCGGAAACACCCCAGCGGGTAAGTGCTGCTCCTCGTCTCCCACCTTGCACCTGCGGCCGCGCCTCATTGCCATCGCGTTAGTTTTTGTGCGCTTGCTGTTCCTTACCTACGAAGGCAAGTCTTTTGTTGTATTTTTGTCGCGCATTAGTAACTCCAATTTGCAGCCCCGGCTGTTGCATCAGCTAAGATTTATCCATGCAGTATTTAAAAACCCGCTGGCAAGCGGTCTTGATTTCAGTAGTCGCCGTTGTTGGCCTCGACCAATGGACGAAAGTGTTGGCTACTGAGCACCTGCAGGGGGAACCCATCCGGTATTATCTGAATGATTGGTTCAAGCTTACCTACGCTTTGAACGACGGTGCATTCCTTTCCCTTGGATCTGATCTGGGGCCGGTGCTCCGGCCCATCCTCCTAACGGTTTTTCCCGCCTTATTGCTGTTGGGCTTGGTGTGGTTCATCTTCCGGGAGAAAGACCTCAATACCTGGCAGGTGGTGTCTTTAGCACTCATCGTTGGTGGTGGTCTGAGCAACATTATTGATCGTATCATTTACGGGAAAGTGGTGGATATGATGCAGATTGACGTAGATCCGCTTCCGCCTACGGGAATATTCAACATCGCTGACGTCGCCATTATGGCCGGCATGTTTATGATGTTGCCCTTTGCTTTCCGTAAACAACCGGAGCCGGAGGCGCAGCAGGCCGACGAAGTTGGGGAAGAATCAGCCCGGGCTGATTCCTAAGTTGTATCTTGGTCCTGGTTAATCCCCGCCAAGAACATATACATGCGTTTTGCTCTCACGATTTTGCTCCACAGTTTTGTTACTGTAACCCAGTTGGCATTTGCCCAGCCTGTTCGGCAGGCAGAGAATTGGCATTTCGGGTCTGGCATCAGCATCAGCTTTGTGGGGGATACACCCGTTTTTAACCCGCCTTCTGCAATGGCTACCCTCGAGGGCGCCTGTTCTCTGAGTGATACGCTGGGCACCCTGCTCTTTTACACCAATGGAGGTGGCCGCCTGCCTGGCAACGGCGGATCGGGAGGTGTCGACCAGGACTATGGTTCCATCTGGAACCGTAATCATGAGGTGATGTACGACATGCGCGGGGTAGAAGGAGGGGGTTTTAGTGCCCAGCAATCTGCAGTGGCCATGCCGGCACCTGGAAATAACCCTGACCTCTACTACCTCTTCACCATGGAGGAGACGGAGTTTGCGGTTGATGGAAATATTCCCGGTCAGCCAGCAGGAAGAGGGTTATCCTATTTTACTATTGATATGAGCCTGAACGGAGGTTTGGGAGGTGTTGTCCTGGCCGACCAGCGTGTGTTGGTTCCCGCTTACGAAGGGCTTGCCGCGACACCAATGGATGATGGGGATGGATACTGGATAGCCTGCCATAACAATGTGACTGGGCCTGAAGGAGAGTTGTACATTATTCCACTCACCGCTACGGGCATTGGTACTCCGGTAACGGTTTCACTGGCCAACGGGGTAGGGGGGCGCATTAAGTTTAGTCCGGACGGATCCATGCTGTACCAACGTGGTGCTGTCTATGCCTTTGACAATGCTACTGGCATGCCCGGAGCAGAGGTGGCTCGCTTTGTGAGCCTGTCGGATAATAATGCAACCTTCACGCCCGATAGTCGATTTTTATACGGCAGTCAACCAGTAGGACCGCTCTCCAATGTTATCGTGCGTTATGACCTGGTCACTTTGGAACTCCTCCCGGTTGAGCCACTACAATTGCCCGGAGAAGAAGGGGTATTGCTGGTCAATGGATCTTTTCAGATCGGGCCTAACGGGAACATCTATTTTCTGGAACAAACACTGAGCGACGATAATACCGTATCGGCAGGACTTAGTGAGATCTCTTGTGTCTCCGGGGCGGTACCCTCAATTTCCCGTAACATCATCGATCTGTCTGCTTTCAGTGATGTATCCTCTTTCGGCAATAACCTGCCGCAGTATGTGGATGCCATATTCCAGCAACCTTTTATCGCCGATACGGTCGTTTTGGATACCGTTGAGGTCTTGCTGTGCCCCCAGGATAATGACCTGCTGAGTTCACGGGTAACGGGTGTGGAATACAACTGGTCTACGGGGGATACTACCGAGACAATTATGGTGTTAGCGTCTGGTGCTTATTGTGTGACCGTCTCTGATGGATGTACAACCACCATTGACTGCCGCGAGGTGTCTATCCAGGATGATAGTTTTGACCCCGAAGTAATCGGCATTGTTTTTGAAGATTGTCAGTACCTCTGTCAGGTTGATCTGAACCTGGGCTATTCCTTTGACAGCATCAGGGTATTGGTGGGTTTCACGATCCCAAACGGACAAGTAGCGCCCTTTTTTACCGGCACCTTTTCCGATGACTTGCTGACCTTTCCTAAACTACCTGAGTTGGGGGGCAACCAGGCGCCCTATATCAGTGCCTTTGTCTTATCGGAATGTGGCCAACAGTTGATTGATTTACTTGATTTGCCCTACGAGGATCCTCCGGCTTTTTCTGCCACAATTTCAAGCTTTGAAGGTGAAACGCCTTGTGTCGGTCAGGAGCTTGAACTAACCGTACGCAGTAATACTAATGACCCGGTAGAAGCAGTAATCTGGGAAGATGGTAATACCGATAATCCTCGTTTGGTCACCGCAGCGCTGGATACCGTGTATTCGGCTACGGTTATTTCCTTTTGCGGAGATACTACCTCCGCATCTGCCAGTCCGATGGTAGCTGAATTCTGTGATTGCGAGGATCGCATTCCAGAAGTGTTTACCCCGAATTCGGATGGGGTTAATGATGGCTTCCGGATGTTCTCCAATTGTCCCCCGCTTGATTTTACCATGTTGATTTACAATCGCTGGGGGCAGGTCATTTTTAAGACAGATGACCCAGAAGCCAGTTGGGATGGTGCCAAGAATGGAACTCCGCAGAACATGGATGTTTACCTCTACCGGATTGTCTTCCGGTACCCTGAGAACCCGGAGCTGCAAGAGCGGGAAGGAACCTTCTCGTTAATTCGGTAGCCGCGTCGGCACCAATCCGGATTTTTGTATTTTTGAGGCCCCAACCAGACTAACCAAATGTTACCCCCAACCCAAGGTAGAGCGCGTCGCAGGTACCTCCTGTCGCTGCTATTGCTTGCCGGCAGCTTACTTGCTGCACAGCAGCAGTTGCTGGTGGTTGATGGTGGTCAGGAACCCGTCTCCTTCGCCTACCTGACGTTCGTGGGCGTCGACACAAGTTTACTGCAGCAAACGGATGAGAATGGTCTGGTGCAAGTACCTGATTTTGCTCCTCGTTCAGTGGAGGTTTCTGCTTTGGGGTTTGCAAACCTGACGCTAAGCTGGTCGGAGGTAAAAGCGGCTGATTATCAACTGTCACTGGAGCCCCAGCGTGCCTTGTTGGAAATCGCTACGGTGGTCGGCCGTAGGGACGAGTCGCTGCGTGCGCTCAATCAGCAAGTTGAGGTGATCCGCCGGCAGGATATTGACCGTGCGCAAGCCCTGACAACAGCAGATGCCCTGGCGGACCTGGGGGGAGTTTACGTGCAGAAATCACAGTTTGGTGGCGGAAGTCCGGTGATCCGGGGTTTTGAGGCCAACCGGGTGTTACTGGTGGTGGACGGTGTCCGGATGAACAATGCAATTTACCGTAACGGACACTTGCAGAACGCGATCACGATTGATCCGTTGGCGCTGGACCGGATGGAGCTGATCTACGGCTCGGGTGCCCTTACCTACGGTAGTGATGCCATTGGCGGTGTTGTGCATTTTCGGACGGAACAGCCGCAACTCAGGAACCCGAAAGGCCCATTGCAGGGCGGCGGTGCGCAGGATGCAGTGAATGGTAAAATAGCCATGTCGTACGGCTCGGCCGCCAGGGCTGCCGCCCTGAGTGGCAAGCTCACTTACGGCGGTAAGCACTGGGCCGGTATCACCTTGCTTTCTACCACCCAAACCTCGCACCTGCGCGCCGGCGCCCAAAGACCCGATCAGTTTCCCACCTTCGGCCTGCGGGATACGTACGTAACACGGGAGAACAGCGCTGACGTCATCGTCAACAACCCTGACCCTAATCGCCAGATAGGCTCCGCCTACGGTCAGGTCAATCTGCTGCAAAAACTGCGTTTCCGTCTTCGTGAAGGCCTCGAGCTAAATACGAATTTTCAGTTCACTACCTCGTCTGATATCCCCCGTTATGACAACTTGACTGAAGTACGCAACGGAGGCTTGCGCTGGGCGCGGTGGGACTATGGGCCGCAAACGCGCGCCATGGCATCCGTGCAGCTCAAAGACCGGCGAGAAACCGCCCTATACGATTACGTCAGCTATCTGATCAGTCACCAGTTTATCGAAGAAGACCGGATTACCCGCCGCCGGAATGACCCTCTGGAAGAGCACAGTGAGATCGATGTGCAGTCTACCAATATCCAGGTAGACTTTGCGAAACACGTAACGGAGAACTTGCTGTTCCGGTACGGGACGGATGGCCGGTATGATTACGTTGCCAGCGATGCTTTTTTCCGTGACGTAGACACTCGGGAGGCAACCATCGGTGCTGTCTTCAGGTATCCCAGCGGAGGTAGCTCTTTGTTGGCTACAGGTGTGTATCTCGAAGGGCAGCAGCAATTGGTGAACAACTGGCAGCTAAGGGGTGGCCTCCGGCTCAGCCGGCAGCAACTGCGCGCCACCTTTGGAATTGACGAGCCTGTTAGCTGGCCGCAGGCTTACCTGGACGGGATTACGAATACTGAAACAGCAGTAACCGCAACGATCGGTATGCGACAGGAAAACGGTTGGCGATGGCTGTACGCACAGGGATTCCGGGCACCGAACATTGATGATTTTGCCAAATTCCGGGAACGGAACGGCTTTATTCAGGTACCCAACCCGAACCTACAGCCGGAACGCTCCCATACCCTTGAGGCAGCGTACGCATTCACGGATCGCCGCCTCTTCGGGCGGCGCTTCGACGCCGAGCTTACGGGCTACTACACCTGGCTGGGCGGGGCTATCGCCCGCCAGCGCGGAAGCCTGCCCGATGGCGGGGATTTCTTCCTCTCCCAGGGAGATACCCTGCGGGTACAGACTAACGTAAACGCCAACAGTGCTACGGTTTGGGGCTTCGACCTGGCCTTGCAGTATACATTGACGGACAACCTGCTGCTGAAGAGTGACTTCCACTATCTCCGCGGCCGCCGCAACCAACAAGCTCCCGATGGGAATACTTTACTGTTGCCCCAGGACCATATCCCTCCTCCCTACGGATCAACGGCGCTGATCTGGGAAAAAGAACAGTGGGCCTTTGGCCTACGTCTGCGCTATCAACTCGCTAAGGAGTTTACCGACTACGCAGTAGGCAGTATTTCGGGCTCCGCAGCCACCGGATACACCTTTGACCGCACCGGTACTTCAGACAACCTGGAGCTAACGCCTTTCCTGGCCGAGGAAGGACGTTTCGCCGGCAGCTACGGCTGGTGGACGGCCAATATCTGGGCGGAATGGTCTCCGGCCACAAACTGGACTTTCCGCCTGAAAGCAGATAATATCTTTGATCGTCATTATCGCACCTTCGCCAGCGGTATCAGTGCTCCGGGAATTGATGTGGGGCTCGAGGTGGTTTGGGCGTTCTGAATGAAGCACTAAGCAAACTATTACGCGGAGAACGAGGTGGGGCATTGCCAGCTGTTTCTCTACAAAACAGTTTTTTGAACCTGTCAAAACGGATGCTCGAGTTCACTTTTTTGACAAGATTATCCTGAATTCGACTGGTGGTTTGGCCTCCAGGCCGATCACTATCGTATGGATGGGACACAAGTCTATTTTCAGAATATAGCGCTGCGCGTATTCCTTCTTTTCCATGCTGGTGCTACCGTTTCAAAAGGCCGGTCAAGCGTAGGTTGAGGTAGTCGCGTACCAGCTGGCTAAGCGTATATTTTTTGTCGGAGAATACTGCCGGATTGGTTACTACCTGGGTGATGAAGAGCTTATCGAGATTGCCCAGTAATTCGACCGATACTGAATTGTAAATTCCGGTCCGCATACCTTCTTCGTAGTGGGCTTCAAGCAGGGTGACGAAGCTGTTGGTAAATGCATCGATCACGGACCAGGCAGCAGGGTAATGCTGTCTGATGCTCTGCAAAAAACCGATGGAGATGTCAGCCGTTCCCTGCGCAAAAATATCAATCAATTGGGCGTACAGTTCTACCGTAGTAAGCTCCTGCTCCCCGATTTTTGCGATGGAGGCGGTCAATACCTCCGTCCGTGTGGTACAGGCGGCGAGGAGAATGTCTTCTTTACTCTCGAAATATTCGTAGATGGTTGACTTGCTCTTCCCGGCAATGCTGGCAATATCATCGATCGTCAATGCCTCCAGGTCTTCCTGTTGCAGGCCCAACAATAGCTTGCCCAGCCACTTGTTAGTGCGTGGGGTCACCGCTTTCCGCTTCCTGGTTACGGCTCTTCGGCCCATGATTCGTCAGTTTTGTTACACAATGTAGGGTACGTTTGAGTAGGACCGTAATGTGGGGCAGGGACGAAATAGCAAGAGATGTGAAATCTGCTCGTTGACTGATAGTAAAAGAATGCCATCTAATGACTTTGGAAGCATCGGTAGGGAGTTTGTTGTTTTGATGGAATCGAACTATATTTGTACTAATAGTTCGATTTGAAATTACAAAACTTACTTTCCTGTGGGGAAATTTAAATACGTCGCTGCCTATATCATTCCCTTACTGGGCATCATAAGTTTCAGCTATACGGGCATTTGGGCTTACACCGGGCTCTTCTTCCTCTACGTTATGGTTCCGGTGCTGGAAATAGTACTCCCTCCGGATACCTACAATATGGAAGAAACGGAAAAGGAGTTGGCTAAAGAAGACTTCTTCTACGACCTGGTGATTTATTTGATGGTACCCCTGCACCTCTACGTGATCTACTACTTCCTGATCACGATTGGTGACCCGGCACTCACCACGTCGGATACCGTCGCACGGATACTGATGATGGGGACTATTCTGGGGGTTATTGGTATCAACGTTGGTCACGAACTAGGGCATAAGACCAGAAACGTCTGGAAGCAGATTTTTGCCCATGTCTTTCTGACCTCTGCCGTGCAGAATCATTTTGTCCCCTACCATAACGGTGGTCATCATAAGGATATCGGTACACCACTGGATTTGACTTCCGCAGAGAAAGGGGACAATTTCTATTTTTTCGCCCTGCGGTCTCAAATTGGAGGGTATTTCAAGACCTGGGGATTAGAGTCGCGGCGTCTGGTTGCCCAGGGGAAGAACCCCTTGCTGAACCCCATGATCATTTACACCCTGTTGCCTCTCCTGATGTTTGGGGTGATCTATTACTTCTTTGGTGCCTACATATTGGGCTGCTACTTTGTTGCGAGCGTCTACGGTATTACAATTCTTGAGGCGCAAAATTACTTTGCCCACTACGGCCTCCGCCGCGAGTTGTTACCTAATGGTCGCTACGAAAGAGTAAGCGCCCGGCATTCCTGGAATTCTGACCATCTCATCGGCAGGGTCTTGCTATTTGAACTGACCCGGCATTCGGATCATCACCATATCGGCGGTAAAACCTACCAGGTCCTTGATTCCAAAGAAGAGAGCCCAATGCTCCCTTATGGATATCCGATGATGCTAATGCTTTCCTTCTTCCCCTTTCTCTTCCGCCCAATCATGAGCAAGCAACTGGAACGCTACGGGATTGCCTGATCATACGCCTGATGCTGGTGCCCTGTGGGCTTACCTTCCCCGGCGCTGGTCATCAATTGCCTTCACGAGGGCTTTTACTTCGGTGCTGAAGTCTTTGCTCAGGATCCATTTCAGATAACTTGGGTCTTTGGCAAAGACATCCGCAACATTTTGTCCGCTATACTTGCCGAAGTTAAACTGAGGAGTGCCGTCAGGTCCTTTCTTCAGGCGGCGCGTAGCGTCGAGAAAGCGGTCATCCTGACAAAAAGCAGCAATGCTGTCGATCGAGCTGAATGGCTTGGACTCCGCTCCCTGATCATCTACGTAGCTAGCTCCTTCATAGTGCTTTAGCTGCCCTTTGAAAATATCTACCGTTGCCCGAACATCGGCAAGGGCATCGTGTGCATTTTCCATTTCTTTCCCGGCGTAGAATTTCAGGGCAGCTGATAGTGTTCTGGGCTCCATCCGGTAAAAAATCTGTTGTGCATCAATCAACCGGCGCTTACTGGTGTCGAGGTAAATCCCGGCACGATAAAACTCTTCCTGCAACAGAGGGACATCGTAACGATTCGAATTATAGCCCCCAAGGTCGGCATCTCCGATAAAGGCGTAGACTTCCTGAGCTACTTCTTTAAAGGTTGGATAGTTAGCGAGCATCTCGTTGGAAAGGCCGTGGATGGCCTCAGCCTCAGCACTGACCGGTATGGTTGGGTTTATTTTCAGTTCTAACTCTTTTGGAGCACTGCCGTCGGCAAAAAGCTTTACCATCGCAATCTGGACGATCCGATCCTGGACAATATTAAGTCCGGTGGCTTCTAGGTCAAAAAAAACGAGGTCGTTCGGGAGGTTCATACGCTGGGACAAAGAGTTTCTGTTAATGCACCCTTCGGGGTGTTGTGCTGCGCAGCTGTTTACATGGCTTGACATGAGCGTGGCCAAGCCAACTGAGGCGGACAACAAACTTAGCCAGGGCGCGGACGCAGGTGCAAGGTAGGGATAAAGGAGCGGGGGAAATAAAAAAGGCCGCCTCCCGAAGGAAACGGCCAAACACCCCGGCAATATGTAAACTATAAATCTTAGCTTTTGCTAGTACAGTGTACTAGTCACGGGCTTGTAGCCCGATACTGTTTAAATGCTTTGTTGTGGGTTGTCTCCGAAAAGGAGCACCAGTTCCCACAGCGCCATAGTCACCTGACTGGCGGCTTCTTGTGCTTTACACTGGTCATCAGTCTCAAGTACCTCCGTGAATGTCTTCAGCGCTTCCCCCAAAGCGGTATGTGCCGCATAAAAGGCATCCGGATTAACAACGGGTTCCACGCCGTAGAGCATACCGGAAGGTCTGCGGAAGCGTGCCTCCCGCCATAATTTGCGGGCATCTTTTCCGTAGCGCATGAACTGTCCCCATTCGAGATTGCACAGCTCGGTATCCCGCACGGCATGATCGACTTCCAGCCAGCCAGCAATGAAATCGTAAATGCTTCCTACATAGAGCTCGTTGAAGGCTGCGGGATTGGCAGCAGAAAGCTCGTAGGTAGCCCGGTCAAGCTGAACTGCGGCCAGTTTCAGGTCCTGGTCCTCTATTGCTTCCCGTGCCTGTGCATAGACAAATTCGGCATTCTCCAGATGGTAGAACATGTCGTCTATTTCTTCCTCCCGGAAGAAACGAGGACCACTCTGACGCAGTGACCCGATACTTAGGTCCAATGTCCTTGCCGACACTTTTGCGGCGGCCTGGTCACCAGTATACAGTGCGTACAAGAGGTCAACGTAGGCCATTTCTGCCTGGCGGCCATAGGCTTGCTGTTCAGTCGTACAGTAATTGAAGACCAGAATAATCGGCAGTACTGCCAGCCAGGGAGTTAATCGGTTGTAGCGCATTGCGGGGTAGCTTATGGAAGGTGATGTTACCTCAGGAGGTCTCGGTTACAGGATGGCGGCAAAGCCATTCTTTACTGAGTTTCCGTCCGTTTTTACCTGGTTTTCGGAGTGCAGAACTAACATCGGACGGTTGGCGCGTAGCGCCAGGTCTTGGGTCAGGGTCGCCTGGAGGAAGGCTTTCCAGCGCTTGCGGGTATTGTTGACTATAACTACCAGGTCAGCATTTACGCCTTCTGCGTAATCCATCAGTCCTTTAGTCACGTCCTTTTCTTCGACGGTCACCACTTCAAAGGCGTAGTTAGCGGGCTGTTTATCTACCAACTGCTCCATCAGTCGCCAGGGAGTAAACTGTAAGGGGCCGTACTGACGTGGCCATTCGACGTGGACAAAATGAACGAGCGCATCATTTGCTGTAGCCAGGCTGCTGATTTGCTCAAGAGGAAGACTTTCGGCAACGGCATGGTTGTTAGCAACTACAATTTGGCTGAATGGCGTATAGGCTACGCCGGTAGGGATGAGGTATACGGGTTTGGTACAAGACTCGCTTACGGTGGTGGAGGTACTGCCCAGCCACTTTCCCAGTGGTGCCCGGGAACTGCGGGGAGGCATTACAAGTAGCGAGATGTCGTCTTGCTCAGCGCGGCGATTGATCGCCGCCGATGGTGTCAGGGACACTTTAACGTCATAAGAGATGGCCACCCCTCGGGGTGGCTGCACGAGTGGGTAATCAACACCTTCAGCATTGGAATACGCAAAGCTGCGTAAGCGCCGCTCATAGCTGCCCTGGATGGAACCATCTCCGGTTATGACCAATGGGTTATTGGTGTCAATTGTACCGGTATAGTAGTGGGCCAATACTACATCAAGCCCCATGCTGTTAGCAAGATGTAAGCCATAACGGTAAGCGTTATGTGAGGCCAGGCTGAAATCGACAGGAATCAGAATTTTAGACATCGTATTGGTGGTTTGGTTACGCTACAAAGTTGGGTGTTCGGTCAGCTCAAGGGGGTGATAATTATCAGCACCAATAGTGATCCTGATCACTCGTGCAACTCCCCGATTCCCTCAACTTTGGTACATCAACAAAACGAATCGTCATGCAAGCTATTGAAACCATTATGGTACCGGTGAATTTCTCTGAGTTGTCCCGGAATGCCTTCGTTTTCGCCCTTAAACTGGGCAGCTTTCTGTCAGCAGACGTAAGTCTGTTAAACTGTGTTCCTCCCGCAGTGGCAGTTCCGGACCATGGTCCTTTTAACGTGAATTTTGTGGCGGATCTGGAGGAAGAAGCCGAAGCAAGAATGAGCGGCTTTATCTCCGAAGGCGTAGCCCGCGCCGCCATCACTACAGGATACCATCCTCAGGTAACCTCAGCCGTCAAGCTTGGTGATCTGCGCGCCGTTTTACGGGATCAGGTTGCAATTCAAAAAGCAGACCTCATTGTTATGGGGACGCACGGCAGAGGAGATGGCTGGGATGAGTTGCTCGGAACAAATGCCTCCTTTGTACTGAGTAAGGCACCTTGCCCCCTACTGATCGTCCCCGAAGGAGTAACGTTCACGCCGCCAACCCAGATTTGCTTTACCACCGATCTTGAGCATGTGGATGCCTTCTATACCATCCGGTTGATGGAGCTGCTGAAGATTTACCACCCAACGGTAAATTTCCTCCACGTTCGAACTGGTAAGCGTGATAACAGTGCCTTTGATATGGAGGTGCTACAGAACGCGCTCAACCGCCCGGATCTGGACATCAAAGCAAACTTTGACACCATCAAAAATGAGGAAGTAGCTCCGGCAATCTTCCGGTATGCCCGGGAGAGTAACTGCGACCTGGTGATCATGAGTCGTCCGGAGCGCAGCTGGTTCGAACGGTTGTTCTCGCGCAGCAACACCCGTATGGCCGCAATGGTAGCCGACCGTCCCTTACTTGTATTCTCACCCCAGGATTTGAGTCAGGAAAGTGGCACCGCAAAGATGAATGACAGTTATGCGTGACGAATGCTTTGAGCAAACGTTTATCCCCCCGCACCTGCTAAAGGTGCGGGGCTTTTTTGCTCTTTATGATAGCGGAGAGAACTGCGTCAAGGAATTACATAGCTTACCAACTAAGTCACTAATCATTTTACCTCGTGATGGTCAGGTTTGGTTTTTTAAAGCATAAGTCGGGTGGTTCTTTCTCTGCGATCCAACGGACTAAGGCTGGTAAATAGCTTGAAGCACTAGGTTAGCTTGAATACTCCTCCATAGGCAACGTAAATTGCTTAGGGAGGGGTAATTTCATAAGTTGAGTACAAATTGTGGTCGTCTTTCTGCCTATTTGAGCGACTGTTCATCTGGGTAGTCGATGATGATAGCGAGGTAGTCGGTAAACAGGCGATGGATGTGATTGCCTGGCTGGCGGGTCAAGGTATGATCTCCCTGCTGTAGCGTGAGCGCAAACTCAGCGAGCGCAGCCGACAGGCTAAGCGCATACTGTTCAGCTTTCAGGCTATTGCTGCCTAGTCCCGGGAGGGTAACTTCTGGGTACGCCTGGCCGGGAAAACGCTGGTACGCCTCCCATTCCAAAACAGCCGTCTCGTACAGCCCTTCAAATTCCTGCCATTCCAGCAGGCACATCATCTGGTCCTGGCTGACTTCTCGGACTTCCTCCCAATGGAGGTAGAAGCGGTAGAGCGCGTCCGTTGGGTTGACGCTTTCTCCTGGCGGTCGGATAGCAGGAATCTCATTTTGAAACAGACGGATGGTATTAAGGGCTTTGTCCCGTTGTCCGTAGCGGATGGCAAAGTCCAGGTTATCCATCCATTCCTGGAGCAATTCCAGGGAGCGGTGCTGACTAGACGTAAGCGTTACCTCCCGATAATGAGGGCTATTGGCCCGCCAGATATTTTTGGCCTGCTCACTGTAAGCGGCAGCTGCTTTTAAGTCATTGCGCTCGAGTGCTACCCAAGTGATTAGTAGTGTCCTTTCAAGCTGATCGGCTTCTTCCAGTTGGTCCGGCGTGCAGGCAAAAAGGGCCAGCAGAAAGACTGCTGGCCCGAGTGTATAAAGCAATTTCATGTTGGTGTATAGTCTTTACGATTATTCGCTGATCGGAACAACGAGCATTGGGGTGCCGCTTTCCTCGAGTACCGGCAGGATTTCTGAGCCTACGAATAATCGTTTGAAGAGTCCCCGTTTGCGGTGGCCAAGAATGAGTAGGTCCACGGAAGACTCAAGGGTGTATTCCAGGAGGCGCTGTGCGATTTCACCGGGAGGGAGCAAGTCCAGTTCTACGGGGTAGCCGGGGAAGGTGGTATCCAGTACGGTTTCGAGCAACTGTGTCTCTTTGTTTTCTTCCTTTTGCGCGTCGTGATCCCGAACGTGCACGAAACGCATAGCTGGCTGTAGACCATCCCGCAGAAAGCGGCAACCATCACTTACCTCCTCCAGGTCACGGACGGTGTCAAAGGCAATAGACGCGATTTTGATGTCGGGGACCTCAGCGCCTTGCGGAACAAGCATTACGGGACATCCTGCGTTCATGGTAACGCTGCTGGCGACGCTGCCAAACAGGGGAGAAACTTTACTGATGGCACCAGAGCCAACTCCTCCCATGATGATCATGGCCGTGGTTGGGTCTTCGCTTAGTTTGCGGAGGATGGGGATTGGGGTGCCAACGTATTCTGCTGACTCAATGAATGGGCGTTCGTCTGCTACATCACCAGCCATGGCAGTGAAGGACACCGGGTCAGCATTAAAGCGTACGAACTGTTCCACCTGGCGAAGTGCCTCGGCACGAGCTTCGGGGTTACCTTTCTTAACCACGAGGCGATCAGTGTTACCATAGCCATCGTGAATGTGTACTACCTTCAGATCGAGACCAGTACGATCAGCTAACTGACAGGCATACTTTAGCGCGGTGGCAGAAGTATCGGAAAAGTCTACAGGAGCAATAATCTTAAGCATAACCTTGTGTTTTGGTTAGTGCTAAGATCAGGGGTATGAAAAGCAGACTAGGTGACGAAGATCAGGGAGAAGTATGATAAATGTCAGGCGGGGGTATGCCGCTTTTTACGCTCATCTGAAAACTGCCTGATGATGCTTGGACGAAAGCGGTAAAATCTTGTATCGATAGTATTAGGAGGAACAATTTTCTGCACTAGGCCCATCCCTGCTCAATGTTCGCCCGTATGCCGGCGAGCAGTGTCATTCTGGCTTCAACGCTGGCCCAGCCAATGTGGGGTGTCAGTAATAATTTTCCCCGCTCCTGCACTGAGGTGAATACGTGGTCGGCGGGCATTGGCTCTGAAGAAAAAACATCAGTAGCGGCACCGGCAATTTCTCCAGCATTCAGCGCACGGACCAGGTCTGGTTCGTTCACTATACCGCCACGGGCCATATTGATGAGGTAGGCAGATGGTTTCATTTTCTCCATTGCTGGATAGTCGATGAGATTACGGGTCTGTTCAGATAGTGGGCAGTGAATGGAAACTACCTCGGAGGTGGTAAGTAATTCCTCCAGGCTAACGTGAGGGTAGGGCTGCCCCGCTGTATTCCGTCCGGAAACAGAGTGATAGACCACCTTTGCGCCATAAGCGGTGGCCAGTTCGGCCACCCGTTTACCGATGGCTCCGAGGCCGATGATGCCGTAGCGGGCGCCACCGAGCTCGTAGAAAGGTTGCCGCCAATAGGAAAAAGACGGTGATTTGGCGTAGGTCCCGTTATAAACCGCTTCGTTGAGGTGAATCAAGTCCATGGCCATGGTGAACAGGCTGGTTAGGGTAAGTTGAGCAACAGCATTCGTACTGTAGCCACTGACATTGCGTACCGGGATGCCTCTTTGTTGGGCGGCCACCAAGTCTACGTTATTGGTCCCCGTTGCGGCAACGCAGATGAGCTTAAGTCGGGGAAGCTGATCCATTTCGGCTGCTCCGATTACCACTTTGTTTGTAATCACCACCTCTGCATCCTGCGCCCGCGCCACAATTAGATCCGGCGAAGTCCCTTCGTAACCGGTGAAGGAACCGTAAGCTGAAAAACGAGCCAGCTCCTCTGGGAGGTCGGCTACGGTGGCGGTGTCAAGGAAAACGATGTTCATGGCAGGCAATTGAGCTGCCGTAATAACGTAGATAATTAGCAATCTGCCAACTTAGTGGCGTAAGGGGAATGTGACATTTTGTGTTGACGGAGGCATCAATCTGTGCCCAGAGGAACAAACAATCCTGTTGCCAAACTGCTTTTACGGATATTAGAGCCCGTTTGGGAATCTGGTTCCTGACCGAAAGTGCCGCTAGGAGGTCGGAAGTTGATTCCCAAACAAGCTCTTAGCAGCCTCAAGCTGATTTTTCCACTTTAAGTAATGCCGACCTTGTTTACACCACCATTCAAACTTCGTAAGTTCTTACCACTGTCATTAGTCTTGTTGCTATTGGTTTGTAGTACCACATTGATCGCTCAGGAAGCGGAAGTGCATGGCAAAGTGACTGACCAGGACGGTGAGCCGCTGGTAGGGGCTACCGTTGCAGCCGTTGGCGCAGTGGTTGGTGCTTTTACTGATGACGAAGGGCACTACGAACTTGAGGTGGCTTCAGGGCGAATCAGGTTGGTGATCAGTTATATCGGATTCGAAAATTTTGATACCACCTTCAATGTAGCGTTGGTAGACCGTGAGATTGAAATAAATGCTGTACTCAGCGATGTCTTCAGTGATTTGCCGGAGACGCAGGTAATTGCCCGGCGTGCTTTTGGACAAGCGCAGGCGTTACGCCTGCAGCAAAGTGGTTTATGTACTCAGACCATCATTCACTCCGAGACGTTTAACAAATATCCGGATGTAACCCTGGCCGAAACTGTGACGCGCATGCCCGGTGTCTCTTTGATCAGAGACGTGAGTCGAGGTCAATTCATTCAACTCCGAGGCCTGCCCGAGGAGTATGCCGCCGTTTCCCTTAACGGGCAGCGCCTGCCAAACATTCAGCCAGAAGATGACCAGTCGGGAGGCTTAGACATTATTCAGAGTAACCTTGTGGAAGAGGTGCGCATCATCAAATCGCGCACGGCAGCTACTGACGGTGATGCTATTGCCGGTCTGGTAGATTTTAAAATCCGCCAACCGGAGGAACGGTTTGAATTACTGGCGCAGGCAGCACAAGGAGCTAACTTTGGTTTTAATGACAATCCCGGACAATTTACTGGAGTGACTCAGTTGGCGGGGGCACTAAATTCTGAGGTGAGTGAGGAGAAGGTCTATTTCCTTGCTGCCGGAAGTTACCTCAAGGAGGGAAGGGGCGTGCGCAACCAGTTGTTTGAGTATGAAGACACGGGAAGTAACATTGCCTTCATTCGCCCCTTTGATGAGAATCTTTTGACGGAGCGCATTGGCTTTATTGGTGCAGTGGAACTGCGCCCGAGCACTTATAACCGAATGCGACTGAGTGTTAATCAGAGTATCACCCGTCAGGAGGTGGAGCGACGGCAACTGCACTTGCCGGTGGAAAGTGGGGCCAGCTTTCGACGTACGGGGACGGCATTTTCAACAGATCGGAGGATGAGTCTGGTGGCCCTGGAAGTGGAAAATAACTTTCCCCAGACCCGGCTGGATTATCAGCTCAGTTACAGCGACAGTAACGAAACACTGGATGGGCGCAGGCGGAATATTCTCGAGTCTACTGGTCCTGTTCAAGGTGGCTTTATGGCCAGTGAACTTACGCCATATACAGATTTTGGGGTAGGCATGCAGGAAACGGCCCGCCTGCAGCAAGACGCAGAACTCAATGAAACGGTCGCTATCGGAAGTATGAATATTACCCGCTGGTTAAACCAAAAACGAACAGGCAACCTGCAGTTGGGCGCGCGCTTCAGGGCTAAGGACCGTACTTACGGATCAGTAGCTTTCACCCAGATGATTAATGATGGTCAGGAGGTAGGTGGTGCCGATTTTTTACCATTGCTGGAAGACCGGCCGATGTCCGCCTTCGTTGATCCCGGTACGGACGAAGGGCAACTATATGCTGCTAAGGAGCGGGTCGCCGCGGCCTATTTGATGTACTCGGCAAACTACAGTGCTAGTTGGAGCCTCAATGCCGGATTGAGGTATGAATACTTAAGTCTGGAAACGGAGGATTCTTTAACCCTCAATCCTGTTGCTTTTGATCGGACTAATTTGCTTCCAGCGCTGAATGTCGTGTACCGTATTCGTCGGGACCGTCAGGTACGCTTCAGCTATTACCAGGCTTTAGGCCGCCCGAACTACGGGAACTTCCGCCCACAGGCCGCCTTACCCCTGATTCCGCTGGACCAGTTCAATCTTAGCAACCAAGACCTGGAATTTGCGAATAGCAATAACATCGATCTCACCTTTGAACGCTACGGGCGTAGAGATGGCCTGTTTTCCGTGGGATTATATTACAAGACCATTGATCATCCTACGGTGAGGGTGGTAGAATCATTCAATAATCCGTTGACCTTTACTTACCAAACTCAACTGATTAATACGGAAGCTGCTAGTGTGCTTGGCTTTGAAACGGGGCTGTATCAAAGCTTAGGCGCGATCAACCCTAAGTGGCGGCATTTCAATGTAAATGCTACCTATAATTTCAATTTACTGAGTAACCAGTCGGCAATGGGAATTGCGGAGGAGGTGCCACTGGCTCAAGCGCCAAGGCAGTCGGCCAACCTGAGTATCGTATATGCCAATGCCGAAAAGCGGATCAACTTTGTGGTAGCAGTGAATTACCGGGATCGTTTCTTTGATCGGTTCCTGAATGAAAGGGCGGTTTGGCGAAATAATCTGTTCTCCCTGGATATTTCGGCGGACTACGAGGTGCTTAAAAACGTTTCCATCTTTGCCCGCATGAACAACCTGACGGACCATCCTTTTGAAGAATGGATAGGGCAACCAAATGCAACTGATGCTTTATTAAGGAGCAGGGCTGCCTACGGTAGTTGGGGACTGGTTGGCGTGCGCTTTGCTGTCCGATAGCCGGCAAACCAGAAGATTTATGCTTTACTATCGTTTTGCTCTAGCAGCTTGCGCAGGGATCTGATTTCTTCCGTCAACGAGTCGACTTTTTTTTCGAGTGCGTCATTATTATCCATCGTCATCTCATCGATGAAAACTGCGTTGGCGAGACTCATGCCAAAGATGCCGCCTAATACGACTATCAGGGCGAAGTAAAATCGGGTCATGCCTATGCCGGCGGTGCTTAGTGGCTCACGGGTGTTGGTCACGATAGCTGCCGGAATCTCATTCCCGCCTTCCAGGGTAAAGAGCTGGAAAATACTGTAAATGCTGACCAGCGGGTCACCAAAATACTCTGGTGCTTTAACCGCATAAAAGTGGCAGGTGATGATCGCCAGCATAAAGTTGAGGAAAATCAAAACGCCCAAGACAAATACGGAGGCTTTCATGGCCCGGCCTAAGCCTTTCAGAATGTGCTCAATATTCGGAATGAACCGCAGAAAGCGGACCAGCCTGATCAGGCGGAAGAGACGGAGCAGGACCAACAGCATGGCTGCATCCGGTATGTCAAGGAAACCCTCAAGGAAGACAGGTAGGCTTCCCAATACGATGACAAAGTCGAATCTATTCCAGGCTCCGGAAAAGTAGGCTTTGGGCTTCAGGACCCTCAGTTTAACAATTACTTCAATGAGGAAGAAAATGATAAACGCGTGATCAATAGCTAACAGCCACCAATTGTCCTTTAACTCAGGAAAGTACAGCGCAAAAATCACCACCGCATTGATGATGATGGCCATTAACATGGCACGTTCACTAAGGAATAATCGTTTCAGCATACTGCCAGTAGCGAAGGGTTGGTCGCCCGAAGATAGGATAAACGACCAACAGCAAGGGATTGCCTCTTTGATGGATTAGAGCTCAACGACTCCTGGCGGACGAGGCAACTAAACCAGAGAAGGGCTATCAAGCGGCTGTTCTACGCTGACGTGGAACGGATTGCCGAAGAATGTACAGGCCTAATTGGCTGCCCTGCGGTGCAGCGCAGGTACCGTCATGGCGATAGCAGAGCCCACAACAAAACCGGTAAGGACATCCGTGAAGAAGTGCTTTCCCGCACGCATGCGACCATAAGCCACGGTAGTAGGGATCAAGGCTGCGGCAGCCCAAACGTATGGTTTTAGCTTACTATCAGGATGAAGGTCACTAAATAACTGGGCGGTGGTGAAACTGAAATAGGCGGAGGTTGCCACATGTCCGCTAAAAAAAGAATAACGCGATGACTTTCTCATCTTGAGGTCCAAAGGTGCATCGGGGTTATAATTGTAGGGACGGGGGCGTTTTGCGACCACTTTACTAAGGTTAACCAGCGCGGAGTTAATCAATGCACCCTGGAAGACGATCAGGGCCATGTCGTCAAAGTTATCCCGGCCCCTCTGGTCGAGTAAAAGGAAAAACGGACTGGCAAAACTTGTCAGTAACAACTTATCCGTAAACTCATCTGAGCGGAAGGACAGGTGGCGTGTTGAGTAACGATCAATTGCAGGTATCTTGCTGAAGTCAAGCATCTTGACCTGTTCTTCAGTTAGTGGTTTCACTTTGCGGTCCAGGTACATAGAACCGAGGGTAAAACTCGTCCCAAAAGTAATGAGTCCGATATTCGTCTCGGGAGTTGGATTATAAGGGCGAAGGCCTTGCGCCTGAATGGAGAGGGTTAAGAGCAAGAAACAAATCGGCAATAGCCAGCGAAATTGCATAAAGACAGGGTGTTTACTAACGAAGGTAACCCGTTTTAAGAGACTAGTGTTTGCTAACTTTTAGACAACTTCCGCAACGGTGAAAATACTGCCGCCAACAAAAACCATTCCGCCGCTTTGCCTGGCTGCCTCTCGGGCGGCCTGGTAACCTTCTGCAACGGAAGCGTAGGTTTTACCTTTAAGTCCTTCCTCCGCTGCAGCATAGCGCAGCTGGTCGGCTGCAAGCCCACGGGGAATGTCCGCTTTTACGAAGTAGTAGGTAGCGTCCTGAGGAAACAAGGGGAGGGCTTTGGAAAGGTCTTTTTCGCGTACGACGCCAAGCACAATGTGCAAGGGGAGATCCATTTTTTCGAGTCGTTGCATCACGGGAATAAGGCCTTCAGCATTGTGAGCACTATCGGCAATGCAAAGCGGGTTGCGTTCCCGCAACACCTGCCAGCGGCCGATGTAGAAGGTCTCCCGGCTCACCTGCCGCCAGCCATGTTCAATTGATTTTGCGTTTGGGGTAAACGTATCAGTATGTAGGGCGATCAGCGCCGTATAGGCAGTCAGGAGGTTCTTCGCCAGATGGGGTCCGCCTAAGTCGGTGGTAAAGGAAAAGGCCTTTTGGGCACCCGGCATTCGGATGTCAAACTGACTACCTGCAAGTTTCCCTTCGGCTCCTCGCGATCTGTCTACTATCTCATACGCCTGATCCGCAAAGATGAGTTGGCTGCGTCCGGCCCGGGCAAGATCCCGGAAAACGGGAGTAGTTTCAGCTTGGGTTTCTCCGATGACAACGGGGATGCCGGGTTTGATAATGCCGCCTTTTTCAAAGGCGATCTTTTCGAGTGTATCCCCCAGGAATTCCATGTGGTCGAATCCGATATTGGTGATGACCGAGAGCTCAGGGGTGATGACGTTGGTACTATCGAGGCGGCCGCCGAGGCCCACTTCCACGATCACCCAGTCGGGCTGCTGACGGGCAAAATAGTCAAAGGCCATTGCTACGGTAATCTCAAAAAAGGAGGGCTGAATGGGTAGCGCTGCCTGACGTAGCCACTCAACAAAGCGAATTACATCTGCTTCCGGAATGAAGGAAGCGTTGATCTTGATCCGTTCCCGAAAGTCACGATAATGAGGGCTGGTGTACATCCCGACCTGGTAACCGTGGGCTTGCAGAGCAGCAGCAAGCAGGTGGCAGGTAGTCCCCTTGCCGTTTGTGCCGGCTACGTGGATGGAACGGAATTTGTCCTGTGGGTTACCCAGTGCTTCCAGCAGGACTTTGATGTTGGTCAAATCCTTTTTCATGGCGGAGTTGCCACTCCGCTGAAACATGGGAAGCTGGGTGAAGAGGTAGTCTAGTGTTGCTTGGTAGGTCACGAGAGCGAAGATACATTGTCCGGATGCTTAGCCCGTCAATTCAGGTGATTTCCTCAGTGTGCTATTTGGCGTATTGCTTCCGGATGGCCACTCTTTTACTCCGTCCGGACAGTCAGGCTAACTTCCAGGCGATCATCAGGAGACGTTACGGCATTCAAAACCTTGAACCGCAGTGTCGTCTCCGCCTGCTGCTCCAACGTCATCACAGAAATAGCCACCTCACTGTGTGGAGGTACGCGTATGATTCCGAGATCGGATTGTAACGAATAACCGCTGATGTTTTCCAGGAGTAATTCACAGTCTCCGTCGTTTGCCAGGTTGACATCCAGTACTGAACTTGGGCCCCGGTAGGCGGCATCATGCGCAGTCAGCGTAGTTTCCATGAGGGAGAGGAGGTTGTCTTCCCGCCCTACCAGCGTTTGTTCGAAGTAGGCGACGGTCCTGCCTGCTCTCAAAGCGGCTTCCACGGCATCCTGCGTCCGCGCCTCGGCCAACACCAGCGTCACCGGACGGTGTCCGCCCTCGTGGATGTGGTATTGCCAGTCGACCAGACCGTGTACGTCAGAAGTGCCGATGATCGTCAGGTCATGCTCCAGGGCAATGGCAAGAGCCTCCTTGCTGATGGTAAGGTCGTTGACCACCTCAATACCGTGCAACATGTCTTGGTCAATCAGTTTTTGGTGCATGGGGGAGAGGGTTGCCACACCATTTTTTTGCTGGGCAACCCAATTGGGATGGTTCCAGAAGACGAAAGCGTTTTGCCGCTTTGCTTCGGCAAAGGCCGCGTAGGCATCCTTAACGTTGAGCTTATTGGCGTCCTGGATAAATAAGGCGTTGGAATGGCCGGGGGGGAGGTCCCGGGTAATCTCTGCGCCAGGGATGATCATCAAGTCATGCGGTTTTGCCAGTGCTGTGCCCAGCTCCGTGGCGCGATTGCGGTCCGGATGGGGAATGTCAGCCTGATGCGGTTGGTACTCCAGGTGCTCCGTAAAAGCAAGGGCGTCCAGGCCGTCGCGTACGGCTTCTTCCACTCTGATGTCGGGCCAAACACTTCCATCGGAGAAGACCGAGTGGGTGTGCAGATCGACGATCAGCGTCTGGTAGTTCTTGGTGTCGGGAAAGTGTATCGCACGATCGTGCTTATGATCGTGTTGGTGTTGTGCGGTCAGGCCCGTAGAAATGAGGAAAAGCAAGAGTAGTGTGCGCATGCCGCTAAGATAGATGGCAGGTGGCAGAATACAGAAGGGAGCATACAGACAGATGGCAGAACCATTGCTGGAACTGCCATCTGTCATGCTGTTAGCTGTAATGTTACCATTTACTTACTTCCACCAGCGCGCTTGGCTTCGTCGCCAAGGCCGGTCTTCCGCTTACGGCTCTTGACTTTCTGGTTACCGAAGTTATAGCTCATGCTAAGCGTCGCCCGGCGGCTATCCCAGTTGCCACTACCTTCACTACGGAGCCCGTTAAACTCGGAGAAGCCCCGCCAGCCGGTAGTGAAGAAGAGATCGTTGCCGCTGATCTTCACGTTGAGCTTGTCGTTGAAGAAGCGCTTTTGCAGGCCGACATTGAAGGAACCGCTGGTTTGGTATTCGAAAACACCTCCCCAAACACCGGGGCCAGAGAAGTATCCGCTAAGTTCTCCCGTGAAGCCCTTACCTAGCTTGAAGGTGTGCTGCGAAAAGATCGAGTAGGTAAACGCTTGCAGGTCGATGGTCGCACCATTTTCGTAGTCAGCCTGGTTGTCGATGTAACCACCGGAGACATTGAAGAAGGCATCCCAGGTTTTGGTAACGGTGAAGGGGAGCGCTGCATTAAAGCTGTAGTTAGTCTGCGTAGCCAGGTTGTCCCAACCAATAAAACCTGCCCGTGGGTCGATGTCATCAGGACCGATCAAACGGGTGATCTGGTTGCTGGTCCGGCTGTAGGCCAGTTTAAAGTTGTAGCGGTAGGCGAGGGTGTAGCCAAGCTCAATGTTGTCGACAATTTCCGGGGCGAGGGTAGGGTTGCCGCGCTCGTAACTCAGCTGGCTGATCTGGTTGCGGAAAGGATTGAGGACGTTGTAATCGGGACGATTGATGCGGCGACCATAGTTCAGCGAGACGGTATTACCCTTACGGGGATTCAGCGCGTAGGTAAGCCCTAGGGTGGGGAAAAGGCTGAGGTAGTCGAGGTCTACCGGAGGTTCTTCCTGTCCGTTAAAGGCCGTCAGCTCACCGCTGGCGTCGGTCACCTCCGCCCGGAGGCCGGCGGAGAAGTTGACCTTGTCGTTCAGTTTTCCGGCAAAGTTGAGGTAGCCGGCATAAACATTTTCGTCGTAGTCGAATTGGTTGGAGCGATTCTCGTTCAGGATACGCTCACCACCAACCGGAACATCGTAAAACAGGAACGTATTGGCAGTTCCTACTTGCGAGAAGCGTAGTCCGGCTCCGAACTGCCCACCGCCCAAGGGTTGCTCATAATCCAGCTGAGCCGTTGCAATGTTAATGTCGGTCGGTGTGTCGAAGTAGTTGTTGAACTGACTTACGACCTCGCTTCCGTCCGGACTCAGGTAGCTGTTGGGTTGGTCGCGCAGGTTGTCGTTGCGGAATCGCCCGTAGTCAAAATCAATATTTAGGCTCTTCCCTTTTCCGGCATCGTAGCGGTAGTTGAGGTTAAAGGTGTTTTGACCGCGATCGGAACGGCCAATGGTACTTGCCCGCAGGAGGCTGTCGGGCGTTTCCAGTCCGGTCTCGATGGTGAACAGGTCGATGTTGTTGTACGAGCGGGAGTCGTTATCCGTGTAGATTCCTCCGATGAGGAAGCCAACGGTATGCTTCTCTCCGAGAAAGAAGTCGGTACCCAGGCGGTAGCTAGGGGTACGATTATCGTTAAAAAAAGCGGTTTCCTCGTCCTGGAAAAAACCATTCTGGAAACTCTCAAACTCAATTTCGTTAAAGCCCTGGTTGTTAGCGTAACCGATATTTCCGAAAATATTGAGGTTGCTGTTACGGTAGTTGCCATTTGCGCTCATGTTGTAGCGCATGTAGCGTCCCTGGCTGATTGTGGAGGAGACGCTGCCGTTTGCGCCTTCGTTTTCGTTTTTCTTCAAACGGATATCGATGATACCGGCGTTGCCCTCTGCTTCATACTTCGCTCCGGGGTTCGTGATGATGTCAATCCGGTCAATCTGTTCTGCGGTGAGGTTGCGGAGGTAGTTGGACAGGTCATCACCGCCCAGCGGCAGACGCTTACCGTCCACGTATACGAGGACACCCGACCGGCTCAGGATATTGATGTTGTCGTTGTTGTCGATCGTGACCCCCGGAGCTTTGCGGAGGAGGTCCAGGCCATTGTCACCTACGGCGTTGATGGTTCCCTGGACATTGAACACCGTCCGGTCAGGCTTGATCTCGACCAACGCCCGGCGGGCGGTCACGGTGGCTTCGGCCAGTTCAACCGCTGCGGGTTCCATCTTGAGGACTCCGAGATCAATGGGTTGGCCAGCGGCGATTACTTCCCGCACGAGATCAGGAGCACCGAGGTAAGTAGCTGTCAGCTTATAGGCGCCTGCTGCTACGCCAGTAATGCGAAAGATGCCGGCATCATCGGTTGTCTCGACCTTGATGAGCTTGTCGTCCTGATAAAGGGCAACGTTGGCAAAAGGAACGGCAGCGGCTTCAGCATCCTGGAGTTGACCGGAGATGCTGGCGCTTTTTTGGGCGCTGACGCTGGTGCAAAGAAGGAGTACAAAGCAAAGGAGTGTGGAGCGTAAGAGTAGATACATTTTCAATTGGCTTTATGGAGTGTTTGGGGGAGGGGCGGTGTATTGGTCACAAAAGTGAGCCCTCCTTATTGATATCTAAAGGCTTTTTCGCCCAAGTAGCCATATTTATCGGTGAATGACCGAATTGAATTCTTTGCTGGTAAACGCAGGCGAAGTATCTAAACTAGAAATGGTTACAACCGCCGCCGGAAACCGTAGTTTTTTGGCTGGGTTGTAACCAGTAAGAAGAACTGTAGGCTATACGTCTGGCTATTTGACAATCAGTATTTTAGCCTTGGTGTTTCCTGCTTTATCCGTAACTCTGATTAGGTAGGAACCAGAGGGGAGAGGGGTGTTCAGCTGGAACTGCTCGTCGCTTCCATCCACGGTGAATTCACTACGGAGCAAGGCCCGCCCCTGAATATCCAGAACTTCAAAGTATAGATCAGTACCGGGCTCGATTCCTTTGGGGCGAAAGCCAAGTTGACGGCCAGTATTCGGATTTGGGAAAAGCACGAAGTTCCAGTCCACGTCTACGGAATAGTTGACTTCGACGAGGTGGCTCAGGCTAATCGCTCCGTCCAAATCGGTAGTCTGTAAGCGGTAGAAGGAAGTGCCATTGTAGGGAGCATGGTCTTCCATTTCATAGTAAAGTCGTTCGCCGGGTTCTGAATCTCCGGCTGCATCGGTGGTGCCAACGGAGGCAAAGCCGCGGCCATCACGGGTTTTTTCGATGGTGAAAAAGTCGGTGGCAACTTCTTCCTCCGTTACCCATTGCAGTAAAACGAAGTCTTTGCGCGGAAAGGCATCGAAGCTAATGAGGGTTAGTGGTAGGGGCAGTACGCCGAGGTAGAGCTCTGTATCAAACCCGTCGCCACGGCCACCGGCGTATAGGATGTCGAGCGACTGACCGTTGAGGGCGAAGTTTCCGGTGGCTTCGTCGAATCCATCGCCGGCTCCGCCGGCGAAGAGGGTGAGCATTGCTCCATCCAGGTCTCCGGCAAAGAGAAACTGATCGAACCCGTCTCCAGATCCGCCAGCAAATAACCCTGCCAACGACTCGCCATTCAATGCACCTGCGACCGCGGCCCGGTCAAACCCATCTCCAGACCCTCCGGCATAGAGTCCCGAAATAGTATCGCCAGCCAGACTGGCCGTGAAGGCATTTTGGTCAAACCCATCTCCAGGGCCTCCCCCGAAAAGCACTACGACGTTCTCGCCGGACAGGACCAAGCTGGCCTGTGAACGGTCGAAACCATCCCCAGAGCCGCCTTTGAAAAGCTGTGCCGGGTCGTCACCAGATACCAGGAAAGCGGTTTGACTTTGGTCGTGGCCGTCTCCCGACCCGCCAGTATACAGTGGTCGTACACCAACAGGGACCCCAGTCAGATCAAGCTGAATCGTCAGGCTTTGGGTGAAACCATCCCCGCTTCCTCCCTGGAATTGGGCGTACATTCCGCCTGAATATACAAGCGCTAATAGCAGTAAATAAGTTAGCGTTTTCATGTCTACTATCTACTGTGCTGAACGCCCACCGCGGAATCCGAGACGTTGGTTTCCGTTGACGATTTCATTTGCAGCGTCTGTACGATCACTAACTAAGATAAAGGGAACTTCATTTAAGAAGGAGCCTCCACGAAATCCAATACCGAGCGCAGTGGTCGGCCAGCCGGTGACGGTTGCAGCTCCAGCCGAGGAGAGGTTGCCGTCTCCATGTGCTCCGGAGAAGGCTCGTCCCTCTGGGTTGCCTACTGTAATGCAGCGTTCGTAAACATTACCAGTTAATTCCATGATTCCGTAATAACTACCTCCGGTTTCTTCCCGGGTATTGTTTTCAGCACTGGCGGCAAAAATGCCAACTCGCTTAGGCCCGGAAGGCGTTCCTTGTATGCCTGTGATTATCGCATTGCCGGTCCCTGTCCCAGGGTTAATGATTGATTCGTCAGGATCTCCTTCATTGAGTATATCATAAATGTTGTTGGTAAGGTTACTATTTCCCCAGGCAAATTCACCGACTACCGTGCTCAGTGGCCCACGACAAGCCTTTTCGTACTCAAGCTCAGTGATGGGACGAAGCCCCGCCCAGTCGAGGTAAGCTAAAGTGAAGATTGAGGGTACGTAGTTAACCGGAATATTGGGTAAGGTGGTAGAGGCATTACCCTCATCAGGCCAACTGATGGCATTTCTACCAAGTTCATCGTCAGAGTTTTTTCCATTAGGCCCCGTGATATCAAGGTTTGCTTTCTGAGCTTGTGTTAGGGTGTTGAAAAAGGACACCCATTGGTCTTGCGTAACTTCGTATTTCATGCAATAGAAAGCACTAAAACCTTTTGGAAAAGCAGCAGGTATTGGCCCCAGCTGATCACCAATTCCTGCTTCGCCAAGCCCTTCGGTATTATCATAGTACAAGTTTCCTGACGTATTTGAAACCACAATGGCATTCTCACTAGTGACTCGATATGGTACCCGCAGGATAAACGGACTACTAGTCAGGGAATAAAAGTTGCCATTGAGATTGGACTGATCGAAGGCATTGGTTCCCATACTGAATTCTCCTTCGGGGACATAAACCATTTCGATGGCAAAGACTTGCACGTCGACAATGCTGCTTGGGTCGACGCCGTCGGCGTCGTAGTCCCAACGCAGTTGAATGCCTTGAAAGTTGACATTCCCTGAGCCATCCGCAGAACGGTGAACAAAGGCACCTACGTTGTCGGCGATGGAAACGGTGGCACCACCTGGTGCGGAAGCACCAGCATCAGCAATGGTTGCGTGCTGCCAGGTATTGCCATTTACCCGGTACTTGACAAATACCCATGCTGCATCATAATTGGCTGGCCCAACACTGATGTGCCAGGAGTTTTCCCAGCTAAGATCAAATTGGACTTGGGTGGTTCCGGTACCGGCGTTCTGATCAGTTAGGGAGACGTTGTCTACCTGGATGTTGTTACCGTAAACCAGCGAAGTGGCTAGTAGGCAGAGGAAAAAGATAAAACTGCGCATAAGAATGTATTTGGGATAATGGATTAAGGGGATGTTCTAGGGTTTATGGCGTCATGACTGCTCATCGTTACAGACTATGGGTAGTCATTTTCTAGACTATACTGTGTTGTTAGGGTAAAGGTCCCGGCTCTTAGCGAGTGGTGAGTTATAACTTTGGTTAAGTGTTAGGAAGGGGAGATAACTGATGTCTACTACATTAATCATCATCTGTTTACCGGAGATGTATACGAAAACAAGGGACCTTCTTACCGTAAGCAGGCCCCTTGCTGGGAACTAGTTTGACTGTCTGAAGACTATCGGACAATACGTTTTAGCGTAGTTACTCCTTCTCGCACAATACGTACGAGATAGGTTCTTGCAGGTTGCTCCCGTAGGTCGATTGGTATAAGACGATAGTCATCTATGACCGTAAGCTTATTGCTGCTGATCAGGCGATCTCTTAGGTCAAGCTCGGCAACTTCCCATTCCCCTGACTGGCTAGGGAAGAGCTCAAGATTGGACTGACCATCCAGTGTCGGGTTGGGGTAGAGGCTTCCTACAGATTGATCTGATTGTCCGGAGGTGCGCGCATTGGCGATGGAGGAATACATAAAGCTGCCGTCAAAGTCTTCCTGCCGCAGACGATAAAAGTAGTCGTGGCCTGCAACGACGGTCAGGTCCTCGAAAGTGTAGTCGAGACGCTCCTCGACATCACCCGATCCGTCGATCCAGCCGATAGGCTGGAAAGTGATCCCATCACTACTGCGTTGTATTTCGAAACCAAGGTTTTCTGATTCCGAGACTGTTGACCAGGACAATGCTACGGCTTTCTCCCTTGCCGTAGCGGTAAAGTGAAGGAATTCAACGGGGAGGGTTTACCCGGCACTGAAAACGATATTATCGAAGGCCATTTCCTCCGTAGAGCTGTTGAGGTCCGTGATAATTTCCAGCTGGACATTGCAGTTGGTAAAGCTGCTGAGGTCCTGGTTCAGGGTGCCCCAAGTAGCATCAGGGATTGCATCGAGGTCGGTTGCGCCATCCGTCGGGTTGCCGAAGGCATCCAATAAGACAATGGTGGTGGCCGCAGGGCAGTCCGTAACCTCCAGTCCAACGTATAGCCGATCATCAGCCCCGCTCTACGCTTCGAATGTTCCGTCTACGATGTAGTCCATCGAAAAGTTGGCGTTGCCAACTCCGACCAGACTTACGGGGTTAAAGCGTAGGGTGACTTCTCCATCGGTGTCCTCAGCGATAAAGGCCTGGCTGCCTTGAGTGGGTGATTGGCCTAAATTGTTACTGATCGTTGTGGCGGCAGCGTAGCCAAAAAAATACCGTCGGTAAGGCCCGTGTTGCTTGAACCAGTCCTGCTTGGCCGGAAAAATATTTGAATCCAAGCACGCCGGGGGTAACTTCAGAATTGACCGGAATTCCACCAACGTCCATTAGCTCGTGGGCTGATGCTGCACTAATCGGATCAGCATATTGGCAAGCAGTCGAAGTGCAATTTTGAGTGGTTGTGCGATTCTCAAAGCTCATAATGGCCTGGGCATCTACTGTAGCACTAGCGAGTAGTGATATGATTAGCGTAAGAAGCATTGAGGTTCTCATGGCACGTTGATTGAGGGAGGTTTGAAAAAAGATAAGCGTCTTGGCGATCCACAGGGGCATTGCTTTGGAAGCCTTTCTACTGCGTGCAACAACAGCCTTTGGGACACGATGCATCGCGGCTTTGCGTATGAAGAATGCCTGTTTAATAATAGGATTTATTGATGGAGTTCCAGTAAGTGGTTGCAATACAGGTATTTGTACCTGGCGTATTGCTGGTTTTACCCTGCTCCTTAAACTCGAATTTTGTTCCTGCGTCCGCGCCGGGAGAAGAAATCTACAATAACCAGGGATAGTCTTTATAGCCTGCGCCTGCTTACTACCTTTGTGACTAAGCCGTTTTTTAATTGTACCCGATGCCGACTCCATCCGCCATTCCCCGCCGTAGAGCGATTTTTAATATCCCGCGTACAATGCGGCGGCCGATCCCGACCTTTCTCAGCTATTTCCGTGA
>CAZTTF010000071.1:0-7045 GCA_964616365.1 uncultured Lewinella sp. | reverse complement strand
CGGCTTATCCGGTGGGAGACTTTTTAAAACTTAACCGACCACGCACCAAGAATTTTGCATGATCGACTTTAAGTTCTGTCTCCCACCGGCTTATCCGGTGGGAGACTTTTTAAAACTTAACCGACCACGCACCAAGAATTTTGCATGATCGACTTTAGTATTGCTCCCCGCTGAAAGCCTTCAGCGGGGAGTTTTTTATTAACGCCAGGCCTTAAAGGCATTGATCAGACCATTGGTGCTGCTGTCATGACTAGCAACGGCCGTTGCATCATCTAATTCAGGTAGAATAGCTTTAGCGAGTTGCTTGCCCAATTCTACACCCCATTGATCAAAACTGTAGATATTCCAGATCACTCCCTGGACAAAAATCTTGTGCTCATAGAGGGCGATAAGCTGGCCCAAAACATATGGAGTTATCTGTTTTACGAGGATAGAGTTGGTAGGTCGGTTGCCGTCAAATACTTTGAAGGGGACTAAAGCAGCGATTTCCTCGTCTGACTTACCAGCAGAACGCAACTCCTCGGAAACCTCCTGGGCGGTTTTACCGTTCATCAACGCTTCCGTCTGGGCAAAGAAGTTACTCAGCAGAATGGCGTGATGATCACCCAGTTTGTTGTGGCTGACCGCGGGAGCGATAAAGTCACAAGGAATAAGGCGGGTACCTTGGTGAATCAGTTGGTAGAATGCATGCTGCCCATTAGTTCCTGGTTCACCCCAGATGATAGGTCCGGTGGCGTAGCTAACCGGGTTACCATTGCGGTCAACGCTCTTTCCGTTAGACTCCATATTACCCTGCTGAAAATAGGCGGGGAAACGGTGCAGGTATTGGTCATAAGGCAGGATAGCCTCTGTTTCAGCGCCGAAGAAGCTCGTATACCAGATGCCTAAAAGAGCCAGTTTAACCGGTAGGTTTTCTGCTGCAGGTGCCGTCCTGAAGTGCTCGTCCATGCTATGCAGACCGTCCAGTAAACCCTCGAAATTATCATAGCCAATCGTTAGAGCGATGCTTAATCCGATGGCAGAAGAAAGGCTGTAACGGCCTCCTACCCAATCCCAAAAGCCAAAGATGTTCGCCTCATCTATTCCAAAGTCTTTTGCTCCCGTAATGTTTGTACTGAGTGCCGCGAAGTGCCGGGCTACATCCTCCTGCTTACCACCATTTGCAAAGAACCACTCGCGGGCAGTTCGTGCATTGGTCATGGTTTCCTGGGTCGTGAAGGTCTTGGAGGCGATCAAAAACAGCGTTGTCTCCGGATCTACCTTTTTGAGCACTTCCGCCATGTGCGTGCCGTCGATATTGCTGACAAAGTGCACCTCACGACCGTCAATCCAATATGGCTTCAGGGCTTCAGTCACCATTACCGGACCAAGATCAGAGCCACCTATACCGATATTAACTACCTGCGTAAGCGGTTTACCCGTTCTTCCGGTAAATGCTCCCGAATGTACTCGACCACAGAAGTCTTCCATCCGTTCTAGCGTCTGGCGTACTTCTGGCATTACATCTTCTCCATCTACGAAGACCTGGCTGTTGTTGTCCCGGTTACGTAGCGCAACGTGGAGGACCGCACGGTCTTCGGTACCATTAATTTTCACCCCTGAGAACATTTTCTCCGTGGCTTCCCTGACACCGCAGGCATCAGCCAAGCGATAGAGTGTGTCCATCGTCTCCTGAGTAATGATATTTTTAGAATAGTCAATCAGGATGTCTTCGAACTGCTGGTGAAAGTGCGAAAACCGGTTTGGGTCTTGAGCAAAGAGGTCCTTCATGTGACGATTTGGCATTTCAAAAGCATGAACGTCAAGTTCCCTCCAGGCAAGTGTTGATGTGGGATCGATAGCTGGTAGCATGGGTATTTCAGTTTTGTAATGCTATTACAAGTACGGGCACAACGAAGTTGTACCGGAGGGTAAAGATGGTAAGTGTTGAGGAAATATGCTCTATCGACCGGCTTGGGCGGCAGGGCACTCGCATCAAAACTTATCGTAGTCCGAGACATAGGATGAGCCTCCTGAATCCCACCCAAGGTGGTCTTTGGAGGACGCATACTATGTCCGAACAACTCACTTATCGGGTAAATCGAGGTGGCTGCACATAGTAAGCGTGCCTTGGAAGCGACAAAGGAGCCTTTTCCAAGGGCTCATACTATGTGCTAGCATTTGATGCGTTTACCCTAGTTTGGCCGGAAAATGATCAACACGAGGATTCGTATGGAATTAAGCGTAGCGTACCTAATCTATCCAGCTGTTTTCGACAGATCGATGTCGCCATAAAATTTCAGATCAACGTTCAAGATGGCTTTGGTGTAGTAGATAATTTGCCCCGTGTGATAACTCAGGTGTTCGATAACGTGCATCAGGATAAAAACGCCATCGTGGCGGTAGGCCTGAATATCGCGTTCTTTTAATAGCTCTGCCTCCGTTAGGTCTGATACGACGAGGCGGGCATCTTCGATCACTTCCTCAAGTCGGGCAAGCAGTTCAGTAGAAGTAATGCCGCCAACGGCGGCAAACTCAGCATCGCGGGTTCGCACATCCGGCATCCCTCCTAAACCATGCAGTGCCCATTGTCTGATATTCCCTTCCAGGTGTAGAATCTGATTCCCGACACTCAAAGAGTTATGATTGGGGCGCTCCCAAAGCTGTGCTTCAGACAGCTCCTCTACGCAACGGACAATCCGTTCATGGTTCCACTCAAGAAAATACATCGCGGAAGATTGTAGCTGTCGTAACATGGTAGGATTTTGATTAGAACGTCTTGAAAAGACAGTAGTTGCGAATTTGATGAACTTACTTTGGCACTCGTCGCTTTACCCTGCACCTGCGGCCGCGCCCACCTCCCATAACGGCTATCCAGTACTTCTTCAAAGCCCGGGAATGCGTAAGCCTGCAAACTGAATTATTATTCTCTTGGGTCCGGGATTTAAAGGCATCGCAAAAGTTCTAATCACTGCGGAAAGCTCATATCTTCGCGCTCCAATTATTCTGATATGCCTCTTAACGTTTTCAAATTTGGGGGAGCATCGCTCAAAGACGCCGATGCCATTCGTAACGTTGCCAACATACTGCAGCAGTCTAAAGGCCAGGAATTGGTCATTGTAGTCTCTGCCATGGGCAAAACAACGAACGCCCTGGAAAAAGTGGCACAAGCCTATTTCCAGCAAGACCTGGCAACTGCCACGCAGTTGCTGGGAGAACTACATAGCTCCACGCTTGCCGTTTGTAAAGACCTCTTTGGAGCGTCTATCCCCGAAGTCTTGCTGGCTAACCTTAACGATGTTTTTGTCAGTGTGGAATGGGCACTTGAAGACCCTCCCAGCGATAGTTACGATTATGACTACGATCAAATTGTACCGCTGGGAGAATTGCTCAGTAGCCACTTGGTGGCAGCCTACCTTAATCATGCCGGGTTACCCACCAATTGGCTGGATGTACGCGACTGCATCATCACGGATAACACCTACCGGGAAGGATGGGTACAGTGGCCAGAAACGCAGACACGCATCACGAAGCATGTACCGCCACTCCTGAAGCAAGGCTTTGTGCTCACGCAGGGATTCATCGGTTCCACTACCGAGAATTTTACGACTACCCTGGGCAGAGAGGGATCAGATTATTCAGCAGCCATTTTCAGTTACTGTCTGGATGCCGAGAAGATGTCAATCTGGAAGGATGTAGCCGGTGTATTAACCGCAGATCCCCGCTTGTTCGACAATGTCAGCCTTGTAGAGCGCCTCAGCTACAAAGAGGCCATTGAGATGACCTATTACGGAGCAAGCATCATCCACCCAAAAACGATCAAGCCGCTCCAGAACAAAAGCATTCCGCTGCACGTACGCAGTTTTGTCAATCCTACAGGCCCAGGTACAATGATCCTTTCCGATGCGGCCGATGCATATCCTCCCATGGTGGCGGTGGAGAAGCAACAAGCATTAGTTAACATCAGTACCCGTGACTTCAGTTTTGTGGCCGAACACCATATCAAAGAACTATTTGATCACATCACCAATACGCGCCTGCAGGTGAATATGATGCAGAATACTGCTATCAGTTTCAACATTGTGGTAAATGATATTGACGACCGGGTGGCACGCTTCTGCAAACTGGTAGAGCAGAACTTTAAAACTACCGTAGACCGCGATCTCGAACTGATCACCATCCGGCACTACACCCAGGAGGTGACCAACAGCATGCGCCGGGGCAAAGTCACTCTACTTGAGGGAAGATTGCCGCTTACGCTACAAATGGTAGTAAAAGAAGTGCCGGTAATTAAAAGGAAGTAGTGCAAATATCCGAGAACAGCCTCCCGGCCAATTCATCAATTGGCGAACTGAAGTTACCTTGTTCTCTGACTATTGCCTTGGCTTGATGCCGAGGCGCACGCTGACGATGTGACTGTAGGTGGAACGACCGTCGTCTTCTCCCAAGTCAGTATATGCGTAGTCAACATTAAGTGCGCCCACCTTTAACCCTAGCCCAATTGAAGGGCGAGAATTTAGGCGTTCGATCATGTCAAAATCCTCGATTCGTTGCAACTGGGAAATACCGGCACGCAGGAAGATAAACTCACCGTAATCAGCTTCCAGGCCGAAGGCCGGGTCTACGGAAACCGGATCAGCTGACAGCAAGGTGTTGCGCTTGCCGTCCGTAGTCGCAATTATGTCCAGTTCAGCCCGCAGGGTGACGTCATCGGTAATGCTGAATTTACGCGCGGCTGCTAAAACGATGGTAGGGGTGGTGGTTTCGACGCTGTTTGGGGTCACTTCGTTTCCGGTGAGGGCCAGTGTCTGCAGGTCTTGCTCAGAAAAGTTGAAAGACCACGAATTAAAGGTGGTCGTGATGTCTCGTCCTAGCAGGGCAAAGGTCCAGTCATTTTTTTCGAGCTGGGCTCCCAGATCCAGGCCAAAGCCCCAGCTATTAGCAAACTCACCGATGGTACGTCGTACCACCTTGATGTTACCTCCCAGGCGGAGGGCACCGTCTGCTTTAGGATAGGCTTTAGCATAAGTCCCCAAAAAGGCATAGTCAGCAGCGGAAAATTCCGTGACATTATCAAAATTGATAGTACCATCTGCCTCGTAAAGGCTAAGGGTATTGGGGATATTATCGATACCGAAACGGATAACGCTTACCCCAATTCGCTGGTTATTGCCCGACAAGGGCAAGGTAAACCCGAGGTAATCGTAGTTCCCAACACCACCAAACCACTCTGCGTGCATAGCACCAATTTCAAGACCAGCATCAGCGGACATTGCCGCGAGGCCAGCAGGGTTCCACGCTGCAGCATAAACATCTTGCTGGCTCGCAGTCACGGCCGTTCCCATGCCGTGCGCACGGGCCCCAACACCGATGGTGAGGAATTCATTAGAATACTTTTGTGCGTACAGTCCGGAGGCTGTACCGCAAAAAAACAGGGCTAGTAGGAGTAAGTGTAATGGTCTTGGCATATCTGCAAAGGGTTCTTCCAAAAGGAGTAGTTCTCGGGATGTAACGCAGCGAGTGGCTGCACCTTGCCCCGCCACCCGAATATTTGATACCTTCACCGACCTAAACGTTATCTGACGACAAAGTATGGCCGAGGCAATAGTGGAACTTCGTGGGGCTAATATCCGGCAAGGAACCCAGAATATTCTGGAAAAGGTCAACCTCAAGGTTGCCCCGGGAGAATTTGTCTACCTCGTCGGGAAAACCGGCGCGGGAAAATCCAGCCTGCTAAAAACCCTGTATGCCGCATTACCACTGGCCGGAGGGACCGGTACCGTGGCAGGAGTATCCCTCAATAAAGTTAACCGAAAGCGCATTCCGCGGCTGAGGAGAAAGTTGGGCATTGTTTTTCAGGACTTCAATTTACTTATGGACCGCAGTGTAGAAAGCAATTTACGCTTTGCCCTGGAAGCCACCGGTTGGAAGCGAGGAGCAGACACCGACAAACGCATAGAGGAGGTGTTGACCTCAGTAAGTCTTTACGACCGGTTAAAAGACATGCCGCATACCCTCAGTGGTGGAGAGCGCCAGCGCGTGGCTTTCGCCCGCGCCTTACTCAATCAACCTCCCTTGTTGATTGCCGACGAAGTCACGGGAAACCTGGACCCCGAAACCAGCCGCGAGATTCTGGAACTGATGCGTAATCTGGCCGCTGAACAAAACGCTGCCGTCATTTTTGCTACCCATGATTATAGCTTACTGGATACCTTTCAGGCCCGGGTTGTCCGGTGCGAAGACGGGAAAGTGTTTAATGCGGAGCAGTAAGTCATAACCATGATTTACTCTAATTAACCTTATGCCCACCGCCGAAGCCTTACATTTGTCTGGCAAGTAAGAAACAGCCTACCATACTACATGCCGCGCCCAAACCACCTCTACGTTGTCATTAGCCTTGCCCTGGTACTATTCCTGCTGGGGTTGGTAGGTCTGTGGACTTTTCAGGCGAACTATTTAACCCGCCAATTGCAGGAGAATCTGGACATCATCGTAGAGCTGGCACCGGATTATACCGCTGAACAGCGTGAAGATCTCGTGGCCAATATCCGCAGTGCCAGCTGGCACAAGCCAAACACCGAGCCTGTCTTCATTTCTAAGTCTAAAGCGCTTAATGAGATGGGGGAAGATCTACAAAGGGACCTCGAAGAGCTCGGCATCAACAACCCCTTGCTTGATATTATCACCTTTAATGTTCCCCTCGAACAATTAGGGCCAGATGAACTGTCTGACATCGCAGCTGAAGTGCAGGCCCTGCCAGGCGTAGCCAGCGTTTTTTATCAGGAGAACTTCGTGGAACGAATTGCTCAAAATGCCAAAAGACTCACCTACATTTTACTGGGACTGGCAGGCCTTTTCGCCTTCGTTGCCGGCCTACTGATTCATAACACCGTGCGGCTATCCCTGTACGCAAATCGGTTCACCATCAAAACGCAGGAATTGGTGGGCGCCAGTTGGGGCTTCATCAGCAAGCCCTACCTACTCCGCTCCATTGCGCAGGGAATCGTTAGTGGAACTCTGGCTGTTGCGGGGGTAATTGGCTTACAATACTGGATTAACGGACAAT
>CAZTTF010000070.1:0-5279 GCA_964616365.1 uncultured Lewinella sp. | reverse complement strand
ACAAAGCAGGTCGATGGGAGACACCTGGTTAACAACTACCGGAGAAGTTTTGTCTTCGGCGCGTACTGTTCCCCAGCAAGTCTCAAAGTCGAGATCGAGGATTCCACCATCAGCAGGAGTTGGATCGAAGATGAAGTTGGTTACGGTTAATACGGACTCATCAATATTACCAGGAGTTGGTGAGAAACCGTCATTTGCGTTTACGATGAAAAGGGTATAACCAGGCTCAACATCAAGGGCGAGGCTACCAACAACAGGCTGGTTGGTGTTGACACCACCAACGATATTACCTTCAAAAGTAGTAACGATGAAAATTTCATCGAATGGGGCATCAGCGCCATTGTAATCGTAATCAAGGGATACAACACCAAGCTCGTTGAAGCCGATGCTGTACTCAAGGAAGAATGGAGATACAGTAGGGAACTGAAGCGCCTGAGTTGTTAGCGTCAGAGAAGTAGCAGTATGCTCAACGGAGGTCAGCTGATTTTCTGGGTCTTGGACATTATCAACTTGTGTCCAGTTTGCGGGGGCAAAGTCTCCAGTGAAACCAAGGGTACTTGGCTGGTCAACCGGGCTAAGCTGGCTGATGGTGTAGGTAAACTCTCCACAGCCGTCAATGATTGGACCGTTTGAAGGGTCACTATCCTGAACAACGATGTCGAAATCAAATACGTCAATACAGGCAACATCACCAGTAAGCACCATTGAAGGAAGCAACAATGCCTGACAGTTATCATTCAGCGTTAAGTTTATGTTACTCCGGCAAGCTAGTTGTGGCTGCTCGAATTCAACGATAATTGTACATGCTGTTTCCGAAGTTAAGCCATTTACGTCAGTGGCAGAGAAAGTTACAGAAGCAACACCAATATCCTCACAGGTGAGAACTTCAGGATCGATTGAACTGCTTTCGATACCACAGTTATCATCCGCAACAAAATCCAAGGTAGTTACGTCAAACTCGCCGTTATCGTCCAGTACTACCGTCAGCAATGCAGCACTGAGGACTACGTTGTCTAGTGCAAATTTAGCTGGGCCGGTAAAGTCTTGTGGAATTGTTTGCTTGAATACAATCTGTACAGTTTGGCCAGCGTATGCTGAGAGGTCTGCAGTAAGAGAAACCCACTGATTATCAAAATCAGTTGCTCCTGCCATTACCATAATCTCATGTACAGTTTCAAGCGTATTTCCACCCAGGTCTTGCACTTCAACCATATAGATACGAGACATAGCTCCAGGAGGTGCAAAACTCTGTAAATCGTAGTCGATGTTCTCGTCCCAGGTCAATGTAGCACCCTCGGGAACCGTTACTGTTTGGGAAAGGCTCGCTTCGCCAGCACCTCCGTCAAAACCATTGGAAGCTACGAAACCTCCATCAGTAGGGTTGGCTGCGCCAAAGAAGCCCTCACCGGTGTTAGACTGAGGGCCTACTGCCCATGACACAAAAGGAGCAGGGTTATCAATCGCCGTCCAGCCAGTAAAGTCGCCAGACTCAAAAGAACCGTTGACCAAAGCATTGCCAGCAGCTCCTCCGGGGCACGTCAAAGTCGGAGCCTCATTATCAACTTCTATGGTTGTCATAGCAGTAGCTTCGCACTGCAGATCATCAACGAAAGTGTAGGTCACGTCTACGGAACCAGTAGCAGGAAGCGCTACATCGAAGGTTCCGTCACCGTTATCGGTTACACCATCTCCACTGTACACTCCACCTGCTGGAGTAGCATTACCCGTGATGGTTACCGTTGTACCGTTACCACACTGCGCCTCAATGGCGGGGAAGTCTACTACTGGTTCGGTGTAAGTGCTTTCACAAGGTACATCAAAAACGAAGTTGGTGTTTTGGTCAACACCATCAACTACGGTGATGTAGCGGTTAGTGAACTGATCATTACAACAAGAAATCAAACAAGCATCTCCCGGAGGAACTGGATCAAAGCTTTCTACTCTCTCTTCTGGCGTACCAGGGTTTAGGATAAAGAGGAACTCTGTGTCACCAGGATCAAGGCGTACAGTCGTACAGTATATACCGTCACCGTCCGGATCCATCATTTCGTTGGCAAACGGATCAAAGAACGAGTTCGGGAAAATACCGAATACGTTAACGGTGCCCGTAGGCATGATACAACCAATATCAACACAGAATTCTACATCTGCTCCGGGGAAAGTCATACACTCAGGGCCATCAGGGTTGTTGAAACCGAAACTTACTGTTTCATCCATTCCGTCAACTACTGTGTAAAGACGGTTAGTGAATTGGCCTCCACAGCAGGAAATGGTTCCAGGGTCTCCAACTTCAAATTGCTCATCAGCTCCATCTACGAGGAATTTGTATTCTACGTTTCCAGGTGGGAGGAAGACGGTCGTACAGTAAATACCGTTACCAGTGTCCGTCATGGGGTTGGAAGTTGGGTTGAACCCATTAAAGTTACCGAAAAGGTTTACATCGGTGAAGTTGTCAAAACAACTTACGTCGACACAGAATTCTACGTTGGCACCGGGGGGAGCGGCGGCAGCCACAACGGAAACATTATCGATAAATAAATCCATCGTAGATCCCGGATCAGCTCCAGTAATTGCATTCAGGTTGAGCGCGGTACCACCAGTTACATCTGCATTCAGCGTAACCGTGAATGAAAAGCTCGTCCATACGTTCGGATCACCATTAAGTGCGAGCGGTGCGCCACCAAGTAATTGGTTAGAGGTGACACCACCGCCACCATCTAAGGTCCAGAATTCGGCAAAGGCAACTCCTCCGTTTGCTCCCTGGCCTCTTGCGTCAAAAGTTATAGTAACCTGATCCCCCATCATAAGGGTTCCTGCTCCCATTCCTGAGTTACGAATACCACTGGCACTAGGTGCAACCGTATTCATAATATTTGCAGCAAACATGCCTTCCGTTGCTGAAAATGCACCAACAGATTGTTGGCCGGCAGCACTTGGGAACTGGCCCCAACCGGTAAAATCACCTGTTTCGAACCCTCCATTAGTGGTGAATTCTGTTTGAGCAAATAAGGATAACCCACTGAAAAACAGTAAGGTTAGCAAGCCAAAGCGGCCGACTCTAAGTAAAGGTATTTTCATTAGTATCGTCTTTGAAAAACTGAGATTAAAGTATAAAAGTAGACATAATTATTTAATAACCAGGACTTCCCCGGCCAATATTTGTGTTTGGCCATCAAAGTGTTCTACTTCAACCACATAGATGTAAACGCCCCGTTCAACAAGCTGTCCACGATTCCGGCCATCCCAAGCGTGGTCAGTTCCGGCCGGAGACAGGTCTCCGCCCCGGAAAATGGCGGCACCCCAACGGTCATAAATAGTAACACTGGTTACCCGCATATCATTACGGCCTTGCACCAGGAAGGTGTCATTGATACCGTCTCCATTCGGGGAAAACGCGTTGGGGATAAATACCTTGCGGTTGAGATCAACGGTAATCAACAGGTCATCGGTTACCGTACAACCCCGGCCATCTGCAATGGTGACTTCGTACCTGATGGAAGTCGTTGGTCGCGCGATCGGGGCAGGGCAATCAGTACAGCTAAGCCCGGTTGCCGGAGACCAAATGATCGTGTCAATGCTTGCATTTGTAATAAAATCGAGTTGGAGGCTATCGCCGATTGAAAGCGTGATATCGTCTCCGAGCTCTAGGTCAATGGCACAGGGTTCGCCGGTACAGGGGACACAAATGCTGCCATCACAGTCTAAAATCGTTTGCTGATCATTTACCGTCGCCAGGTTTCCATCATCGCAAGGAACGATGCTGGTGGCTCCGGTGGAACAGTCTTCAGCTACGCCCATACACGGTACACAAACACTGCCATCGACATCAAGAATGGTCTGGACATCACCTGACGTACAGGGGTCTCCGTCGTCACAGGCCACCACCGAAGTTATCCCGTTCGAACAATCCACCTGCGTCCCCGCACAAGGAATGCAAATACTGCCGTCACAATCAAGTACGGTCTGCTCGTCATTAATAGTGGACGGGTTACCATCATCGCAAGCCACTACGCTGACGGGGCCGGTGGCACAGTCTTCTACCACGCCCGTACAAGGAATACAGATACTTCCGTCGGCATCAAGAACTGTCTGCACATCACCACTTGTACAGGGATCACCATCATCACAGGCAACTACCGTTGTGGTGCCATTAGAACAATCAATTGGAGTGCCAGCACAGGGAATACAGATGGAGCCATCACAATCCAGAATGGTTTCCTGGTCATTAATGGTGAGCGGATTGCCATCATCACAAGCCTGCACACTGACAGGCCCCGTGGAACAATCTTCGACTACGCCCATACAGGGAATACAGATACTTCCGTCTGCATCAAGAACTGTCTGTACATCACCTGAAGTACAAGGGTCACCATCGTCACAGGCAACAACCGTTGTGGTGCCATTAGAACAATCGACCGGGGTGCCCATACAAGGTACGCAGACGCTACCGTCACAACTCAGAATTGTTTGTCGGTCATTGATCGTAAAGGGATTACCATCATCGCAGGTAACGACACTGGTAATACCCGTAGAGCAATCCTCCAAAACCCCCATACAAGGTACACAGACGGTGCCATCGGCATCAAGGATGATCTCAATATCTCCCGAAGTACATGGGTTACCATCATCACAGCCAACCGCACTGGTAATACCGTTGGAGCAATCTACCGGCGTCCCCATACACGGTACACAAACGCTGCCGTCACAATCCAGGATGGTTTCCATATCGTTGATGGTACTGGGGTTACCATCATCACAAGCCTGCACCGTGGTCGGACCAGTTGAACAATCTTCCACCACACCTGCACAGGGAACACAGATACTGCCGTCCGCATCAAGCACCGTTTGTACATCTCCGGAGGTACAAGGGTCGCCATCATCACAGGCAACTACTGTGGTAGTACCATTTGAGCAATCCACCGGTGTGCCCATACAAGGCACACAGATGCTACCATCACAATCCAGGATTGTCTCCATGTCGTTGATGGTAAACGGATTGCCGTCATCACAGGCCTGCACCGTGGACGGGCCAGTGCTACAGTCTTCGACCACGCCAGCACAGGGAATACAAATGCTGCCGTCAGCATCGAGCACCGTCTGGACGTCACCGGAAGTACAAGGGTCACCGTCATCACAGGCAACTACCGTAGTAGTCCCGTTAGAACAGCCTCCCGGCGTGCCCATACACGGCACGCAAATCGACCCATCACAGTCAAGGACCGTCTCCATATCATTTATGGTTGCGGGGTTACCGTCATCACAGGCCTGCACCGTTGTCG
>CAZTTF010000069.1:0-16011 GCA_964616365.1 uncultured Lewinella sp. | reverse complement strand
CCGCCGTGGATGCACTGCGTGGCAAAATTGGGGACTTTCTTGGTGGACATAACAGGTTGGGGCTGTTTTCTTGGTTTACGATTAATCCGAACGCTTTAGTGCCTGGTCCGGGGAGCAAGGCTTGGATGTTCAGCCGTAGATTTTTTGGCGCGAACGCAGGTGCCAGCGGAGGAGGAGCAAGCAGCAAGGTATGGGTTTGTGCAAACTTTGCCGTGAAGCAAAGCATTGCTGCGTAAAGTTAAGGCGGCAGATTCGGGAAGGCGGTAAAAGCTGGTTTTACCAAGTAGGTATCTAGGATCAGGGGGTGCCACCCGATAATTCCTAAGCAATTATGGTGTCTTCAGGTGGGCATTGTGGGGGCGGGGCATACCCTGTTCCTACAAATTGGGCAAGTTATTCCCGGGTTCCTTGAGGAACTCCATTAAATACTGGCGGAGTACCCTAGATCTAGCATACGTTTGGTGCTTTCCGGGGGGGCTTTACCTTGCAGAAAAGGGGGCGTGGGGAAATGAATAACCCTGATTTGGCCAGCGACCCCGGCGCTTGGAAAACCAAAGAGCCTCCGAAAATGTCTCTATACCTTTAGACACGCTCTAAAGCGCTTGGCCGGGAGAACAACGCGGACCAAGCCCTTCGCAACTAACCAAGCATATCACTGTGAGAAAATTACTGCGCTTCAGTCTGTTTACGCTGCTCTTAATTACCATGGCCGGCACCAGCGTCCGCGCCCAAATGGCCGCTCGTCCTACCTCGGGCCAGCTGCACGCGGGAATTCAGAAACTACAAGTTCTCGGTTCTGCGCTTTACATGGCTGCCCACCCTGATGATGAGAATACCCGCCTGATTGCCTACATGGCCAATGTGGATAAGGCCGAAACGGCCTACCTGAGTCTGACACGCGGTGACGGAGGGCAAAACCTCATCGCTCCCGATATTCGCGAGCTGCTGGGCCTAACGCGCACCCAGGAACTACTCGCTGCTCGCCGGATTGACGGCGGCACCCAGTTTTTTAGCCGTGCAAATGACTTCGGCTACTCGAAACACCCCGACGAAACCTTTAATATCTGGGACAAAGATGATGTACTAGCCGACGCCGTATGGGTAATTCGTCAGTGGCGACCCGACGTGATCGTGCTGCGTTTTGACCCAAGGGCTCCGGGTACAACCCACGGCCACCACACGGCAAGTGCCGTGATCGGAATGGAGGCCTTTGACCTGGCCGGCGACCCTAATGCCTACCCCGAGCAACTCAAATACGTTGAGCCCTGGCAACCACGGCGCATCTACTGGAATGCTTATACCTGGCGCGGCGTACCTGACCACATGAAGCAGGATAAAATCATCAAGGTGGACGTAGGTACCTACCTGCCTAAACTTGGTGAAGGCGTGGCTGAGATCGCTGCCCGTAGTCGGAGCCAGCATAAAAGCCAGGGTTTTGGTAGTGCCGGCCGCCGGGGAGAAGTGATTGAACAACTGGAGCTCCTGAAAGGAGATGACCGTGATGCAGAAGGGGAGATCTTCGCGAATATTGACGTTAGCTGGAGCCGGGTAACTGGTGGTGCTGCGATCGGTGAAGCACTCAATGAAGTGGAACGAAATTTCAACTTTGATGACCCTTCAGCGAGTGTCCCCGTACTGCTTGAAGTGCGTAAGATGATGGCTGAACTCCCCGATGGTTTCTGGAAGCAGAAAAAAATGGAGGAGCTGGACGAACTGATTGCCGGCTCCCTGGGGCTGTACCTCTCCGCGAAAACCGATGACCCGATTGCAACGGCTGGTCAGGATATCGAGATCGACATCGAAGCCACCAACCGCAGCAAGCAGTCGGTGAAACTGATTGACTACTTCGTTGAAGGCGTTAGTATGACCCGTTTCACTCCTAATGCTCAATTATTACCCAACCGTCCGTTTGAGCAAACGGATACCCTCATGATCTTCTCTTTTTTGAAGCCCAGTGGGCCATATTGGCTCCGGGAAGCCTGGAAGTTGGGTATGTACACGGTTGCCGATCAGGCACTGCGCGGAAAAGGAGAGAGTGATGACCCGCTCAACGTAACGTTTAACCTCGAAGTGGCAGGTGAACAGCTATCCTTCACCCGTCCGGTTCGCTACGCCTATACCGACCCCGTAAAGGGAGAACAGGTACAGCCACTGGAGATCATGCCTCCGGTATTCACGGAACTTGGCGAAAGCAGCTACCTGTTTACCAATACGGCAGAACAGGAGATCCGGGTCAAGGTAACTGCCGCCAAAGCAGGTTTGACCGGTACGGTGGAGCTGTGTACACCCGACAACTGGACGGTTAGTCCGGAAAAAACAAAGTTTGCGCTCACGCGCAAAGGCGAAGAGCAGTACTTCATCTTTAACCTGACTCCTCCTGAAGGACAAGAGCAGGGAATGATCGTTCCCCTGGTCCGCCTTGACGGTGATGACGAGGAGACAGGGTACACCCGCAAGCTCGTTAAAATTGACCATGACCACATTCCCGTGCAGCTGGCGGATCTTGATGCCAGTGCTCCGGTAGCCAAACTTGACCTGGAGATTGCCGGCCGAAACATCGGCTACATCCCGGGCGCCGGGGATGCTATCCCGGAGGCCCTGACGAACATTGGGTTCCGCGTAACCTCTTTGTCTAAAGCAGATGTGACGACGGGGGACCTGAGTCGATTCGACGCTATTGTCGTCGGAATCCGCGCATACAATATCCTGGATGATATGCCGAACTACCAGCCAAGGTTGATGAATTATGTGGAAGGAGGCGGTACGCTGGTGATCCAGTACAATACCAGCCGCAGGCTCAAGATTCCAATGACTGAACTCGGGCCTTACCCCCTGCAGTTGAGTCGGGACCGGGTGACGGTAGAGGAAGCCGAAGTTCGCATTCTGGCACCAGAGCATCCCGTGCTAAATTTCCCGAATAAAATTACTGCGGCTGATTTTGAAGGCTGGGTCCAGGAGCGGGGGCTTTATTTTCCGAACAACTGGTCGGACGAATATACGCCCATTCTCTCCAGCAATGATCCCGGCGAGCCTGCCCGAGATGGTGGCTTACTTGTAGCAGAATACGGTAAAGGTTACTACGTGTACACTGGCTACAGCTTCTTCCGCGAACTACCAGCTGGCGTCCCTGGCGCCTACCGCCTCTTTGTCAACCTGCTTGGTTTAGGCAACGAAGTTCGCCCGTAGGGTCTCGCTACGAGAGACATTTTATTTAGCCCAAAAAGGTGGCACATCCGAGTTTGGATGTGCCACCTCTTTTTTGTGATCGGTTTAATACTAATCAAGAGTTAGGGGGCTTGAGTCGTCAGGTTAAGTTGCTGTTGGCTTAACCAAGCAGCAACCATTCATCGAAGGACCCCGGCTATTTTAATCGGTATCGTCCGACGAATCCTTTGCATTTTTCGGGTGCAAAGCACGCTAAAGAAGTGAAGTTCGTCCGACGAGTTCTTGCTGAATTGGCAGATAGTTCCGCTAATTGCGTGCGCGTCAGCTTGGGAGTTAGAATTTGATCCGATAGCCTAACTGAACACCAACGAGAGAGTAACTGGTTTGATAGCCAGCTCTTTCCAGATTCTCGAAACCACCACCGAAGCTTTGGATGCGGATAGTTCCCGTCAGGGCTCTTTTCTCGCTGAGCCGGTACTCGCCACTGAGGTTAGCCATGAAGCCGAGCTTGGTCCGACGTCCCAGGAAGTAACCGCCACCCACTTCCCGGAAGTTGACTCCGGTGGTTAGGTGAGCACTGCCGCCACTGCTTAGGTTCAGGGTAGGGCCGGCTTCAATCATCATGCCGATTTTGCTGCGTTTGACCCGGTATCCGAGCAGGAGCGGGAAGTCAACACTGTTAACGCTGTTGAAGTACCTGGTTGTTGTTACCGTTGTTTGTGGTACGGATACATCACCTATTTGCTCCGTTTGGGAGCCGTCGGGGTTTTGAATGATGGCTACTACTGCTCGCTGAGTAACGGTAGTTGTTTCGGTGCGCTCACGAGCCACTTTAGTGTTTACTGTAGACATTACAAGCCCGGAACGGATACTGAGACCATTACCCCGGTGATAGCCTGCTAAGGCCTGGAGGCTTACTCCTTCAAGGATCTTTTCGTCCCGGTTGCTCCCTTCATTACCCGTTCCTCCTCCGGAACGTAAAGGTAGGCTCAGGGCCAGCGCTGGTTCTGCCGTCCAGTAGGCTGGCTTACGGTTCAGGCGGCGCTCTGCTCTGGCGAGTCTGCGGGCTTCTTTACGGGCCATTCTGGCGGCTATTCGTGCCGCCTTCTTTGCGGCGCGTGCTGCCATGCGGTCAGCTTTACGCGCCATACGGTCTGCCCGGCGAGCGTCCTTAGCGGCGATACGAGCGGCTTGGCGAGCGGCGCGTGCTGCCAAACGGTCTGCTCTACGGGCCATCATCTCGGCTTTACGGGCGTCTTTCGCAGCCATGCGGTCTGCGGCGAGGGCAATACGTGCTGCCACCCGGTCTGCTTTGCGGGCCTCCCTGGCGCTGGCGCGCGCCAACCGGTTAGCGAGCATGTCCGCTTTGCGGGCATCTTTTGCGGCTAACTGTTCTGCCCGACGCGCTCTTTTGGCGGCAAGCCGTGCGTCGTACGCAGCGATGCGGTCGGTCCGGCGGGCATCAGCCCTTTCTCTCTGTGCTGCGCGGCGATCTTGCTTTGCCAGGCTTATTCTTTCTCTTTCAGCGGCCAGACTAGCCTTGCGCGCGGCACGCTGTTCCTGCAATGCCTCCTTCGCGGCCATTCGTTCGGCCTGGCGTGCCATCACTGCTGCTGCTTTACGAGAGGCATTGGTCAGACGAGCATTTTGCCGTGCTTCTTTGGCTGCCTGTAATTCGGCCGCCCGCACCCGCCGGTTTTCTGCCAGTGCCAGCTTTCGCTGAGTAAGGGCCCGTCTCCGTTGCAGCATCGCTTCTCTTCTGCTTTCCTTGGCTTCGGCTAAAGCAACTTCCCGGGCGAGCCGGTCTGCTTCCTTAATACTTGCCAATCGTGCCCGCTGCTCTTCTTTAAGTCGGTTACGTTCCGCAAGCGCCTGACGTGCCGCATCAATCCGGTCGTCTTCAGCTTTACGGTTTGGGGACGGTGCTGCTGATTGACTACTACTTTTAGCCCGTTCGAGTGCTTCTGCCTCTTTTCTCTGAGCTTCATTTTTTGCGATTTGTGCTTCAATACGCTCCTGGGTTTTGCGGTCTCGTTCCTCCCGTAATCTGTCTTCGCGCGCTTGGGCGATACGCTCGGCTTCTTGCTGTTCTGCCAGCCGTTGCGCCTCTTTTTGCTGAGCTGCTCTGGCCTTTTCTTCAGCAGCAGCGACGCGCTTTGCTTCGCGTTCTGCGGCGCGTCGCTCGGCTTTTTCCTGTCTGGCCAGCCTTTGTGCTTCTTTTTGCTGAGCTACTCTGGCCTTTTCTTCAGCGGCAGCGATGCGCTTTGCTTCAAGTTCTGCGGCGATACGCTCGGCTTCTTGCTGTTCTGCCAGCCTTTGCGCTTCTTTTTGCTGAGCTACTCTGGCCTTTTCTTCAGCGGCAGCGATGCGCTTTGCTTGGCGTTGTTCGGCGAGTCGCTCGGCTTCTTGCTGTTCCGCCAGCCGTTGTGCTTCTCTTTGCTGAGCTGCTCTGGCTTTCTCTTCAGCGGCAGCGATGCGCTTTGCTTGGCGTTGTTCGGCGAGCCGCTCTGCTTCTTGCTGTTCCGCCAGCCGTTGTGCTTCTCTTTGCTGAGCTGCTCTGGCCTTTTCTTCAGCGGCAGCGATGCGCTTTGCTTCGCGTTGTTCGGCGAGTCGCTCGGCTTCTTGCTGTTCCGCTAACCTTTGCGCTTCTCTTTGCTGAGCTACTCTGGCCTTTTCTTCAGCGGCAGCGATGCGCCTTGCTTCACGCTCCTCCAGGGCTGTTTTGTCCTGGCGTGATTCGGTATCTGGAATAGTGACACCTTTTCGTTTCTTTTTCTTCTGTTTGGCAAGCAGTTGTTGCTCTGCTGCAAGTTGGCGGGCACGCTCCCGGCGTGCTTCAGAAGCAGCTTTGCGCTCGGCAAGGAGTGCTTCATAGGCGGCTTTGCGTTCGGCCGCCTTAATTCTTTGCTGTTCCGCGATACCTGGAGGAACAACTCCCAGTCGACTGGCTTCTAACTCTACGGCAGTCCGTTCTCTCTGGGCTTCAGCTGCGGGTACGGGGCCTTTGGAGACCTTTGTTTCCAGCTTCCCTGGTCCCTTTGCCACCACTTCTTTTTTGGGAGCTTTCTTCTTAGCAATAGGGCCTTGCTTTTTTGGTGCTGCTTTTGGTGCCGGAGCCGATTTCGCGGGAGGAATAGAATCATTGACGACCTCAATGTCGTAGAGAGAACCAGGCGCCTGGGGTGCGGGGCTTGTCTGGTTTTGATTGTTGATTGGCAAAAATGCTAACAGCAATAGGCCTAGTCCTCCCAGCAATGACAGGAGAGGAAAAGGAAGTACCTTTTTATCTTTATTGGGGAGCCGGGGCTCGACCTTCTCCCACAGCGCATCGGTATCAATGCTGGTGGGTTGACCAACCAGCCGCTCGCGCAATTGTTTTTCTAATGGTCTATTCGGCATGACGGAGACCTGTTTTTTGGTTGGATAGAATGGCTTGGAGCATTTTACGTGCCCGGGAGTAATAGGACCTACTCGTCACTTCCGTGATGCGCAGCATTTGTGCAATTTCGCGGTGACGATAACCCTCGATGGCGTATAAGTTAAATACATGGCGGTAGCCATCAGGCAGGGATGCGACACAGCGCATGATGTCTTCTGTGGCAAGTTGATCGATGACGTAGGGTTCGACTGCGGCATCCAGTTGCATCCTTTCCGTAGAGACCTCCCGGCGCATCCACTTGCGGTCAAGACGATTCAGGGCAGTACTGACAACTACCCGACTCATCCACCCTTCAAAGGAGCCAGTGCCCTTGTACTGGTCAATCCTGGTTAAGATTTTGACAAAGCTATCCTGCATCACGTCCTGAGCGTGGGCGTGATCCGGGACGTACCGCAGCGCAATCGTAAAGAGTTGGGGACCAAAACGGTCCACCAACTCTTTCTGAAAACTTCGCTGACCACGCCGACACCCTTCAATCAAGGTGGCTATGGTCATGGGGCGGCTCATAGTCGTATACGGAAACTTGCTGTCACATTCACGTTTACAGCCTCAACTGTTTGCGTCGCATCGTTCTGTAAGTTCATGGTCGCACTAAACGTACCTTCGAACATGTCTTCGGAAACCAATACACCAGTTAATCCCAGCTGTTGATCGGGGTCGACGTAAACGCGTCCTTCTCCGTAATCCTGACCGGGCTCCAGACGATAGACTGCACCCATGGCATCTTCGGGGTTGACTGGGCCTACCGTAGGGTTGCTGAAGTTAAGGAAGAGGCTGTATTCCTCTCCGTCAAGCATACCTGCGGCACGTACCAGCCAGTTGTAATTACCATTGCCCGGCCAGTAGACAGGAGCAAGCTCTGTAATGATGATGTCAGTACCATCGATAGAGATGTTGAAGTACTCGTCAGCATCCAGTTCGCCACAAACAGTGAGTTCTTCGGGGAGACTATCGTCGGCAGCGCGAGTGATTACGGGAGAGGACGCCCGGTAGTCTCTGGTAAAGGCCTGAACTTTTACTTCGTTATCTCCACAGTTGATCAGGGAGATGACAGAAGTTCCGTCCTCACGGGCCGCGAAGTAGCGTCCGCCATTACCACCGTAGCCATTGGCCCATACCTCGGCCAGCTCAATGTCGGGAATGCCAGCGCCTGAACAATCCGTCAGGGTAGCAATGAAGGCAGTGTTGGAAAGGTCAACAACAATGTCTCCCAGATCAACAGTCTGGCCTTCGGCAACTGGATCAAACGGAATCGTGGTGATTTCACCGGTACAGGAATCGCGCAGGACAAACTCCAGCGGGACGTCAGCAGCTACGAAAGCGCAGAACTCTCCGTCACAATCAACGCGGGCATTCCAACAGCTCATTCCGCCTACCAGGTTAACCTGAAATGGAGAATGGGTGAGGGGGAAGCCTCCTACGTCCATAAAACGACCGCAAATCTGGGCGATCGGACGGGGAACATCAACATTGTAGCCACCACTGGTCCTGATGATCACTACGTAGCAGTCTTCTGCCAGGGTCGCAACACCAGCAGGAAGCCAGAATCCATTCGGGTCAAGTACCCAGAAGTCTACCTGGTCGGGGCCCATTGCTGCGGTCTCCGGAGAGATTGGCATACGCACCTGAGCGGGGTTGTTAGCGTCAAGTTCAAGTGGGGTGCCATCGGGAGACTCCAGGGCAATATCCATCATGCCAAAGCTTTCCAGGTTAGCCATGCTTCCATCTTCCAGCATAGCATTAGCATTACCGGGACTATTCAGCATTTCGTTAAAATCCTCAGGGGCATCGTGATTGACGTATACGTCGATCTGGCCATCATACGGCTGCCCGTCTGCAGTGGTAACAACAGCATTAGCGGGAATCTCGATGGTGAAGTTGTCGGCAATGGTGATGATGCCTCCGGTCACAGGGTCAATGTCGCCTGCTTTGACTTTAGGCTCCATGATGAACTCTTCGACGAATTCGCCGTCGCCAGCGGGGACAAGTACACGGCGCTCAGGCCAGAATCCAGGGCTAGTGACAGTGACCATCGAACCGTCAGAGCTGAGCTGGCTGGCATCAATGGTAAAGGTACCATCGGGGTTTTCCCGACTGTCTCCTCCAAGACCTGAGATAGTGGCATCGGAAACAGGAGTGCCATTCTGGTCTAACACTACCGTGGTGACCGTGGCGGTGACGATGGTCGGAGGAGGGATGTTACCGGTGTTGGTAGTTACCGTCTCACCTTCTTCACGACAGCTGCTGAAAATGAGCAATAAAAGCGCTAGGGGTAAAAGTCTTGAATACATGATTTAGGGGTTTATTTACTTATGTGCCTGAGTAAAGTGGTTTGCGTAGCTGTTACCCGGTGCCGCAGCATCTGGCTACGCATAACTGGCGTTCACTAACCACTTCGTTTCAGGTATATGACCGGAGGGGTGAATGAAACGTGGCAGAAAATATCACTTTTCTGCTTTTTGGGTGCTTTTCTTAGGATTAAATTAACCATCAGGCGGTAATCATCACCCAAATTCCATGAAGTCATACCGATCACTTTCAGGGGCGTTCCCAGCCGTTTCGATACTCACGGGAGAGCAGTGAATTTGCCTCGGGATCGTTAACAATAATTCTACGATGAGGATCATAGGAAAGGGGCCTGCCGAGTTCCAGGGAGAGGTTTGCCACGATGCAGGAAGCTGAGGAGATATAGCCCTGCTCAATGTCTGCTACTGGACGGTCGCCGGAGGCAACCGCGGCCATGAAATTGCTAAGGTGCGCCCGGGTGGCGGAGGCGACGTGTAGCTCAATGTCTTTTTCGGTAACGTCCTCCGGATACTTTTCTCGTTGGATCAGGGCGTTAATACGGACGGGGTCCCCTTTATGCGGACGGAACTCACACTTATGGGTGTCCGAGATAAAGGTGCCGTGCTCACCGTAAATAGCGAATGCCCACGGCCATTCGGGGTCGGGAGCAGCCCCCCAACTGCGGTGGGTCCAATGGCAATTGAAGCCGTGATCGGGGAATTCAAAAACGGCAGTTTGGGTGTCAGTCGTAGTCGCGTCGGCCCGTAGCTGTATCCGAACCCCTCCGTGACTTGAGACCTGGCTGGGCCAATCAAGACCCAAAAGCCAGCGGACGGCATCAAGGTAATGGACGCACATGTCACCCATGATGCCATTGCCGTACGCCTGAAAAGAACGCCAGCGCCGGTGCGGGATACCGCGGAAGGGGAGGAGTGGTGCGGGGCCCGTCCAGCGATCATAATCAAAAGTGTCAGGTACTGACTGCTCTTCCCGAATGGTCTGGTCGCGCATCGGGTAGTAGCACCACATGTCAACGTGGCCGATCTTCCCGATTTTTCCGGAATCAATGAAGCGTTCTTTTGCTTCGATAAGGTGAGGCGTGCTGCGGCGCTGCAGAGCGACTTGTACTACCCGTTTATGCTTGCGGGCAGCGTCAAGGATTGCTTCACACTCCCTGACATCTACCCCTACTGGTTTTTGCAGATAAAGGTGGCAGCCAGCCTGTAGGCAGTCCATCGCAATCAGCGCATGCCAATGGTCAGGCGTTTCAATCAGGGCAATGTCCGGCTGTTCTTGCGTCAGCAACTCCCGGTGATCAGCATAGGTCCGGGGAGTTTGCTCGGGATGCCTGGCCTGCAGCAGGCGCTTTGCGCCTGCGAGTTGTTGTTGGTCAACGTCACAAAGCGCGACTACCTCCACCTCCGCCACTTGGAGCAACCGGAACAGGTCCATCTTGCCGTACCAGCCAGTACCGATCAGGGCGACGGTGGGGCGCTTGGCTTGCGGGGGCGCGAACGCAGGTGCATAGGCAGGACTAAAGAGCAGGGGAGGGGTCAGGGCAAGAAATTTACGGCGATCCATAGCGTGAAATGACTAGTCAGATAATCAGATAGGCCAGTTGAGCAATGTGTTCTGAAATTGGCGACCCTAAGTTAACGCGAGGTTTGGCAACGATGCTTAGTTTATTTTGCTGAAGTGGACCAAACACTTATTTGTAGTTTATTTCGTCTGTTGGTCTTTTAGACTTTTTGATGGTCATGACTGTCTAAAATATCAAAGGACTTGATGATCACGGGAGATTAAAGCATGTTAGTCAGCAACTTGAATTATTACCTCGCTCAAACCTGACGTTAAGTTACTTTAGATTAAGGAATAGCTGGATTTATACGCTGGGCCAGTTTGTTGCTGATTATTGATTCCAGGGTGAATCAGGAATTGGTTGGGGCGCTGTGCAACGCATGGCATTTAGGTTGCTTTTTATCATTGCTATATCCTTTTAAGCCTGGGTGTTTCGCCGGGTAATTCCAAAGAGCACCCTTCACCCTGTTATCTTTTTCAGGATCGGTCGTTTAGTATGCCTTTGTTCATCCGCTGTCTCCGTCATTGCTCCTTGCTGCTCCCCCGGCACCTGCGTCCGCGCAAAAAAAATGCGGTCTGATTGAACGGACGTATTCCGGTGGGGTATGCCTCAATAAAAAAATGCGCTACCTCCTTCTTGCTCTGTTGCTCTCCGCGTCTTCGGCAATATTTGCCGCAGGCAATTGCGAAGGGCAGACATTACAGCTGCCAGCTCCCTTCGAGAGTATCCTCTATGCCCGCCATGAGGGAAGTTTTTATGATCAGCAAGCTGCCGATTGGGAGGAGGTCGCCCGGGGAGCATGCAGCACTGATGAAGCCTGGTGGCAGTACTACAAAACGGCCAACTACAGTAACCGCTTCGGGAGTGGGGCCTATGACCTGGCGGCCATTCTGGCCGCCGCAGCAACACGGTTGGATCCAGAGGGCTTCGAACTGAATTACCTCTACTTCGCCCACGATCAGCACCCTGAAACCCGCTGGCCCCATTTGCTTAAAGCGCATGCGGCCGACCCCGATCAGCTCGAAGCTGCTACCGGTCTGGCGACCTACTATACCGTAACCGGCGCCATCGGCGCCCGCAATGCCATATTGCAACGGATGCACGATGCCCGTGCTATTCCTACGGGTGTCATGGAATACAACCATAATCAACTCATGTCGGTCGCCGCCAACGGGATTCTGATCACGCACGGAGATTCCGATACTTATCCGACCTGGTTGCTACAGTACGCCTATGGCATCCGGCCTGACGTCACCGTGATCAACCTGCCGCTCCTGATGGGCTTTCCGGGTTATCAGGAAGGCGTACAACAAGATTTGGGCCTGGCATCTCTTTTTGAGGGGGAGCAGCCTACAGCTGCCAAGCTGTTTACAACCTTGATGACGCAGGATCGTCCCGTCTTTCTTGCGGCAACCGGAGAGTATTACATGAAAGAACTGCCTGCAGAGCACCTGTTCGTATCTGGCCTTACTTTCCAGTACAGCCTTAGCCCGGTAAATAATCTGGGGATGATCGCCGATGTCTACGAAAACGAATGGCGACTGGCCAACCTGCGCCAGCCACTAGCAAACGACCCCGCCCAGGCCGTAGCTGATCAGCTCAACCAGAACTACCTGCCAGCCTTGCTGGAGTTGCACGAGTATTACCTGGCTAACCCTGCCCCGAAGTTCCGGGAAAATCTCCAACTTATCCAGGCAATAGCCGCCCGTGCCGGGCGAGAGCAAGAGGTGAACGAGTTTCTGAGAGGCCCAACGCCAGATCCGCAGCTGGCGAGCACCCAGCCGGGCTTGAAGTCAAAGGATATTTTCAAGCGCGTGGTATATATCCCAAATGGCGTAGTGAACGTCGAGGCAACAAAGGCGGAGGTATCCGTAAATGGCTTTTTTATGCAAGAGACTGAGATCAGTAATGCAGACTACCAGCTCTTCCTCGAAGATTTACTCCGTCAGCGTCGCTTTGACCTCCTTGATAGTGTCGCCGTCGAAGCCATTGACTTTAAAGCCTTATTCCCACAGGGAGATATGGGAGGCCTCCAAGAGGCACTCAATTCCGGCCATCCCGCCTACGATGACTACCCGTTGGTAAATGTCTCACACCGGGCTGCAGAGCTCTATGCTCTTTGGCTCACCCAGGTGTACAACCAGGACCCCAAGCGAAAGGATGGCCGTAAGGTAAAGTTCCGGCTTCCTGCGGAGTACGAATTTCTTCACGCTTTCCGCGGAGGAAAGCAACGGTCTCCTTACCCCTGGGGAGGTCCCTATTACCGCAATGCAAAAGGATGTTATCTGGCCAACTTTAACACGGCCCTGGAATCTGAGAAAGGGCCGGATTTTCCCGCAGGCTACAACTATGCAGGACCCATCAATGGAGAAATGCCCGCCAAGGAGACCGAGCCATTAACGGGAAAGGAATGTCCTACGGGAGAAGATGGTGGTTTGTTTACTGTCGCGGTTGATGCGTACTTTCCCAACGATTACGGCTTGTACAATATGGCTGGAAACGTCGCTGAAATGATATCCACCTCCGGCAAGACGATGGGGGGGAGCTGGTTTGACCCATCATACAATATGCAGGCTGGAGTAGTGACCGAGCGGCTTGCCCCGCATCCTACGACTGGCTTTAGATTGGTAATGACGTACGAATAGATAGCTCCTCGGCTGAAAACAGGTAGAAAAGATCAAAAAGCTGAAGAAAATAGCCCTTACGGATCGGCAGCTGCTCATGCAGGCAGCTGCCGGAGACCAGTCGGCCTTTGCCGGTTTGTACCACCGCTACGGAGCCAGGTTACACGTTTACTTCCGTAAGCGTTGTAAAGGAGATGGGGTGCTCGCGGAGGATTTGCGGCAAAAGGTATTCATGCGTTTGCTGGAAAGCCAGGCTTTCCGGGATGCCGAAAATGGTCCGGAAGACCTCTCCTCCCTCCTCTTTACCATCGCTGCGAACTTACTGAAAAACGAATATCGGAGCCGGGAACGGGAGGTGCGAAGACTGGCAGCTTACCGGGACATCAGGCGGGTGGATAGTACGGATGAGCTTCGGGTCGGCAAAGCAGTATTGTGGCGTGCCATCGCCACCTTGCCGGAGCACCAACGTATCTGCCTGGAACTCCGCTATCGGCAGGGTTACAGCATTGAGGAAATTGCGCTGGCTACGGAAGTAGCTCAGGGGACGGTGAAAAGCCGGTTACACTACGGATTAAAGAAAATGGCAGATAGGCTACGAAAAATAACGGTAGAATGAAGTACCTCGATTACCTGACTACACACGAGTGGGAGGCGCTGCCACCCGCTGTACGGGCAACCATTGACCAGGAGGAGTACACCGGGCGCCGTGCTGTTGCTTTGGGTTTAGAGCCAAAGGAAAAACAGACACTTCCTCCGGCACTGGCAGCTGCATTTGTTGCGGCTACTGCAGGTGAGCAGGCGGGGCCGCAGGGTGCTGCGGTAGTTAGGGAGAGCAGTGGCAGACGGCCCTGGCTGCTGGCAGCAGCCGGATGGCTGTTATTTATGGTGGCAGCAGCGACACTGCTGCTGCGATCACCGGCAGAAAACGTTGTCTACCGTGTACTGGCAACGGAGTTGCCAGAGCCGATAGTTGTCGTGGAACGGGATACACTGATTGAGGAAAGCGTCCGTACACTGGTACATTACCAGACTGTCCGTGATACCATCTATGTCGAGCAACCGGTTTACCTGACCGTGCAGGATACAGTGTACCTGCCAGCTGCTACAACCCCAGCTCCCGTTATCTCCGGAAGCCGGAGCCTGGCTGGTCGTCAGGCAATAACCCGCCTTCTTTTCGCTACGGAGTAGCCCCCGGAGCTATGAACCTGACAACTACACCTGAACGGTCAGCTCAAAGCTCAGGGTAGGGGACATAAAAGTACCATCAAGTGCTTCGCCATCTGCAGGACCACAAGAGTAACTGAAGTATTCCTTCAACAATTTTAATTGCTCTGCGTATCTATACTCGATTAAGCGCGTAGTTGTATCGACAGCTTAAATGTTTTCTCCCAACTGCTTCACCTGCTTCCGGTTTTGGCAACTTTATGGTTTTTACCGCCTGGTCTTTGTTGGCTTTTATCAGGTAGCGAATCAGGGGGGGGCGTTTGTGCTTAGGTATTACTATGCTGCAAAAAGACAAACCATTACAATCGAGCTGAATATGGCCCTCAAAGCTGGCGATAAAGCCCCTCTTTTTACCCTCCATGCTTCCGATACTTCAGAAGTAAGTTTAAGTGATTACAGCGGACGTAACGTCGTTGTACTTTTCTTCCCCCTTGCCTTTACCGGCGTATGTACCGAAGAGCTGTGCACCATGCGTGATGCCCTCGCCGAGTTCAACGGTATGGATACTGATGTCGTAGCCATCAGTGTGGACTCCCCGTTTACCCTCGCTAAATTCAAGGAATTGAAGAACCTCAACTTCCCCTTGTTGAGTGATTTTAACAAGGAAGTAAGCCGTCAGTACGGTTCTTTGTATGACACCTTTGTTTTTGGTATGGAAGGAGTCAGCAAGCGCTCGGCATTCGTTGTGGACAAGGAAGGCGTAATTCGTTATGCAGAAGTACTGGAGAGCGCCGGGGATTTGCCTAACTTTGTAGCAGTAAAGGAAACTTTGGCTTCACTTTAGCCGTTTCTTTACTCGGCAAGCCATAGTTAAGTAAATTATTGCGGTTCAATATGTTGTACGCACATTCAGAGCAAGAAGACGTCTTGTTGGAAGAGGACATCGATACGGGGACAGGGGAACCTGCTGACCTCATCGTGTATAACGATGATCACAACACCTTTGACTGGGTGATGAAGAGCTTCGAAGAGATACTCGGCCATAGCGCTGCCCAGAGCGAACAACTTGCATTGATCATTCACTTCAAGGGCAAAGCCACCGTGAAGTCTGCCGCAATGGCAGAACTACGACCCAAGCGTGAAGCGCTGGTAGACCGCGGTCTGTCTGCCGTTATTGAAGGGCGCTAGCGACGAAGCAGTCAAAGAGGAGCCTCCTTTACCACGGTATGTCTCCCTTTGACTGCTTTATCCTTCCACCTGCCCATTTGCCCTATGCCCTTATTCCGTCTCGACCCCCGCTTTCCGGAGTTGTTCCCGGACCCCGAGATAACCCGGGGTGACGGGCCTGCCTGCTTCGGGGGAGACCTCACGCCAGAGCGCTTGTTTGCAGCGTATCGCCTGGGATATTTTCCCTGGTTTAGTGAGGGGGAACCCATCTTGTGGTGGCACCCTGACCCCAGGTTTGTCTTGTTCCCCGACAACCTGAAGGTGAGTAAAAGCATGCGTCCCTACTTCAATCAACAGAAATACACGGTAAAATTCGACACGAATTTTCGCCGGGTCATGGAGGCCTGTCAGGAGACTTTTCGTCCGGGCCAGTGGGGGAGTTGGATTACCGAAGACCTCATTGAGGGATACGTAGGCTTGCACGAGTTGGGGTTGGCGCATTGTGTAGAGGTTTACGAGGGAGAGGAACTGGTTGGGGGACTCTACGGCCTTGCCTTGGGCAAAGTCTTTTTCGGGGAGAGCATGTT
>CAZTTF010000068.1:0-12287 GCA_964616365.1 uncultured Lewinella sp. | reverse complement strand
TGGACTTTAGCGCTGGGACCACTCCGGCCGGAGAGCTATGCGTTACCCGTATTGATATTCAACCTGATCAGGTGCCAGCAGCTCCGGGAGTAATTGACAAGTACTGGGTTATCCATAACTACGGCGCTAACCAGACCTTTAGCGAGCTGTCTGGTATGACCTTCGCTGGGGTAGGTCTCGTTGAGCCGGGGGTAGCCGCGGCTCCTGAGGCAGCTGAGTTGTTTAAACGTCAGAGTACGGCCCACGGTAATACCTGGGGCGAGATGGTGGCCGCGGCTACCGCGGCAACAGCAGGAAGCGATGGAAGCATCACCTTTGGGGCTGGTAACGGACAAACCGGTTTCAGTCAATTCATCATCGGTATCGGCGAGGCAGTGCTGGGAGCTGAGCTGCTGAGCTTTAATGCCGCGGTTCGGGAGCAAAAGCGGGTTGACCTTAACTGGGCCGCCGCCCGGGAGGAAAACCTGGATAGGTATGAGGTGCAACGCTCAGCCGATGGTATGAGCTTTACCACGCTCGGCTCATTACAAGCGAATGGTAACATCACGACCACACAATTCTACGTGTGGCAGGATGAGACTCCCTTAACCGGTCGCTCGTATTATCGTCTTCGAATGGTTGATTTTGATGGGACCGTTACTTTCTCCGAAGTGGAATCAGTATTGCTGCGCGGCTTCGCCGCGCGGGTAACAATTTTCCCCAATCCCGTAGTGGCCGGACAATCGCTTCAGGTTGTGCTGCAGGACGATGAACAGTACTCACTTTCCCTGTACAATGCTACCGGACAGGAAGTAGGAACTTATCAGGTGCGAGGTGAAGCCACCATCCCAACCGCTGACTTACCGGCAGGTGTTTACGCTTGGCGAATTCAAAGTGCCGACTACCGGCGTCAGGGAATGGTGGTGGTTAAATAGTTGAAGTAAAAGGTGCGCACGTAGCTTGCTGCCTCTTGGAGACTTCCGGGAAAAGCGCTAGTTCAAGTACCGGCCTAGTGCCCCGTCACAATAATCTCAGATATCGTGACGGGGCAGGCTGGTAAGACGTTATTTTATCCGTGTCATGACCATCGGACGGCCATCTCCTTTGCGTTCAACGCAATCGTCTTTGACGAGCGTTGCGGTAGCCTTGTCGTCAGCAAAAGACATTCGGTACATGCCCACTTTGCCGTAGCAAGGACTTTTAGTACCTGTGTCGCTGACGGAAACGACGTCACCGTCAACTGAATACTTGGCCCTAACGTCTATGGTGCCGTCGCTGCCCATGTCTACCGTCATGGTCATATCGGTGTTAAAGGTGATAGTGTTGGTGATCGAAGTGCCATCTGGGGTAACTCCGGTGACGGACCAGGACCCTACGATGTCCTGTGCTTGTAACAGGAATGGGGTGAATAGAAGGATAAACATGGCAAGCGGTTTATTGTACTTCATACGGGTAACATTATGGTGATTAATTGAAGGAGCAGGTGTCTGCTCCGCATTACTACCCAAATTTGCTCCCTTCCCGACGGAAAGGCCTATACCTATTTTACGTATTGCAGGACAAGTGTTGCAGCCTAATGGTTCCTTCTGGGTTTATTGGGGAACAAGGTTGCCTTCCCACCTGATCTCTCCCCCATCTTGTAAAGTAGCCTTAATGACGTATACCCACGTCAGGTTAAAGGTGCGTGAGGGTAGTTTATTGGGAAAGGGTAAATATTGATGTTCAATCAGCGCACTACTTTGATTTTTTAGAGTGACTGTCTGTTCCGGTTCCAGGTATTTTGCTTTCAGGCTGTTCGTATTTGAATCGTCAGGCTGTCCAGTAATAGACTCCTGAACGTAGTAGTAGGCTGTTACCTTAGATACGATTTCCTTCGGGAAATAGCCCTTCAGGCTTACTACGAAATGGCTCTTGTTTTGGCTGAGGAGTCCAACTTCCGGAGAGGAGATTTGAAATGCTTGATCATAGGCAAGCAAGTGTCTGAAGCCCATATAAATTACTGCCAACCCCCCGAGGATAGCCAATGCATGATGAAGCGTGTAGAGGATAAACAGTGACATCCCTAACAAGATAAGGCCGATGGTCCAGCCTTCGTGGGTGAAGGTGTTTACCATGTTCACGGTGCGGGTAAAGGGTCGGCGTACCGATACTGGGTAGTAGTCAAAATCTGCGTAGGTAGCATAGGTTTGGGAAAACTTACGGGCAAGAACACTATTACCTTTTCCTGCGACGAAAGCATATGCCCGGAACTGTGGTTGAAAGCTGAATTGCTCGCCCCGGTATGCCGGGTATTCTGGAACGATAAAGGAGACATCAAAGACTTTTTCTTCACCAGCCTCCAGCGTAATATTGGTCCCTAATTTAGCAGAATGGAATAATAGGGTCTTTTTGGTAGCCCCTTGACTAATTACAGTATTTACCTGATAACCAAGAGACGAATAGGTCTCTTTTGCGTCGACTTGAAAGCGTATCCTCCCTGATACCTCCGTGCCGGGGGTATAGGCTACTGAATCAGGAGCGGGGAAGTTTTCTAACAGGATCTTCATGCCCCTAATTAACCTTCCCCAAATCCAATAAGGAAGTTGTTTCGATGTGGCCTAGGGGAAAATAGACGAAGTAAAGCGGACGCTGAGTCCGCCTCGATTGAAACCGAGATCCCCGATTGATTCCTTAAACAACGTAACTTGTTTCCGCTACTTTTTTATGGTACCGTTCTTCCAACAGCGGGGCAAAAGCAGATTTGTCATTGCACATCATTACCTTGGCTTCTCCGCTAAGAATGGATGAATGCAAATCTCTGAGGCAGTAGAATGCCTCACTGCCCAAAACAACATGTTTCAGTATTCCAAACTTCATAAAGCATTAGGAGCGGGGAGTTTAGTCTTGACAATTAGCGAAGGACAATGGAATAGGACTAACAACGTCTTTTACGATTTTTCCGTTTTGGGGGACGGGAAAGCAGTAGAGCACTGGGGACATAATTCAACCAATCCCTACTGAAGAGTTGGCGAACAGTAATGGCTTGTTTGGACTCTAATATCCTGGCTGGCCGTAACTGCGGTTATCCAGGCTGCAGTTGAAGCTACCGCTTTACGGACGCAGGGCGCGGCCGCGGGTGCCAGGTAAGGAGTAAAACGCATGATATTCTTAACTACTCATTTTTACAAGTAGTCGCGGCTTTAGCCGCAGACTTTCAGCTGGCGGCTGAAGCCGCCGCTACTGATAGCGAAGTTTCCCCGTGAAAAGCGCCGGGTTGGCTGCCAGAATTAAAAAGAAACGTCAAGTTCAACTACTAAGGGGCGATGGTCAGAGACCACTGGCACTTCTAGCAAGTCAATACTTTTTTCTTTAAACACCACATTGCCAGCATTGCGGTAAATCAGGTGGTCTATTTCAGCTTTTTCTTCTCCCTGAAAGCTCAAGTTGTCAGCGCCTTTCATGAAAAACGTAAAGCCACTCTGGGCGAAGAAAGTCATCGTTGGGGAATCCGGAGCACAATTAAAATCGCCGGTAATAATTGCGGGGCGATGTAAAGCGTCCAGAAAGCTAACCAGCGTCTTTGCCTGCTTTAACCGGTTAGTACTTCCCGTTTCATCGTCAATCCAATCAAAATGCACGTTGGCGAAAGCAATGGTGCAACGCGCCGCCACGGCTACCTCCTGAACAATGGAGGAGCGGGGTTCGTATTTTCCCTCAGGGAGCTCCAGGATTTCAGTAGAAACTACTGGCTTTTTTATCAGCGTGGCCATCCCGTATTCCCCTCCCTGGAAATTCATGAACGGGCCGAAGGTGCCCGTCATACCCGTTTTCGCGCTTAGGTAGCCAGTTTGTCCGACACTATCGGTACGGAGACAAAAATCATCTACCTCCTGTAAGCCACAAAGATCTGGTTGTACGGAGGTGATCACGCTGACCGCGCGTGCTAAATCCAATACGGAATCCATGCCTTCTCCGTGACGAATGTTGTACGATAGCACTTTCAGGGTGACCGTCTCTTTTCTGCTACAGCAAGTAAGCGTAAGCATGCCAATAAGAAAGACCAGGGAGACTGAAGCAAATGTTCTCATGTGTATTGGTGCATGTTGGCGCGGGCTCCGGATCCGAATTTGAGCGTTTTATTGAGGCATTGGTGGCCGTACTACAGTGGTAGTCGTGGCTTTAGCCGCAGACTGCCAGCTGGCGGCTGAAGCCGCGGCTACTCCTCCAACATTCCTTTCAATTCATTTAACTTCATCATACACTCAATCGGTGTCATGTTGTTGATGGAGATATCCTCCAGGGCCGCTTTAATGCGGCCTGCCGTAGGGTCCACTGTTTCAAAGATGGACAGCTGTGGTGCCGGCTGAGAAAACTGTTGTGCAGCTACCGGCTTGACGGAAGGGGCTTCATTGTTGGTCCCTTCCTTTGCACCTGCGGCCGCGCCCTGGTTTTCGCCTTCAATGTGCTGTGCTTCCAACTGGGCCAGAATATCCGTTGCCCGCCGAACGATCTCACGGGGCATGCCCGCCATGCGGGCAACGTGGATACCGAAGCTGTGCTGACTCCCTCCGGGAACCAGCTTACGCAGAAAGATCACCCGATTCCCGTGTTCTTTAATGGCTACGTTGTAGTTATTGATGCGTTCCAGCCGTTCGCCGAGCTCATTGAGCTCGTGGTAGTGGGTGGCAAAAAGCGTCTTGGGTCTGGTATTGCCATTGCTGTGCAGGTACTCGGCTATGGCCCAGGCGATGGAGATGCCATCGAAAGTGGAGGTTCCCCGGCCAATCTCATCCAGCAGAATAAGGCTACGGTCGGTGATGTTGTTCATGATGCTCGCCGTCTCGTTCATCTCCACCATGAAGGTTGACTCTCCGCTGGAGATGTTGTCGCTTGCCCCAACCCGGGTGAAGACGCGGTCTACTAAACCGAGCCGGGCCTTTTCGGCCGGCACAAAACTACCCATCTGGGCCATGAGTGAGATCAGCGCAGTTTGCCGAAGCAGGGCAGATTTACCACTCATGTTTGGACCGGTGATCATGATGATCTGCTGGTCGTCGGGATCCAGACGGACGTCGTTAGGGACGTATTGCTCACCCACGGCAAGTTGTTGCTCGATAACGGGGTGACGCCCCTGGGTAATGTCAATGTCTTTAGAATCATCAAGCACCGGTTCAACGTAGCGGTGGCGGTTGGCCACTTTCGCAAAACTCAGCAGGCAATCCAGCTTTCCAACCTGGGCGGCGTTGTCCTGCACTGGCGTGATGTACTGTTGCAGCCAGACGACCAGCTCTTCGTAGAGTTCTTCTTCCCGCTGGAGAATCTTGTCTTCGGCATTGAGAATTTTGTCCTCCAATACCTTGAGCTCTTCGGTGATGTAGCGTTCGGCATTCGTCAGCGTTTGCTTACGTGTCCACTCTTCCGGAGCCTGATTTTTGTATTTGTTCGTGACCTCCAGGTAGTAACCAAAGACGTTATTGAAGCCAATCTTCAGGCTGGTGATGCCGGTCCGTTCTGCTTCCCGCTTTTGGATGCCCGCCAGCATGTCTTTACCGTTGCGGGTGATGCCGCGCAACTCGTCGAGGGTGGGGTCGAAGCCATCGGCGATGACGCCACCTTTATTGAGGTTGACGGCAGGTGTTTCTTTGAGTTGGCGGTCAATTTCGGCGCATACACTGGGCAGGTCATCCAGGCGACTGGCAATTTCCTCCAATACCGCATTGCCACTCCCCGTTAAAAGTCCTTTGATGGGCTTGATGGCGCTCAGCGCCTTAGCCAGCGAACGTACCTCCCGGGGGTTGACCTTCCCCAGCGGGACTTTGGAAATGAGTCTTTCCAGATCACCGATGGACCGGAGGCATTCGTCCAGGTCCTGCAGCAAAACGGCATCGTCCACCAGGGCACGCACCACACTGTGACGTGCGCGAATATGTTCGGCGTGCAGGAGTGGTAGCACCACCCACTTTCGTAAGAGACGTCCTCCCATCGGCGTAACCGTGTGGTCAAGGATATGCACCAGCGGGACGCCGTTTTCGTGGGGGCTGTGGAGCAGTTCCAGGTTCCGGATCGTGAAACGATCCAGCCAGACATAGCGGTCATTTGCCAGCCTGTTGATCCGCGTAACGTGCTGGAGGTTCTTGTTCTCCGTTGTCTCGAGGTAGTGGAGGATGGCGCCGGCAGAGATCTGGGCGAGTTCCATTTTCTCGATACCAAAGCCCTTCAGGGTCGTAGACTCGAACTGGCGCAGCAGTTTCTCCTGGGTATAGTCCGTTGTGAAGATCCACTCGTCAAGGTGCGTCATGAAGAAGCGGTCACCAAAACGTTGCAGGAAATCCTTTTTACGGCCTTTGTCGGTAAGGACTTCTTTGGGTTGGAAGCTCTGGAGCAGCTTGTCGATGTAATCTGCTGGTCCTTCGGCAGCGAGGAACTCTCCGGTGGAAATATCCAGTAAGGCCAGCCCGTAGTAATCTTTTTTTCCGCCAGCGTAGGAGACACTGGCCAGGAAGTTGTTCGTTTTGTGCTCCAGCAATTTGTCGTCAATGGCTAATCCGGGCGTTACGATCTCCGTTACCCCACGCTTGACGATTTTCTTTTCCTTGGAGGGTTTTTCCAGCTGCTCACAAATAGCGACCCGGTAGCCTGCTTTAACCAGACGCGGCAAGTACATGTCAAGACTGTGGTAAGGGAAGCCGGCCAACTCTACGTCGGAGCCACCGTTATTCCGGCTGGTCTGGATTATGCCGAGCGTCTGCGCGGCTTTGATGGCATCCTCCCCAAAGGTTTCGTAAAAATCACCGACCCTGAACAATAGCAATGCATCCGGGTGTTTTGCTTTAACCTGGGCATACTGCTGCATCAGCGGCGTAACCTTATTGGAGCGTTTTTTGGTGGATTTTGCCATAGGAAGCGAAGGTAATAGTCTGACGTCAGTAGTCCAAAGTAATATCTTGCGAAGCGTTAGCCTCCCGCCACGTCACCGTGTCTGGAAAGAACGACGTCATACTCATCTCTGGTGACCGCGGAGAGTACAGTTAAAAGCCAATCACATGCACTATTCCCCAAATCCTGAGTTTTTCACCTCCGAAGGATGTCATATCTCCGAAGTGATCAATCAGGAGGACCATCCCGAGGTTTCACTGGCAACTGCCAGGGTGAGACCCGGTATTACGACGCGCTGGCATACTGTGGAGGCCCGAGAGATCTACTATATTCTATCCGGTCAGGGGCGTGCTTTCGTGGGTGACAAAGCATATGCCGTGCAGCCCGGAGAGGCTGTCTCTATTCCTGCAGGCGTACGGCAACGGATTGCGAATACCGGCACGGAAGACCTGGTGTTTCTTTGTGTATGTACTCCGAGATTCAGGCAGGAGGGGTACCGGGAGCTGGAAAAGTAGGGGCGTTTCGTTGTCGTTCCCGGAATCCGGCTCGGCTGCGCCTCGCGCACCACCTGGGGATAAGCGAGCATGGATACCTGCGGCGTCGGGCTAGATGGTCCGTAGCCTGCCACCAGCACCCGTCGTCTGAGACATAGGACGAGCCTCCTTTATCCCACCAAAGGTGGTCTCAGGAGGACGCATACTATGTCCAAACGACTCGTTTATGGGTTGTTTGAGGTGGCTGCTCATAGTGCGTCAGCTTTTGAGGCGTTTGCCCTGTTAAATCTGTTGGTTTTTTAGCCTGTTAGGCAGTCATGATCGTCCAACAGGCTAAGTGAGCCAAACATAGGTATTTCGTTCACTTCAACCAGAAGAACCCAAGCATCGTTGCCAAGCCCTGGGTTAGATCACTTCCAAACTGCCCTCCGGCAGGTACCCTTGTGAGCCATCTTCGAGGGTTACCTTGATATAGCCGTCAAACTCGTCAAGAATCCGGAGTTTCATCCCTTCGGTGAGGGTGGTCTCGAGGGTAGCATCGGGACCGGGCGCCACCCGCAGGGTGGCTGTTTCGGTGATGAGAATGGCCTGGGATTTATCGTTAAGAAAATCAGCCCGACTAGCTCCGATATTGTAGAACAGGAGCCCGAGTAGCATGGCAACGGCTGCCAGCGGTAAAAGCGCGAAGCGCTTTTTCTCGTCCATGTCCTTGCGTTTTAAGTACCATACCACCGCACCTGCGACCGCGCCCCACCAGAACAAAAGCCCCAACCACTGGCTGACGTGGGTGCCAAGAAAGGCGCCTATTGCCCGCCACCAGCCCGTGAGGAAAAAAGCCTTCACCTCAAGTTTGTTGATGTTGACTTCAGCACGGACAAACTTGAGGTTGTTCATCAGGTCTTTATTACCCGGTGCGAGACGTAGGCCGCGCTCATAATGCAGGATGGCCCGTCCGGGTTGTTCGTCGTTAAAATAGGCATTACCCATTGCCAGGTGAAGTTCAGCACTCTCTTTATTGGTCGCCAGTAAACTGTCGAATGCCGTGATTTGCCGGGCCGGATCAGGAACCGCAAGGGCTTCCCGTGCGGTGGTCAATTCCGCTGGCTGAGCAAATACGAGGTTGGCGAATAGCAGGAACAACAGGGTGGGGAAGAGGTGACGCATGCCGCAAATTTAAGGGCTAAGGTGCGGTAAATGAACGCGAGGGTAGCGCTATTTTTCCTATCTCTAAACGACGGTGGCTTTAATTTTCATCCGAAGGTGGCGGTAAGGGCAAATCGTTAAGCGGAAGCTGCAAGCCAGGGGCTTGCGATCGGTTTTTGAACAGATCGGCTACCGAAAGGGGCTTACGCTGGTCCTCCCAGCGGAAACCATCGAGTTTAAAGGCTTCGTGGTCTACTGCTTTCATCGGATCCATTTTCCCGCTGGGCGCGCTCAGGAAACGAATCTTGCGCACACTGCCGCGCTTGAAATTCAGTACCATTGAACTGCAGGCGGTCTTATTCACGCCAACGTAGGCCCCTGCGTCGTCTTGAATGTAATAGATAGCTTCGGCGTTGCCGACGACTTCAGTTCGGGACAGACTGGTGCTGTCAAAGAATGCCTCCACTGTTTTCCCCTTCACCTGATTGAAGAAAAGAAGGTCCGGAGAAGTGATGACGAGGGCATTGCGCAGCAGGCGAACTTTATCCAGTGATTCCCCTCGGAAATAAATCTTTACGGTGTCTCCCGTGAGCTGACTGGTGTCTTGCCACAGGATAGGGTCCTGATAGAGCGTAAGTACGGAATCAATGGTGTTGAACCCCAGGGAATCACAGACGGCCTGCATGTCGGATTTCAGGATGCGTACATCATTGAAAGCCGAGAGGTAACGGATGCTGTCAGTCGTGTAAACGGTATCGCGGGCGATGATATCTTTCAGTACCAGCGAGTCGCCGAAGAAGGTAGAGTCTACGCCAACGACGGATTGGTTAACGAGGGTATCCAGTTTTTCCCGCTGGACGGAGACCAGCGTATCGGCCACCATCCACATGGTGTCCATGTCGAGCACAGAGGTCAGCATCGGTCGGTTGCCATAATAGTCAGGCTGCCCGGCAATGGGGCCGGTACCGCCGGTAGCCAGCAGGTAGCCGGTCGTTTCGTTGTAGATAGCGTCGGCAGCTTCAATACGTAGGTCGGCGGAAGTGTCCTGCCAGATGACGCGTCCCGACGCAATCCGGTTCCCGGTTCCCGGCTCGGAGTCGAAGCGATCAGCTTCAATCAACATGGGCGGGGCGTCGATCAGTGGTCGGCCGCCACTGACGGCAAGGATGTCTTTGCTGACGTCATAGGTCACGGTATCTCCCCGGACTGTTTGGGTAGAGTCCCGCAGGAAGGCGTTGCCTTCCAGGCGATAGCTGTCTTCCCGCCGGAAGTAGTTGATTCTTTCGGCAGTAGCTTTGCGGAAATCTCCTTCCGCAACGTAAGCATTGCCTTCCAGGACGTAATATTCCCTCAGCCCCCCAAAGTATTTAATCGTATCGGCAGCGGCTTTGCGCTCGCCGCTGGCATACTGGGCATTCTGGCTGAAGACCGCCTGGTCGAGTTGTACATCATAGTACCCCGACTCGCAGTATATCTGGTGGGTGTCGGTACGTATGACTGTTGGCCCCAGGAAGTAGACGCGTTCGGCGGCCAGGTCGTAGAGCAAAGTGTCGGCCCGCATCTCGAAGCGTTCGTCGATCGCTACGACACTGTCCCGGAAGTATACCTGTTGGGTCTCGGCGTAGTAGTAGCCATGGGTGCTGCTCAGTTCGGTAGTCTGGCTGACGATACGACCGCCGGTATGGTAGGTCGCAAGCTTGGTGTTGAGGTCGTAGGCCAGGCGATCGGTATAGAGCTCAGTCTCACCCCGCTGCAAAACAACGTTGCCGATCAGGTCGGCCAGCTTGGTCTCGCCATTGTAGTCGAGTTCGTCGCTGAAAGCGGCAAGGCTGTCGCCTTGCTGGATCGTAACGTTGTCGTAGGCATTGACCTGGGTTTGGTTGGAGAGCAGCACGGAGTCACCGTACATGAAAATACTGTCCTGACTAAGCTCTACCTCTCCGACAAGCAGCTGAACAGCGCCCCGGCGCAAAACCCGGTATTCGTTTGCCCGGTCGATATTCACGACTTCTTTCTTGGTACTATCCTGCGGCGCAGTGGTCTGGGCGCGGACGCAGGTGCCAAGTAACGTTAGAATGCCGACGATGTACCAAACGGTGAGGTTGCGCATAGGGAGTGCAAAGATAGTTACCTCCACAGACCTTACCAGCAATGATTCTGTGGGCCGGGGTAGGGCACTTTAACGGGGTGTTAAGGGGGAGGGGGCAGGGTTTGGCGAATTGATGGCTAAGCCCAGTTTTAAATAGCATGCTTAAAAAGCAACTTAACGTGTTGTCAGCACGATGGATTGCTTACCTAGCCTAAAATAAGTTGCGTCAACAGAGCGGATTTTGGTTGGTTACCCGACAACTTGCAAATACCCGACAATGTGCTATCTTGCTTGCGTCAACAGAACATGCGTTGGGCGGAAAAGCGAACATTAGGGGCTCCAGATAGCTGCTGTTGACGCAAGAGTTCGGGTAGCATGTTGTTCCATGCTAATAAAAAGGAAAAAATGACTATCGAAAAAGAGATTGATATTGGAAATGATGTTTGGGGTCATGCCTATGAAATAGAATTACAAAAAGAAATTAAATCCGAAAAAGAGGTATTTGAATTGTTAGATAAATTTTGCTCGGCAAAAAAATTAAATGAACTAAAAAACACTTGGATTAAAATAGAATTTAGCAAAGCAAAAAAACTATTCAAAGATTGTCTAACTTATGATATTGCGTATAGTTCAAGTCGAATAAGTGAACCTGAAACAGTTGAAAAAATCTTTATAAATACGATTTCAAAGCTAAATACAAAAGAGATAAAATTCTGCTATACTAATTGCTTTGGAACACCATGGGAACAAATTAGGAATGGGTATGGCTTCAACTCAATTACAGAACAAACTTTCGATATTGGAATCGTAATACTTGATAATGAGAAATTATTATTTGCTTACTTCATGAGTGAAGATTAACAAGAGAAATATGAGTTACATAAAAAATGAAGATTTGATTTTAGATGATATCCCTAATTCCCTTGAAGATGGAGGTTCATATTTTTCTCATTCTTTTAATGGATATGAATTTGGTGGTTCTTTTAAGGGGTGTGCTGATATATCGAAAAAAGTAACAGAAGCAATAAATGGAAATCAAACAGAAGAATTAACTTTATCTGAAATAAGAACAAGTTTGTTTTTCTATTTTCGAGCATTGCGACACGGAGGAGGTGAGCCAAATAAAATAGGAGTAGATAAATTACTAAAATTAATTCGAGAAAGAGTGGAGAATAAAAAATTAGAATAAAAAAGAAAACAGCATGGAACAAAGTGTATGAGTTCATGTCGGGCAGACGCCCACCACGCCACATACACAAGCCGTTCGCCGCAACAAAAAAGTTTAAAAGATTGTTTCTTCAATATGAATAAAGACTCTGAACAAAGAATGAATCTCGTACGATTCAGGAAGAATCTAAAAAGAAAATCTAAAAAGGCAAAATTATTACAAAGTGAGATAAATAACAGAATTTATATTCAGAGTAAAATAATTGAACGTAAAAATAGGAATATCCGTAAAAATTATGTCCCTCCATTATTTAATTATCTAAAAAATATTCTTTTTAATTCAGAGAGTGTCAATTCAAATTTAAGTACTCCAAATATTTTTTGCTTAGATGAAGCCAATATAGAATCAATGAACTATATAGAGTCTGTGTTTTCAACTTTGTATGAAGGTATAATAGAAGGGAAAGGTGATTTTATCATCTCATTTAAAGAATGCACAAAGTTGAATTTAGGCTCACTAATGGTTATAAATGTATTAACTAGAGACTTTTTGATGTGGA
>CAZTTF010000067.1:0-25105 GCA_964616365.1 uncultured Lewinella sp. | reverse complement strand
TCCCTACGAATGCGGCCGACGAACACCTCGTCCCGATGCTTCGCCAGTAGGGGCATTGGGTAGATATTGTTCTCAATGTCATCCTGAACCACCACCCCGGGTGTGGCTGCCAGCAATTCCCGTACTCGCGTTACTGTAAATGGTTGATGAAATTCGACGTTTACCGATTCGGAATGTCCTCCATGCACCGGCACCCGAACTGCCGTCGCGGTAATCGCAATGCTATCGTCGCCAAGTATTTTGCGGGTTTCGTGCACCAATTTCATTTCTTCCTTGGTGTAATCATTATCCAGGAAGACATCACAGTGAGGGATACAATTTTCAAAAATAGGATAGTGATACGGACGGCCGGTACCGCTAGTATCCTCACCACGCTTTTCAGCTTCATATTGGTCTACGGCCGGCACGCCAGTACCCGTAAATGACTGGTAGGTAGATATTACCAGGCGCTTAATGCCGAAGGCCCGGTGCAGTGGAGCCAGCGCTAATACCATTTGGATAGTAGAGCAGTTTGGATTAGCGATGATCAGGTCTTCCTTCTTTAGTTCGTTGGCATTGACTTCGGGAACCACCAGTTTCTTACCTGGATCCATGCGCCAGGCACTGGAATTATCGACTACAACACAGCCGACCTCCGCAAACTTCGGGGCCCATTCTTTAGAAGTTCCACCACCTGCGGAGAAAATAGCTACATCTGGACGTTGATCAATAGCGTCCTGCATACCGATCACCATATAGTCTTTACCCTCGTAGCTAATTCTTTTACCTACTGACCGGGCCGAAGCAACCGGTAATAGGTCCGTGATGGGAAATTTATGTTCTTTGAGCACTTCGAACATTACGCCACCGACCAAACCAGTAGCGCCGACAACAGCAACTTTCATTATTCAGATATTTTGGGGAGGGCAAAACTACAGCCTTTAACATTAAAAACTGGCCTCCACCAGGTAGCCAAATGTCGGATAAAGTACGACTGCTTAACCATTAGATTTTTGGAACATCAAAATTCCCCAACGCAGTGCACCTGCCTCAGCAAGATCTTTCATATTGTCAAATGTATCTAGCTTGCGCTTGACGAAGCGTTGACTGATTTTTGCAGAAAAATCCTCCTGGTTTTTACGAAGCACCTGCCCCATCTTATTACAATGAGTACTCAGATGCTTACTAAGATTTAGTCCATAAATACTTTGAAAAAAACCGCGGCGTGCATCGCGTTCATATTCTTCTTGCGTAGGTAATTCTTCAGTTGGCAGGCAACTAAGTTTCTCCTCCTCTTTCGCTGAAAGAATGTCTCCACGCATCATTGCGCTAAAGATTAAACGGCCCTCAGGTTTCATCACCCGGTGTATAGCCCGGAACATTTGTCTCTTTTCAGCAGTCGTACTAAAGCTGTCTTGAGAAATTACGAAATCAAACGTTTCCGGATCGTACGGCAGATAATCTACGGTACCTTCCGTGACAGTCACTTTTTTCTCAAGCTCACTTTCCTTGATTTTAGCAAGGTTGTAGGCATTCTGCAGGGGGTCATCATTGAGACAATCAACCTTGCACTGAAAATCACGGGCAATGTAGCGTGCTGCTGTCCCAAAGCCTGACTGCAATACTAAAATCCTAGTAGCTCGTTTGATGCGTGGCAACAACTTGAGCATCCGGTCCGTTGTCAACCGACTTGCCTCGTAGGGTCGGAGTTTCTCGTTCCGATATATGCCAACATGCAAGTCATCTCCGCCCCACAAATTTCGAAAAACGCTTTCAGATTTTCTTGTTTCATCAAATGTGGAAATGCTTGCAGAAGTGGCGGTCATAAAGGACTGGTTTGTAAATGAAACCAAATAATTGACAAAATTGTTTCGTTTAGCATCAAATTAACGATAAAAAACAAGCTTTTTACCCTCAGAAATCCAGACGCATATGAATTTCATCCATCCAGGTATCTCCCGTACGCGCAGCGCGTAATTCTCTACCCCATTCCACGAAGCCAGCCCTCTGATAAAGCTGGCAAGCTGCAATAGCATGATTTGATACGGATAAGACCAGATGATCCAAACCAACCATTGACTTAGCGCGGATAATGATGGCTGCCAGTAACTGACTCGCCACGCGGTGCCCGCGCGCTGACGGGCTTACGTACACGCCCCAGACCATCGCCCGATGACGGCGCTTCTCCTTCACTGGTCGCTTCAAACCGATCACTCCAACCAATTCGGGGATGTCCCGACCTTCAGTCAGAAAATAGCCTAAAACAACATCGTTTTCCGTTTCCTGAAGTCTAGGTGCCCATACTTCCGCCGATACTTTTTCACCGGCTTCATGGTCCCACGAAAGGGGGTCTGTTGCGAACGACTGTTGACGCAGGGCTACAAAACCTGCTATATCGAAAGGTGTAAGTGCACGTATCATTGGTAGTTTTTACTGGATAAGAGACACTTCAGCAGCGCTTCTGTTTCATTGGCATTCGTCCTGCGCAGTATAATGTTAGCGGGCGTAGTATTCCTCCCGCAGAATGCCATAGCATTTTAGATCGTGAAAGGTCCCCATCTTGAGCATCTGCTGCCGTAGGGTGCCCTCATACTGCATGCCATTTTTTTCCATCACCCGGCCTGAAGCGACGTTAACGGCTAAGTGATGGGCTGCCACCCTATGCAAACCTAGTTCGTCGAAACCAAAAGCGATCACCGCTCCTGCAGCTTCCGAGACAAACCCATTGCCCCAAAAAGGCTCAGCAATCCAGTACCCCAGTTCAGCGCGCTTGTGCTTACCATTTACGTGGAGCGCAATGCCACCCATAAATGCCTCCGTGACAGGGTTTCTGATCGCCCACACAAGTTTTGTTCCGCTGCGCCACCCGCTATTGGCAAGGTTTAGCCAGAATATGGCATCTTTTTCTGCATAGGGAGACGGGAGGTTCTTAGTGTATCGAGCTACCCTAGGGTTGTCAGCGTAGGCGACAATCTGTGGAATATCCGCGGCCTGCAAAGCAGATAACAATAGTCGTTCAGTCCGTAAAACTTTGAATTTCCCCATAGCACATTGCGTTGGTTATTGTCGACTCATAATGTTTCGAGACCAACTGAAGGTTGCCCCCGGCAGACGAATTATGCGTGAAGTCAAAATATTGTTAGCACCCTACCTTGCCAGGGTTCCTTCTTGGCACCTGCGTCCGCGCCCTAACTGATTATTTCCGGAGGAACGCGCCCGGCCACATCCGTAAGGCGGAAATTACGACCCTGAAATGGATAGGTTAACCTTTCGTGATCCATACCGAGCAAGCGCAAGATGGTCGCCTGTACGTCGTGTACATGCATGCGATCCTTCACGCCCATGAAGCCAATATCATCCGTTTCACCGTAGGTCACCCCGGGGCGCACTCCCCCACCGGCCATCCACATCGTAAAAGCTTCTCCGTGGTGATCTCTGCCAAAAAACGGCATGGTCACCCCTCCCCTGTTTTCCCGCATTGGTGTACGTCCAAATTCGCCGCCCCAAACGACTAAGGTATCCTCAAGCATTCCCCGCTGCTTGAGGTCCTGCAGCAAACCGGCCATCGGCCGGTCAATCCGACGACACCTTTCCCGCAGACCGTGTTCGAGACTGCTCCCTTTGTTAGTGCCGTGGTCATCCCAGCCCCAGTTATACAACTGAATAAACCGTACGCCACCTTCTGCCAGGCGCCGCGCCAACAGGCAATCATTGGCAAAGGAAGCCTTTCCCGGTTCAGCACCGTACAGCTCCAGTACATGCTCAGGCTCCTTGCTTATATCCATCACTTCCGGCACAGACACCTGCATCCGGAAAGCCATTTCGTACTGCTGGATACGCGTCAGGGTTTCGGGGTCACCAATTTCTGCATATTGCCGCTTGTTGATCGCATTGATCGCGGCAATACTGCTACCTCTTAAATTCCGGGATACACCATCCGGATCACTAAGGTACAAGATAGGATCACCGGCCGTACGACACTGGACTCCCTGATGGATGGACGGAAGAAAGCCACTTCCCCAAAGTCCTTTACCAGCACTTGGGTTTTTGCCTCCAGACGCCAGCACGATGAAACCTGGAAGGTTTTCATTTTCTGATCCCAGTCCATAGGTTACCCATGACCCAATAGCCGGACGTCCTCCCCGAGGTGTGCCGGTATGCATCATCAACTGTGCCGGAGCATGGTTAAATTCTTCAGTATGTACTGCTTTGAGAAAGGCCACCTCATCGGCATGACGGCTAAAATGGGGCAGCAGGTCAGAAATCCAGGCACCACTTTCTCCGTGTTGGGCGAAGTTTGCCCGCGGACCAAGCATTTGTGGCGTCCCCTGAATGAAGGCAAAGCGCTTTCCCTGTAACAGACTCGGAGGGCAATCCTTTCCGTCCAATTTTGCTAACTCAGGCTTGTAATCAAAAAGCTCCAATTGGGAAGGCGCGCCCGCCATGTGGAGGTAGATTACCCGACGTGCACGGGGTGCAAAGCGTAGTGCAGACATTGCTGCATCTTGTGCCTGTGTTAAGGGAGGCTGCGGTGCTTCACACCCTAATAAACCGCCCATCGCCATACTACCCAACCCCATAGCACAGTGACGGAGAAAGAGTCTTCGGCTATTAAAATGCGCATACCGCTGGTGAGCTTCCTGGTACAGTTTCATTTCAGGCTTTGGTTAGAAATTGATCTAGATTGAATAGTGCGTTGATGACGATGACCATGGCCGCAAGCTCCGCATCTTCATTTCCTACCAGTTGTCGGGCAGCTACCGTATCATTGCGGTAAGTACTTTCAGCCTCCGTAAAGAGGGCCTCCAATACTTCCATGTCTTCAGGAGCAGGTGGTTCGTAAAACAGGTGTTCATACGCTGCCCTGATTTGTTCATTTGCAGTCTGAGCGGGAAGGTCTAGGCGCATGGCTAAGGCCTTTGCCCCAGTCAACACCACCGGGTCGTTCAAGCTCATCAAGGCCTGTAAGGGCGTGTTGGTCAGGACGCGGCGGGAACGACAAACCTCCCGGTTTGTGGCATCAAAAGTGGTGATCAGCGGATGCGGTACACTCCGCCGCAAGAAGGTGTAGAGGGAACGTCGGTAACGATCGCTGCCCCGACTGGTTTCCCAGCGTAATCCACTGTAAACCACGGCGTCCCAGAGCCCGTCCGGCTGGTCGGGCATTACGCTTGGCCCGCCAACCTGAGTACTCAAAAGTCCGGAAACTGCAAGCAATTGATCGCGCACTTGTTCCGCGGAAAGGCGGTTCCTTGGTCCGCGACTCAACCATATGTTGTAGGGGTCTTGGGCCAATAGCTCTTCGCTGAGTGCTGAAGATTGTTGGTAGGTAGCGGACAGGACAATGGTACGAATCAGGGTTTTCATGCTCCACTCCATTTCTCCCTGAAACTGGAGCGCCAACCAGTCCAGTAATGCCGGGTGGGAAGGCATTGCTCCCTGACTGCCGAAGTCCTCCGGTGTGGACACGATGCCCCGTCCAAACAGTTGTGCCCAAAAGCGGTTAACGGTCACCCGGGCAGTCAACGGATTATCTGGCGCAACGATCCACTGCGCCAGTGCAAGACGGTTCTCCCCATGATCCGGGTTAACCTGCGGAAAAATGGCGGGAATACCAGGACCAACCGTATCTTCTGGCACCAGCCAATTACCTCCGGCAAAGACCTGCGTCGTTCGGCTGAACTGCGGCGCTAACTCTGCCATCACGGGCGTACGAACCGAGTCTTCTGTTTGTAGCAATTGTTCTAAAAAGGCGGTAAGTTCCTGGTTTTTTTTGCTCCCCAACCCGTGGCAAAGGCGCTTCAAATAGTCCAGCGTAAATCCCGCCGACCTTTCCAGAGGACGCACTCTTAAAAGAAAGAAAAAGCGTATCTCCCTCGACTGTTTCCGGTAGTGGTATGCGTGTACTGCTGAAGGGTCCTGGAGACCCATCAAGCGTAGCCTCAGCGACCGGCTCACCGCCCGTTGAACCACGATGGATGATCACGCGTAAATCTGCAGCATACGGCCGGTACTCCAGGTAAAGTGCCCTTACCCCCTTGGGGACAGCCTGCGGTAATCCAAACGAACTATCGTTGTGCACAAAAAGAAGATCTTCGTCGCCACGATCCGTAAACACTCCATTCTTTACATCTTGGAAATGATGCGGACGCACCCTCGGCTCCCGCATACGGAGTAAGCGGTGCCAGCGCTCCCGGGCGGCTTTGCCCGCGTTTTCTTCAACAAGTTCCTCAAAGGCTGCTATTTGCAGCTCTTCTTGTTCCCGAAAGGTGATGTAGTACGGGGCCTCAGAATAGTGGTCGTGGTCCGCAGAAGTATTGAAATAGGCATACGACTGGTAGAATGCTTCGTGCTTGATTGGATCATAGGGGTGACTATGGCATTGTACACAAGCCATTGTAGTCCCCAACCAGGTTTCCCAGGTGGTATTAACCCGGTCAATCACCGCCACCGTGCGGTACTCTTCGTTACTCGTTCCCCCTTCGTCATTATTTAGCGTATTGCGGTGAAAGGCCGTGGCAATTATTTGGTCCTTCGTAGGCGAAGGCAGCAGATCTCCGGCCAATTGCTCCACCGTGAATTGATCGAAAGGCATGTCTGCATTCAGCGCATCGATGACCCAATCCCGATACTGCCAAATGGAGCGTTCTACGTCACGTTCGTGCCCTCGGGAATCAGCATAACGCGCCAGGTCTAACCACATGCTTGCCCAGTGCTCGCCGAAGGCGGGGCTGGCCAGCAGTTTGTCCACCATTTCCGTGTAGGCCTCCGGCCGATCGTCTTCCACAAACGCTTTCATCATAGCGGGTGTGGGAGGCAAACCGGTTAGGTCGAGACTAAGCCGGCGCAGGAGGGTCCTTTTGGGGGCGCGGGGCGCGGGTGCAAGGTTTTGTTGAGGAAGCCGTGCTCGCACAAAGTTGTCGATCGGATTTTCCGGTGGGTCTGCGGCCAAGGCAGGCGGAGACACGGCCTGCGGGGCGATGTAAGCCCAGTGGGTCTCCCACTTCGCTCCCTGGTCAATCCACCGCTCAATCAGGACAATCTCCTCCTCAGCTAATGGGGGTGCCTCAAAGGGCATTCTTAGTTCCGGATCTTCCTCCCGCAAGCGGCGAACCAACTCACTTTGCCGGGCGCTGCCCGGCACGATGGTTCGCTTGCCGCTGTGCCCCTCCACCAGGGCATTCTCGCGAAAAGCGAGCCCAAAACCTCCCGACTGCTTAACGCCGCCGTGGCAACTGATACATTTTTGATTAAAAATGGGGCGAATATCCTCATTAAAACTTACCTGATCCTCCTGCTGACAAGCAAAGAAAACGCAAGACGAAAGCACCAGTACGATGGAAAATACTCTAAGCATGACCAATGGATGAGTGAGTAAGATAGCTAAAGGCCAGCAACTGCTGCTGAGCGGTAAAAGCAAAAGGGTACCACTAAGCAGCTATGACCTCAGGAAGAAGGCCCTGAGTTAAGCATACACGTTCCGCTTGAGGCGCGAGGATATCTCCAAAAGCTTTCGCCGATAAATTTTACCTTACTGATCCACTCACAGTTTCTTCCATGCGCCATACAATCACTGCCCTAACTACCCTTTTGTTTCTGCTAGCGGCTTGTTCCGCTCCGACCCCGGACAACACGCCCGCCAACCGCCCCAATATTGTCTTTATCCTTGCTGATGACCTCGGGTATTCTGACCTGGCCTGCATGGGTTCAGATTTTTACGAAACACCCAACCTTGACCGGCTTGCAGCCATGGGAGCAACTTTCACCAACGGCTATGCCAATTGTCAGGTATGCAGTCCGAGTCGCGCCAGCATCATGACCGGCCAGTTCACTACCGGACACGGGATTACGGATTGGATTGGCGCCGCTACGGGCGCCGACTGGCGAAAGGCCCAGCGACACAATAAGGTATTACCTCCGGAATACGTACGCGCACTACCTGATTCGATGCTGACCATGCCTGAAGCTTTCCAGCAGGCTGGATACCACACTTTCTTCGCCGGAAAATGGCACCTCGGAGACGAAGGCTCGTGGCCAACCGATCATGGCTTCAACATCAATGTGGGGGGCTGGGACCGTGGCTCCCCCATCGGAGGCTACTTTGACCCTTACAACAACCCTAACCTACCTAATCAACAAGCAGGGCAAAACCTCAGTGAGCGACTGGCCAAAGAAACCGCAGCTTTTGTTGCTGCCAATCAGGACACCAGCTTCTTCGCCTATCTCTCCTTTTATGCTGTTCACGGCCCTATCCAGAGCAGTCGCGAAAAATGGGCAAAATATCGCGATAAAGCCCTTACCCGGGGCATTGACTCCACGGGGTTCAGCATGGAGCGGATCCTTCCTTATAAGATGCACCAGGATCACCCGGTCTACGCCGGCCTTGTCGAACAAATGGACGAAGCAGTAGGCATCGTCCTGCAGCAGTTAGAAGCCGATGGTTTGCTCGATAACACGATCATTGTCTTCACCTCAGATAATGGCGGTGTCGTTAGCGGCGATGGCTATGCTACCAACCTTGCTCCACTCCGTGGCGGCAAAGGCTATCAATGGGAAGGAGGGATCAAAGTACCCTACCTGATATTTGCCCCGAATCGGACTGTCCCGGGAAGCCAACGAGACCAACCTGTTACCGGAGCGGACCTCTACCCCACCTTACTGGAGCTTGCTGGCCTTCCCCCGCAAAACGAGGTACACTTTGACGGGCTGAGTATTCTCCCAGCGCTCGCCGGAGGCGAGCTTCCTGAACGCGACCTGATCTGGCATTACCCGCACTACGGGAATCAGGGAGGAGAACCTTCTTCGATCATCCGTAGCGGGGAGCATAAGCTCATCTTCTACCATGAAGACCAGCGCAAGGAGTTGTACCACCTGCCAAGTGACCCCGGAGAACGGCAAAACATTGCTGCGGAGCGCCCAAAACTTACCGAGGCTTTGTTTTCTGCGCTGTCAGATCACCTCCGGCAGCGTGCCGCTGCCTTTCCAAAGCCCGACCCTACCTACGATGCTGCCAAGCGAGAGGCTGTCTTGCAACGCTACGCCACGGAGGTACTTACCCGGCTCGAGGCGCGCCGCAAGGCGCGCTACCGGGCAGACTGGCAACCCAACGACGATTGGTGGGGAAGCCAGGTCACCAAAGACTGACACGCCCTGCTTCCCTTCCTACACCCTGCACCTGCGGCCGCGCCGAAACAGCATTAGATCACCTTTGTCTCGCCGGGGACCGGAATGGGATAAAAGCCATTTTCCAGCGGCAGAATGGGTGGGTTAGCGTCAAAGCTGTAGCCGTCTGGCGTTAACTCCAGTTCAGAATTCATGGCCGCATCCCACGCTATCTCCTGACCGCTGTAGGTTGCCATACGGCCCATGATAGAAGTCAGGGTGCTTTTTGCGGCATTCTCCGCATCGGCAAACTTGTATTCGCCCTTGGCGATGGCCGCAAAGAGGACATCGTGCTCCACCTGGTAAGGGTTAGGGTCCCGCCGGCTATCGTGATTCATGATAGCATAGCCGCTCGGCGTCAGAATTTTCCCTGGTTCCGGGGCCGTACCATTGGTGCCCTGAAATGCTTCCGTCACTTGCGTCCGGCAGCCTTTCCAGTGGCGGCACTGCGATATCATCCGGCTTCCGTCAGCGTAGGTATACTCAACAAAATGGTGATCGAATATCTCTCCGTTCTCTTTGCCGTTACGCATATGCCGGCCGCCATAACCGGATGCCGTAACGGGGTAAGCGCCCTTCACCCAATTTCCTACGTCGAGGTTATGGATGTGCTGTTCCGTAATGTGGTCCCCACACAACCAGTTGAAGTAGTACCAATTACGCATCTGGTATTCCATCTCCGTCTGCCCGGGTTGACGTGGCCGCACCCAGACGCCACCACTATTCCAGTAAACGTAGGAAGTGGTAATATCTCCAATCACCCCATTACGGAGCATGTCCACCCAACCGGTGTACTTCTCCTGATAATGGCGCTGCAAGCCAACTACCACGTTCAGTTTCTTCTCCTTAGCGGTCTTCGCCGCTGCTAGTACCCGCCGTACACCAGGGCCATCAACGGCCACGGGTTTCTCCATAAAGACGTGCTTGTCGGCAGCAACAGCAGCCTCGAAGTGCATCGGCCGGAAGCCGGGAGGCGTAGCGATTACCAAAACGTCTACTAGCGGAATGACCGACTTATAGGCATCAAAGCCCACAAATTGCCGGTCTTGGGGAACATCCACTACACTGGCCGCCATTTCGTAGTCTTCCATCTGCCCCTTGATGTTTGCCAGGCTTTTATCCAGCTGATCCTTAAAGGCATCTGCCATCGCTACCAGCTGGACGTTTTGTCCGGAAAGTAAGGCCTGGGTTGCGGCCCCAGTGCCGCGGCCGCCACAGCCAACAAGGCCGATTTTTATGACGTCACTACCGTCGGTGTAGGCTTTTGCCGCGATTTGAGAGGAGATGGCAAGGCCTCCAGCCAAGGCGGAAGTTTTCTTGAGGAAGGAACGTCGGTTGATGGATGTCGGCATGATCGGGTGGGTTAGTTAAACAGGTTGGCTAAAATAATAATTTTTGAGAGGAGTATCTGCCGGGTTGGATAATCGCGAGCGGAAGGACACATTCGCCGCGTAGCGGCTCAGCCTCCAACACTACATTTTCAGTATGTCCGGGTCGTTCTCCGTATTAATCCACAATTGCCTCCGCGAAAAAGGTCCGAACTTCCGCTGGGTTCGGTTGATCAACGGGGCGGACGAGCCGGAACCCCACGAAAGGAGCGTCAACGTTCCACCATTTGCTTTTGGGCACCTGCGGATCCCGCGCTTGCCAGCGCGGGGTAGATTTTTCGCGCACCCGGCATCCTGCTTCGTTAGCAGGCGTGTAGTACGAACCTCCGCGCACCGTACGGGTATGCTTGCGGGTGGGTTTTATCCAGGGGTTCTCCGGGTCGGCAACGATGAGGGAGAAATAATCTGACTTATAATGGTCCAGCGTCCATTCGCTGACGTTGCCGAGCATATCATGGAGTCCCCAGGCATTAGGCTGTAACTGGCCGATGACGTGGTACTTCTGCTCCCCGTTATCCTCCAACCAGGCGAAGGAATTATCAGTTGGGTGGTCCTGCCGGCCCGAGAGGCAGGCATATTCCCACTCTGCTTCCGTGGGTAATCGGAAGAACTGGCCGGTTTCGCGGTAGAGCCATTCACAATAGCGCAGAGCAGCCTGTTGGGTGGTGTTTACCTGGGGGAAACCACCGCGGGTTCCCATGCCGTACGTCAGGTCGAGATATGGCGGTGTTGGACCGGTAATTCCGTCGGCAGCTACATCAGCTGCAGCGGCTTCGAGCTTATCGGCTTCCAGCCCGATCTCCTGAAAGGGGCGGTAAGCATCATGTGGTATTTCGTGGGTGGTCATCCAAAAAGGAGAGAGGGTAACAGCCACTTTCTCCCCTTTTCCCATCTCGAAGGATCCGCCGGGAATCTGCACGAGGTACAGGGTACAGTCTGTTTCGGGAACACGCAGACTATCCGTTGGTAACTGCGCCAAACAAGAAGAGGAAACCAGCAGGCAGGTTCCCAAAAGCAGTCCGTAGGTCGAGGGCATTTTCATGTCCTAAATCTATCGTAAAAGCATAGGATTTCCAACTACGCAATGGTTTCAGGGGCGCGGCCGCAGGTGCTGTGGAGGTGGATCAAGCGGCACGCTCCGGCTCAAGCCGGGCGTACGGTGCCTCCGGCTTTAGCCGGCGGGTGGAATGGTCATTTCACCAGCATCAGTATCACGTACTCGAGGAGACATCCCCCCTACCCTTGCCTCAAACCATCACCTGGCTCCTGCGTCAGTGCCGCACTATTGGCCCAGACCTTCGGGGTAGGCGCCTGCATCAAAGCTCCATAAATAGGGAAGCAGGAAATAAACAAAAAGGCTGAGGAGGAAAATAGAAAGTAAGTTCATCCAGATTCCAACCCTTGCCATGTCCGGAATCTTCAGGTAGCCTGAGCCAAAAACAATGGCATTGGGCGGTGTTGCCACCGGCAACATGAAGGCGCAGGAGGCGGCTACGGCAGCGCCAACCATCAAGACATACGGGTGGACACCAATCACGAGTGCCATTGGAGCAAGCACGGGAAGGATCATTGCGGTCGTTGCGAGGTTGGAAGTTAATTCCGTCAGGAAGTTAATGGCAGCAATCAAGACGAGCAGAATAACGAAGAGAGATGCCCCCTCGAGGGTAATCATCTGTCCACCAATCCATTCAGCAAGGCCACTGGCTTTAAAACCGGAAGCCAGGGCGAGTCCTCCTCCGAAAAGCAGCAGAATACCCCAGGGTAATTTCACGGCTTCCTCCCAGGTGATGATGGCGCGTTTCTCTTCTTTACCGGCGGGCAGTAAAAACAATAAAACGCCGGCGATAACGGCGATAATGGTATCGTCGATATTCGGGATGAAGCGCTGCAATAGCAGCGAGCGGAAAACCCAGGCGAAGGCGGTCGCTACAAAAACGCCGAGTACCACTTTCTCTTCGTAACTGACCTTACCCAATAAATCGAGTTGCCGTTTGATCTCGGCTTTTCCTCCCGGAAAAGACTTTTGTTTGAAGGTAAAAGCGTAGTCCGTCAGGTAACGCCAACAGAGGAAGAGGAGGATAACGGAAATAGGGAGGCCGAAGCTCATCCACTGCGAGAAGGTAATTTCCACACCGTAGGTTTCCTGAACAAAGCCCGCTAACACCAGGTTGGGCGGTGTTCCAATCAGGGTAGCCACCCCACCAATGGAGGCACTGTAGGCAATTGCCAGCATGAGCGCCTTACCGAAGGTGCGGTTTTCATCTTCCACCGTATCGGGATTATCCGCAAGCTGGGAAATAATGGCCAGGCCAATGGGCAGCATCATCACAGCCGTTGCTGTATTTGATATCCACATCGACAGAAATGCTGTCGACACCATGAAGCCAAGGATGATGCTTTTAATGTTTACGCCAATAATTCTAATGACATTCAGCGCGATGCGCTTGTGTAAGTTCCATCGCTCAATTGCGATGGCCAGCATAAAGCCTCCGATATAGAGAAATATGTATCGATGCCCAAAAGAGGCCGTTGTCTCTGCCAACTCCAACGCTCCTGTCATTGGAAATAAAATGATTGGGAACAAGGACGTTACCGCAATGGGAATGGCTTCCGTAATCCACCATACTGCAATCCAGAGACTACAGGCCAAAACCGCATTAGCCTGGGTGCTCATTCCTTCGGGATGAAAAAAGAGCAGGGTAAGCGCAAAGAGTAACGGCCCCAGGACCAGGCCGATCTGTTTAGAGGTGGTTAAATGATTCATTACTGTTAGCTAAGTAGCTGTTGAAGAAAAGTCCTGAAAGCCTCAGATTGATACATCCCCTGTCCGTCGTGGCCGATACCGTCAACGATAACCCGTTGATGATTTTGAGCTTGCTGAAACACAAGCTGCATGTACAAAAACATGTTTTCCCCTCTTTGATACCGGCTGGAGCCCAGCAGTTGGTTTCCACAGGAGGCGTCATTGAACGTAGGGTCTGGCTGCGTACCGTTACCGAGCAAATAGGTAATTCTCCGGGTTGAAAATTGCTGGTTAAAAACCGCCTCGCTTGTTTCAGCTACGTAGTCGGGAACTACGTTATAGCCAAAGGGATAAAGGTCATATCCCGAGCAGTCCGTTGGGGTAAACAGTTCGTTGGTTACTTCATTGATCCTTTGACCGTCAGGGTAGTAAAAGTACTGGCTATTCGCCGCGACGTATTCAAAGGTGATTCCCGGAAACTGGCCATCAACCTGGTTGGCCGCACCGTACAAGTGTGTGAACAAACCTCCCGATGAATGTCCGGTAATGATCACTTTAGTCAAATTAGGGAAGCGCGAGACGTCTGCTAGCTGCCGTACGATCTCATCGACCAGCGAAAAGGAGCTTACCCCTCCCCCAGCCAGGGAATTATTCCCAAGACGCCAGCTGGTGTTTGTCCAGTACAACTCATCACCGTTCGCTTCACTATTGTTTTTAAACTGTGGAGCGATCACTACGGTCTTGTTTACTGCATCAATTGCCTGTACGGCACTAGTGAGATAGCCGAAGTAATTATCGGCATCCCGGTTCGCCCCGTGGACAACGATCACGGCTGATTCCAGCCCTTCGAGTTCGACGGATTCATCGAAGAGCGGGAAACTGGTGTAGTAGTCCAGGGAGCCCCCATCAGAAAGCGTCAATGTCTCCAGGCAATTATTACTGGCAGAGGTACACGCGGTCACGCTATTCCCGGTGCCCTCCGTAGTGGTAAGCTGGAAAGAAAAACCTGCATCCAACCGCTCTCCGTTCTGGCCTATTTCAGTCGTACTGAGTGCAACGGTGTATGCCCTTCCATCATCAAATCCCAGATCTACCCGCACGCGCGAGGACTGATTACTGTACTGAAAATTAACCGATACGGGAGCCGGGCTGACAGAAAACGCGTCCTCAAAAGCTCCCGCGGCAACCGACCCAGAAAAAACAATTTCGAGGAAGGAATTAACGGGCACTTCTGTTTGATCTCCGGACAAACCAACCCCATTGAGGCTAACGGAGAAGGTGGACAACTCCGCTGGTGCAACATTTTCTTCGCCACAGGACAAAGCCAGCAGCACAAAAGAAGAAAGCAGCAAAACCGTTCGGTAAAAATGCATAGACACCAGGTTTACAGGTTTTTATTGAAATTAAGGACGACCTACAGGCAGAAGCCATAAGGACAAGCAGAAGACTGCGTTGAGGTAGAACCAGCTGCGCAATCCAGATCTCCTACGACCCAAACCCCATTGATTCGGTAGGCCCAGGTACCTGAGTATTCCCAGGACTGACCTGTACCATCAACGTTTGCGTCACCGTAAGTTTCAATTACATCCATCCCATTGAACAATTCGATGCCGTCATCACCGTTTTGGTTCATGGCATCACCCTGATCTACGATCGCATAATTATCAAAACAGGCCCCGAAATAAGCGGCCATTGAGGCAGGCTCCCTGGCAACGAGAATATGCTCTCCTTCGCTAACAGAACGTGCAGGAAGCGTGTACTCAATGCCATCCGTTCCGCCTCCGTTATTAGTAGTTCCTAGAGAGTAAATGCTTAAATCATCAATATCCCGATGTGCCCGCAAGTGAACGGCTTTACCACCGTTATTACCCGAACCATCCCATAATATTGCCATCACGCCGTAAAGCTGCATTGGCACGACAAATGGATAAGCACAGGCGGCATTACTTGGCGAGGTAGAGTTAGCGGAGCAATCTACCGTGGAATACTCCCAAAATCCGTTAATTTTATAAGCCCAGGCCCCCGTATATTCCCATACTTCTCCAGTACCATCGAGTTCTACGTCTCCGTAAGTCTCGATCACCGTCTGGTCCTGATACAGTTCAAAGGGATCATCCCCGTTGAAGTTAAGCCCCCCGGTTTCTATTACTAATTCGAAGTCGTTGAAGAAGTCGCCAAAATAATCGGCGAGGCCGGTACGGTCCTGGTCACGAACCAGGAGAATATCGTCTCCGGCGACAACGCTCACGGCAGGGAAGTCAATTTCCCGTCCATCGCTACCCCCACCATTGTTGGCAATTCCAAGCCCGAAAACACTCAGATCGGCAATATCTTCCAGTACCCGAAGGTGTACTGCTCTTCCGTTCGTCCCCGTTCCGTTGATTTTCAGGGACATTACCCCTTTTAATTCAATCACCGGAGGCTGGTCTCCCAGCGTCAGCGTAAGCTCCTGAGGGTCGGCCTCAAGTGCATTCATGAGGTTACTAATGGTAATAATGATATCCTCGCTGCCTTCATTTTCAGCGTCCACGATGCCCGTCAGATCAAAGGAAGCAGAAGTACTGCCAGCAGGGATGGTAAGGCTCGTGGCGCTTGCTGAAAAGTCTACGTCTTGTTCCGCTACTCCGGCAAAATTGACGTCAAGCGTAACGTCATTAAGAATTACAAAAGAAAGGGCAGCCGTGACGCTCACCGTTTCCCCTTCAAACAATCCGGGTACGTTACTGGACAAGCTTACGTTAGGTGCACTAAATGGCTGGGTAGAGAAAGAGAAATTAACATCTTCCACACTGGTCTCACCATTTGCGCCGTACGTCCCTCTGGGTAGCGTAATGCTGTAGTTTGTTTCGTATTCCAGAGGCTCAGGAAAAGACAGTGTTACGATAGACCCGGATTCGTCATATTCAACAACATAATTTGCTGTTGGGGAAACACCAAGGGCACCTTCAAATGCAGTAGTATTGACAGCATGTGAAAATACCAATTCCACATTAGGAATGACCGACACATTTGCCGCACCAGAAGCAGTCGTATTACCGTCGATGTTGGTTTGTAGTAGCCTGAAGTCATTAGTAATGGGTAGGCCCATGTCCTGCTCCTCAACACAAGAGGAAACCGTAAATGTCAGAACCAAAAAGGTAAATGACAGATACCAATAAGTAGTTAGAAATTTCATGTCTTTATTTTTATGGTTCATCATTTGTCAAAATCAAACGCTTCCACAAGCTGTTGTAAGAAAGTGGCGTCCTCCTGATTCATAAAAACGAGGTAAAGTTTTTCTCCGGCCCAGTCTTTTGTCGTCAGCCTTTTTGGAATCCCCATTACGGAGTTACCAGACAGGTACTTGAGGAAGGCGAGTGACAGTAAGTAGGTACCGTTCGCCGAGGGGTGTTTGTCGTCTGCAAACAGGTCTAGGTCTGGTCTCCAGTGCCTGGCTGCCGCGAAAAGCGGTCCGCAGGGAACGACACCGGAGTCCGTCTCCCGGGCAAGCTTGGTGTACATCCGTTCAATTTCCGGCTGAATGAGTGGGTTAGACTTGTACCCCCAGGTCATCATAAACACTGGTTCAGCCCCCATGGCCTTAACGTAGTCGGCGAATTTCTCGCCGTACTCCATAAAGCTTTCCGGGGTATCGATAGCACTCATGCTATGATTATTAAAAACGACCACGTCCCAGGCTTCACTTTTGAGTTTAGCCATCGTTTCTGTCCCTTTCTCTCCTTTCCAGTGTTGCTCCAGATTAGAGCCGCCAACCGTCGACTGACGCGTAATAATCACGGCATCCTGGGACGCGGCCATTGCGCTTACCATCTGCGGAAGGTTGTAGAAATAGGTGAAACTATTTCCTACAAACAGTACCCGGAGGGTATCACCGCTCTGCTGCGCACCAAGCGAGGCACACCCCACCAACGCGAAAAGCATGCACCATGCCCTTATTCTCTGTTTTAATGTTCTCATGGTGGCTTACTGGTTCACGGCTGTTGGAGCAAAAAATCCAGGTACAGGATTGGGAACGTTGGGGTTACGGTCAATCTCAGAGGTTGGATATAAAAAGCGCTGCGGCAAATTACTTCCGGTGTTTGGTGTAACGGGAACCCGTACGGTACTTTCCCCAATGGTTCTACGAGTATCATTGAAGCCTTCTATCTGACCGAAGAAGGTAACATAGCGCTCTTCCAGAATTTCCCGCAGCAATGCATCATCGGAACTGATACCATCCGTGTTTTCCATTCCACCATTCTCGAAGTCAGCCGCTACGTAGGCATCATACTGAATGTCTCCGGGGGCTGCGTTGGACAGGTATCCTCCACCAGACAAGTAGGCCCGATAATCGTTGAGGTGTTGCAGGCCCGTCGCAAAGCCTGCGGTGCGGTAGCCCGCCTCGGCAAGAATAAGGCTGTTCTCTTCGAAAGTAACAATAGGCGCTGCGGCATCAATAGCGGCAAAAGCACCATCGTTCACGTTTGGTTGAATCCCGAAAGTACTGGTTTGGAACAGGTAATTATAGCGTCCCGTTTCGTCAGTTTTTGCATTACCCCGGTAGCGGGTAAAATCGGGATTGGTACTGGCGTCGGGATCAATGATACTCGTGATAAAGTCTGAGGTTATCAGGTCAGACTGCCGGACTTCTACAGCGAAGAAACTGTAGTTCAGGTTCGCATTTTCAAAAGCCCGGCCGTGAGGTGCCAACAGGCTGTTATCCGGAGAATTGATCCCGTTCTGGGCCGCAGCATACGCGAGATCATACTGCTTGGTGTGCATATAGTAGCGCGCCTTTAAGGTGTTGGCTACCTGAATCCACGCTTCCGGATCACCGTCGAGATAAATTTCAGCGCCCCGGGTTGGCCGTCCCGTACCCGTATTTAGCTTACCGATTGCTTCGTCTAGTAAATTCTGTAAATCAGCGTAAGCAGTCAGTTGGTCCGTAAAGGCGGGTTCTTCGATGTCAACTAAGCCAGCTTCTGCAACGGGAACATCCCCCCAAAGAGAGACGGCGGTACCGAGCGCCATTGCCCGCACTACCTGGCTGATGCCGAGTGTTACGTCACCAACATTCTCCTCGATGGCCGCCTGCTCCGCTGCGATGGCATTGGAAACTACGTCGACGTAAACATTATTCCATTCGGCGTTAAAATCACTCGTCGTTACGGCGTAAGAACTAAAGCCAAGGTGTTGGCGGTCAATTCCGGTATAGTAACCACTGAAAATGCCCGCTTTGCGGGCAGCTTCGCCCGTTTGTAGAACAATATTACCTACCTCAGCGCCCGTAAGGATGTACTGATAGGAGGTATTTGTGGGGTTATTGGGGTCATTATTCAGTCCGTCAACAAGATCTCCACAGGAGGTCAATAACAATAGTGTCAGGGGCAGGAGAAATAACTTTTTCATCTTTATTGGTTTTGGGTTTTTAGAAATTGACTACCAGTGAAGCGAGGTAAGACCTCGTTCCAGGATTGTTGAAGTAATCAATGCCTCGTGCCACACTGATACCCTGAAGGTTGGTATCAGGATCATTACCCTCGAAGGGCGTCCACAATAAGAGGTTACGGCCGGTGAAAGAGATTTCAGCAGATCCGATGCCCAACATCCGGGAAAGCTTTTCTGACTGAAGTCGGTAGGTAAGCGTGGCTTCACGCAAACGCGTCCAGGAACCATCTTCGATGTACAGCTCATCGTTACCGCCACCAAAAAAGCCACCGTCTCCGTTATACCAGCTCTCCGTAAGGGCTACGGGACCGGCACCAAAATTGTAAATCTGTCCACGGAAGGTAGTTCCCGCCAGGATGACGTCCCCGTTCCATTCCAGGAGGTTCTGCCCAGCAGTAGACTCCTGCGCTGATGGCCCCCAAGTACCCAAGTCATTGAGCACAGACTTGGTGCCCGCAAAGATGTCTGCTCCCTGGTAGGTTTCAAACAATACCGAAATAGAGAACTTCTTATAGCTAAGGGTGCTAAAAATCGAACCTTGCCAGTCTGGGTTGGGGTCACCAATTACACCTTCGAGTTCGTCTTGCTCAGGGAAGCCGTTCTCGTCAAAGACGATATTACCATCATCGTCTCTCAGGGTTCTGGACCCCCAGAGTACGCCAAGCGGGAATCCCTGAATAGCGCGGGAATTGACCGCTGATAAACCACCAAGATTGATGGTGAGATCGTCATCAAGTTTCGTCACCTCGTTTCTTACTTGTGAATAGATGACATTTACGTTCCACGACCAATCACGGTTACGCAGAATGGTGTACCCAAGGTCCACCTCTAACCCCTTATTTTCCATCTCTGCACCGTTGGTATACAGGCGGGTAATACCACGGGAGTTGGCAATTGGGAAGTCGAGGAGCATATCCTCGGTTGTATTATTAAAGTAGGTACCACTTAAAGACAACTTGTCCTCCAGAAAGCGCAGGTCAATTCCGATTTCAAACTCTCTTTTGCGTTCCGGCAAAAGGTTGGGATTACCCTGTTGAGCACTCGGCACAAAGGAGCCGTTACCGTACAAAGCACCGGCGAGCCCGCCACCAAACTGGTCCGAAAAGGTTGGAGACACGAAGATATTGGTCGTGTTGTAGCGTGCTGGCTGAACCCCTACCTCTCCGTACGACATTCTGAACTTACCAAAGGAAAGGAGCTTACTTTTGATGCCTTCCAACTCCGTAAACTGCCACGCAAGGGAGGCCGATGGGAAGTAGAAGGTATTATTGGCTACGTCGCCAAAGGTAGAAGCCGACTCTGCACGTATCGTAGCGTTCAGGAAAAGCTGGTCGTAGAGCGAAAGGTTGGCAGAGCTGTAAACGCCCATAGTCCGTTCACGCCCAAGGCTACTGCGCACAGAACGGTTTTCAGGGAGGGCATTATCGATATCACGAATACCGCTGGCAACATCGGTAAACTGAATAAAATTCACTATTTCACTTCCATCAACAAGTAGCTGCCGTGAATTATAATTCAGGCCGACAAGAATATCTCCGCTGACGTTCTTATTGAAACGCTTACCCGCTTTAGCAATATAATCCATATTCAGAATGGAGTTCCTCGCCAGTTCTTTGCGGAAAAAGCCCGGCGTAAACGCGCCGGAAGCGGAACCAGGGGTAAAGAATTGCTGCTGCCACTCGGCGTACTTATCAAGGCCAACGCGTCCGATTAAATCCAGCCACGGTGCGGGGGATATCGTTAACTCCATAGAACTGAGAAAACGGTCTACATCAACTAAACTTTCCTGCTCATTAATTGCCCACAGTGGATTGTTGTAGGTTGCCGTTCCATCGGCAGCAAGCGGCTCTCGGTAAGACCGCTGACGGTTGGAGATGGGAGAGGCATTCGGGCCGGAGAAGTAATCTCCGCGGTAGCCTGCATTGTTGAAATCCGCAGGAGTCCGTAACAGACCTAACTGTAACCCTGAAGAAGTAGCTCCCCGCAGAATACGGTTGGAGGTACTCTTGGTGTAAGCGGTAGAAGCTTTCAGCTTGATTTTGTCCGTTAGCAGGTGCGTGGCATTTACCCGCGCCGTAGTTCTGCGGTAATCAGAATTATTGCGGATGATGCCTTCCTGGTTGATATCACTGATACTCGCAAAAATGGTGCTGTTGGCGTTACCCCCAGTGACGCTCAGGTTGTTCTCCCAAAAGTGACCATTCTGGAATACCTGATCGAAATTGCTTTCGTTATAAAGTTCCCGGGAGCGTTTTTCTGCGATCGGATAATAGATATTGTTGTCTTGGTCTACGAAAAATTCTCCATCTGTAATAAATTCATCCTGCCCTCCGGCCCGGTCAGCAATCCGGTCTCCCCAGGAGTCCCTGGCCCGGGGGTTGAACACACCATTGTCACCCTGACCAAAAATCGTTTGCTGCGGATAGCGACGGTTTATCTCATCAACGGAGTAGGTCGTCTTGTACGTAACGGAGAGTTTCTTGTTGTATTTCCCGCTCTTCGTCTTAATCACGATTACGCCCCCCAATGCTTTGGTTCCCCAAAGCGCCGCCGCCGAAGCTCCTTTCAGTACCGTAAGGCTTTCGATATCGTTCGGGTTGATGTCGTTCAGCCTGGATTGTGCGGCAAACGTTTCCTGTGCGCCCCTGGAGTCATTACTGATCGGAACACCGTCAACAACAATTAATGGTTGCGCGTCACGACTAATGGAGGAAACACCACGAATCTGGATGTAAGAACCGGATCCCGGATCTCCCGAGTTACGCGTAATTCGAACGCCGGATGCTTTTCCCGACAACGCATTAATAACGGTGGATTCTCCCGACTTGGTCACCGTCTCTGCACTAACGGTAGAACTAGCGTAGCCGAGTTCATCGCCATCCTCCTCAAAACCGAGGGCCGTCACCACAACCGCATCCAGGGTTGCTGCGGATTCCTCCAGCGTAAAGTTTATTACAGAACGACCAGCAATGAGTACCTCCTGGGTCGTATAGCCGGTATAAGAAGCCAAAATAACGGTGGCACGTTCCGGCACGGACAAAGAATAATTGCCATCCAGATCAGTAACCGTCCCGTTTGTGGTACCTTGTTCCAGGATAGTCGCCCCAATGAGTGCGTTACCATCTGTATCGATAATTCGCCCCGTAATTGTCTGCTGAGCACCTACGTCTAAACTGAACAGCATCAACAAGCAGGTAGCTAATGCGAGTAAACATCTTTGCATAATCGTTAAATTTGTAAGTTGAGAAGCGTCTGATCAGTAATTGAACGACAATTCTCTGAATCTCATAAGAACAAATAAAGCGCTCAGTTCACGGATAATTAAAATATTATTCTGTAAAATTTATTTTTTCAAAACTTTATACCATTTTACACTTTTTTACATCTACATATAACAATATATGAACGAGGGTCTTCAGCAAACATTCATCGCTACCCTTGAAAGTAAGTATGGCCCCAGGAGCGCCCATACCGCTAAGTTTGGCAATACTTCTTACGGGGAAATTGCCGCAGATTTAAGCATCAGTGCCAGCCAGTTTTCCAAACTGGTCTCCGGCACGGCGACGGACGGGATGTATAGCCGCTCCATCAAAAATGTTCAGCGGCTTATTAAGCGCGCCGAAACCAGAAAAGAGCGGGATGCCGCTTTAGCTGAACTAAAGCAGGTAAAAAAACGCTTTGTGCCCTGGCTCATTTCGGCAGCGGTGCTGGGTGTTCTGTCCGGTTTGATTTTTAGTATGCTGTACTTTGGAAACGACAAATCAACTCCTGGCAATACTACGGACAACGAACACCCACTCAGTAAGTATTTTGATCAGGGTTTTGACGCTGCTTTTGATTCCCCCTATTTATCCGAGGCAGAAGTACAGGCTTACTGTCCCTGCAGTGCCTACGAAGGGGAATGGTCCTTAGCAACCTCCTTCAAGCTACCACTTCCGGGAAGCCGAAAGCCGGGCTTGTATTATTTAGCCAAAAAAGGAGACCTCAAAATGAGGTGCTCCAATATCAATGCCCCTTACGTTGAAAAAGGTAAGTCCATGGTCGGTTACGAACACTTAGTGAGTGAGGTCTGGATCGATACGGAACAAGAGCCGCTAATCCCCCGATATTTCAATATTGAGACCAAGAATTACACCCCTGAGTTCCTGGCCCTTAACTTTGAAGACAACCCCCGTTTCAAGCGCATTGCGGTGCTGAATGCCTTCAACGTTAACAACCTGGAAATACATCCCGATACTATCGTACGGCGGGCTGAATTAACGGGCCGGTATATCTCTGAAGTAGACGAGGAACTGTCCAGGAAGTACGAGGTAGACGTAAAACATATCGTAGAGAATGTACTTGGAAACCTCACCAAAACCAATTGTGAGAGTATTGCAAATCCTTTTTGTGATCCGAACGACCTCGTGGAAGGAAAAAGCATCCTTAGTTTTGACTGTACCTATACTATTGATGCAGAGAACCTCGGCCTCGGCGGAGGATACCCCTACGTAAAAAGTTTCCGTCTCGATCAACAGCATTATGCCGACCACCTGGTTTGTGAATGTGACCAGACCACGGATTAAGAGAAGATAACGTCTCCCCCATGCCGCCCTTTCTTCCTGCAATAGCATTTTAGGGCGCGGCCGCGGGTGCTGTGGAGGTTGATGAAGGGCAAACTTTTCTGATCAGAATCGTAGCCGGCGGCGTGGGGACGCAAGTCCGCACGCGACCCCTCGCTACCCTAAACGGACCTCCGGCCCTAAAAGGCAAAGGCGTCAGAAGCTTAAAAACCAGATTGATTATTTAATTCTAGGCTATAAGGAAAATTGGGCTGAGGCCCACCCAATTGCCGCTACGCCGACAAGTACTAAGGCACCTGCGGGTAGCTACTCATTGGGCGGGGTAGTACCTGTCTGCATGAACGTTCGCTAACATGATCTATGCGCCCCATTAAGTCTGTTGTGAACTCAATAGTTTCAGCGGCTGCATCTCCATGAGTATCATTTGTAGCAAAATACATCATTCGAGGAGTCAGAATAAAGTCGACAGTTTGGCCTAATTCGTTTTTGATAAAAAAATCCCCTGTTGGAAGAAGAAGGTTCACACTATTAGCCTCACTATCCCTGACCAAATCAAAGAAGTAATAATTCCCTAAGGTGTCTCTGATTTCTAGATTCGAGATTCTGTTAGATCCGCAAGGAATCAAGTGACCAAGATCCCGATCTAGATAGAATGAATTATCCGAACAGCTGGCCAAAAAAAGAGAAAGAAATGCTATTTTTATTGAGCTATTCATGATTTATTGCCTTACCCAGTTAGAACCATTCCAAGTATATGTGCCTTGAGCTAGTGTGCTGAAGTTGTTGATCAATGTTGTTGCACCTTCACCCTTTGCTTTGCTTTGATCCTCTTGAAATCCTGACCACCACCGGCTAATTTTATTTACCTTTTGGCCCTCCCTTAGGTCTGAATTGAATAGATCGACTAGCGCTCCTTTTCCTGCTTCTTTGTTGATGTAGGCATTAAAAGCTGAAAACGTATTTCTACCTTCGTCTGCCTCCTTCTCGTAAGGTGCTCCATCATGATTGCCAGCACTTGCATACTGACCTATAAACTCAAGTAAGTAAGCTACACCTCCCCCGTGTTCTAAGTTTTGGGGAATGTGCCCTACCTCATGAGATGATAATCGTAACCAAGCGCCGATATCTTGCCCAATAGCACGACCATTGTACTTTGTTGGGTCATCCTCAAAAAAATTTGGAGTGTACTTTATAAACCAGCTGCGTCCGTTTCCAAGAGTGATAGCTCCTCCGCCCTTATTAGGGTTGTACCAAGGAACATGAGGAAATCCCCCTTTCATCACAGCCGTCCGGTTTTGAATGTAATCTCGCGGAACCCCACTAACTAAGCTAAGTAAATGAGAAGCAGATCTGGTAAAGGTATAATAATGAGTATACTCTCTTCCTCTTACACGGTGAGTGTGACGAATCAATAATGGCTTAGGGTATAATCCGTCGACGTCAACAAAATTTATTGGGTTTCCGAAGGTGTAATTATACGGCGACCAACTAGCCATACTAGAAGCAAGGGGGTCAACAGACGTCCACCTAGCCACCGCCGGATCATACCACCTCGCCCCATAATCATACAGGCCCAACTCCTCCGTAAACTCCTTCCCATTATACCGGTAATGATACTCCCCAGCATCCATATCCACCCACCGATTTACCGCCACACCCATGCTCTAAGTTACCACCTGTGCAGCTATCAGTTTGCTTTTTCACTAAAAGAAATTGATTAACGGAAGCGCCTATTATCAACATTTTAAGGCCGTTTTATGGATGTTTTCGGTAAAAGACTCGCCCAACTCCGCAAAGAGCAAAAGCTCTCTCAGACGCAGTTGGCGAAGCAGCTCAGTACCTCT
>CAZTTF010000066.1:0-4745 GCA_964616365.1 uncultured Lewinella sp. | reverse complement strand
CTGGAAGGTATGCTGGGCAAGGGTAGCATGGTTTACCTCAATATTGAGCTTGAAGTCATCCATCAGATTGTACTTGCGCAAGAATCCGGCAACGGTAGCACTGTCGAAGTCGTACTGGTGCTTACTTGGTTCAAATGGCTTCGGTTCGATGAAAAAGGTTCCGGTGAAGCCTTGTGCTCGCGCGTAGTCGCGGGCCATGGTCAAAAAGCGAGCCATATGGTCAACCTCCCGACCGTAGTCAGTATTCAACAATGACATATAACCTTCGCGGCCTCCCCAGAAGACATAATTTTCGCCCCCCAGCTTAATGGTAGCATCAATGGCGTTCTTGAGCTGCGCTCCTGCATAAGCAACTACCTCGAAGTCTGGGTTTGTACTGGCACCATTCATGTACCTTGGGTGACTGAACAGATTGGCTGTTCCCCAGAGCACTTTACGGCCGGAAGCCTCCATTTTTTCCTTCAGGTAATCTGTTACTTCATCCAGTCTGCTAGCATAGGTAGCAAGATCGGCTCCCGCCTCATCGAGTAGATCGACGTCGTGGAAACAGAAGTAATCAAGATCGAGCTTCTCCATGATCTCGAAGCCTGCATCCGCTGCATTTTTAGCCTCCTGGACGGGGTCCGGATCCCCTAACCAAGGGTAATTAGCAGTACCGGGACCGAAGGGGTCTCCCCCTGTATTCCGCAAGGTGTGCCACCAGGCCATGGCGAACTTAAAGTGTTCAGCCATCGTCTTACCCGCCACTACCCGGGTTTTATCATAATATTTGAAAGACAGTGGATTATCACTGTCAACACCTTCAAAGCGAATGTTAGGAATATGAGAGAAGTAAGTAGCCATGGGTAGTTTGTACTGGTTAGATCAACGGTATTAACTTCAAGGTCCTCTTCCCACGCCCAGCCATACACACAATAGTTAGCCCTAATGCTCCCCAGACAGTTTTTACTATCAGCTGAGGCGGCACAAGGCTCAGGCCCTTAATTACCCGATTCAAATGTGGATGATATGCAGAATGTGCGTGGTAAAGTGATACTGGTCTTTAAGCTAATCCTCACCAAGGTAGGGTCTTGCAGATGAAAAATCTGCATCCGTTTAATTACAATCGGTTGGATCAATATTTTTTTTTGCCCAATCGATTGATTCACCCGAAAAAGAGGAGCAGGGACCTATTTCTGCTTCGGAATTGCACCGGTAGCCTGACCGAAGAAAAAGACAAACTGCTGCATCTGATTAGCCAGTTCAACGTTACCCGTTGCTTTGTGGTAAGTGTCAGCAAGACCTCTTAAGGTCTGGTACATAAACCGGTCCATCTCAACCACCTGCATATCTTTTGTCCAAAGGTCAATTTTCATTGTTTCTTTGGATTGCTCGTTGAACAAAGCTAAAAGCATGCCTTTACACCCTTCCGCAGGACCAGGTTTGTCGCTGGCGTTCCATTTCAGCTCAATGGGCATTTTATCATCGTTAAGCCCTACGTTTACCGTAATTGTACTCCGCTTTTTTACTACTTCTTTAGCCATTTTAATTTGCTTTGGTTCTCCCGCCAAGCTGGCGGGGCACGAAGGTACGGAGTCTCAGGAGTAGTAATCTCCAGAATGTAATATCCCGCACCTTGAAAAGATCAATAACAACCAAGTGTCTCTGCTGTTGTGATGGAACGATCAAACCGTCCATGCTCATCGAGCTGGTCCCCAAAGGTGCAGGTTCGGATAAACGCCGGCCCAGGATTGGTAGCTGGGGTTGGGCAAGGCAGTGCGCACACTTGGTTTTTCAATAAACGCGAAGAGCCATTTGCTGCCGTAACCCGGACGGCGAATGCGTAACTGGCCGATGGTGTCTGGCCGAAAACTTGTCCGTCAAATCCTGTTACAAGGTTTTGAGCCGCCACACTATCAACACTGAAAACAATGATACTGTCCGGTAGTGTGTAGACCCTGAAGGAGTCAATCAGTACGATATTGGTGTCAACAACGATCTGAAAAACGTCATTCAAGCCGTCACCATCCGGCGTAAAAGCAGAAGGAATATATACGGCACCATTGCCAACTAGTACGTCAACTGGTTCTTGCGCACAGCAGCTCTCATTTGTTCCAAGCGAAAAAGGCTCTTCATCCACTGAAGTGGCAACAAAAAAGAAGAGGCTGACGGGCAAGATAATATAGCGGGTGAACTGGTTAGCCCTCAGAACCGGGAATCGCAAGATAAAGACTTCGGGCCTCCTTAAAACCAGCAGGCTCAGTGGTAAAACTAAAAAGGCCAGGAAATCAGAAGCATCAATGATCCGGGTGATGGGGAGAAGTTCCAGGGAGTTAAAATAATCGATAGCGCTCGTCGAGTAGGCTGACTTCCACCAAAGGAAAAAAATGGCAGTAAGACCAACGACGATGCTATCACGCCAGCCGGTAAGGTATTTGAGGAATAAGGGAAGCAATAATACTCCGGCAAAATCCGATAGCTTACCGGTCCACCAATTACTATAAGCTTCCTTGAAAAAGTGATCATTTACGGCCAACAATGCCAGACCAGTCAGGAAGACAAAATTACAAAGGAAAGCAGCGCGATTAAGCTTGGTCATGGTGTAGTAATAAGGTGTTCAAAAATAAAAAAGCCGGACACCTCAATCGGTATCCGGCTTTCAATAATCCCATGAACATATATCTTTCGCTGAGCTAGAAAAAGTGGACTGCACCCCCTGGAAACCATAAATCCCAAATAAGGGATGCAGTCAACACAATTAGCTAATAATCTCAGAATCGTATCGTGTTGGTCGGTAAAATGGGAATCATCATCCCCTCGACAATACAAATATGCAATACCAACAGCATAATCAGTAAGACACATCTTAAAGATTGTGAATAAAAATAGTCATAAAAAAAGCACAAATAACTGTAATTAAGTTATTTGTGCTTACAAATCGTGAATAAAAACGGAAGACTACTCCTCTTCTTTATCCATTTTTTCCTCGCTGCCAGCAACTTGATCATTAACGGCAGCCTGAACATCGTCAGCAACCTGTTCTAATTTCTCCGAAGCAACCTGAGCTACTGCACGAACCGTATCGGATACATCTTCTACGGTGTCTTCGATTACATCAAGTACTCCTCCTAAGAAACCTTCTGCTTGATCTTTGAGGCCTCCCTTTTCGGTTACAGCCTCAACGGCGTCCTCAACCGCTCCACTCACGGTGGTAATGGCATTAGCGATGGCATCACCGGACTTCTCAGCCCAGTCTGCAGCTTTAGGCTGCGGATTTCCAGTTACAATTTCGCTGTAAGCTACGAAGTTGGAAATTTGATCAGTAGTACGGTCTTCTGGCTTAGTGCGTCCTCCTTTTTTCTTTTTTCCTTCCTTGATGGCAGCTGCTGCGGCACTAAGCTTTGCAGCTTCTTCCGGGCTGACAGTTTGGCTGGCGATATCACTGGCGATCTTGGCCTTTGCCGCTGCTGCAGCTGCCTGTTCCGCAGCTTTCTTCGCCTGCTTTTCGGCCCGCTTCTTTTCCTGTACAATTTTCTTCTCGAGCATGGCTTTGGTCTTCTCCATATCATCGAGTTTGGTTTGTTTACTCGCCATGCGGCTTTCAATCATAACCACTTTAGCCTCTCTGATCTGCTTTTCGAGCTGACCATCAGTTTTCTCAATTCTGCGGCGCTCAAATTTCAAATCATTCTGATCTCTGCCAATGGAGTTTTTCATCCGATCCATGGCTTTGAGCAAGCCTTGTAGACGGGCTTCGGTACGCCCGGCGGCTCCGCCGCCGCCATCACCTTGCCCACGCTTGGCTTTGACCGCCTTAAAGGCAGCGTCAATCCGCTTATAGATCGCATCGCGGTCTTCTTTGGTAAACTTCACGTTGTGAAACTTACGCTGAATGTCCCGTAGGTCATTAAAGACTTTGTTCAGGTGTGTTCCTTCACCTATACGCTGCTCGGCATCTTCCAGCAATTTAACAAAGGTTTCCACGTGCTTAGCCGACTCCTCCTTGTATTGCTCGTTAAGCTTTTCACGCATTTCCTTCAGTTTCTCGAAGGTTACGTCGACCCGCTTCCGAATCTCATTGCCCTGCTCACGCAGCAAAGTCTTGTCTTGAAGCTGTCCCTGGACCTTTTGCCAAAAGTTTTTGGCTTGGTTCCAAAGGTCGCTGGTGTACTTACCGGCACGCTCTACCCGATCTTCAATCTCAGCCAGCTCAGCTTTATAGTTTTGTGCAAGTTTGTCACTCAAAACGTGGAAATGCCATTCGGTTTGAGCTCGCAGAATCATATCTGTCTGCTCCGCCTTTAAATCATCAGGTAACAAGCCTTCAGTGACGCTTAACTCCCGGGCAATAACCCGGTCTGGTTCTGGAAGATCAGCTTCCTGGCCTTTGCGCCAACTGTCCATAAATAGCTTGTATACCTCGTCGGTAACCAGCTTTTCGGGGTAAGTTTGGATTCTGACGATGTTGTCAGAGACCTGCAGTTCAATCGTGATCAAGACGCGTTTTTCCTGGGCATCACGGCCCCAGACGGCAATTCGATTTCTCATATCGGTAGGTATCGTTGTTCCTCAACATGATCAAGGAACGATTAGCAGTAGTTCCGGAGCTGTTCTGTTTTAACCCCGGAGTCAGTGTTCGTAAATACGGTTAATCGCAGCAGGAGAAAGTAATATCTCCCTTGTAGTTTGAATAGTGGATGGGCGAAAATAGGGAAAAATGCGGGTTTACATAGTGCCTTTTCCGTCAGGAGGAAGACCCGACTGAA
>CAZTTF010000065.1:0-8214 GCA_964616365.1 uncultured Lewinella sp. | reverse complement strand
AGGGACTACCGGCTGGGACATCCTGACCGACCGTATGGACGGAGCGCTTGTCCCCTGGGAGCTAGATGTATTCTGGGCTCAGATTGCGGGCAAAGACCCTAAACCGATCATGGCCGCAGCCGCAGACCGGCTCGAACTGTTGCACCTCAAACAGCTTCACCCCGGCACACCAGTAGTTACCCGCCTGGCCGACGTTCCCGGTAACGCCTTCGAAGAGCTACCGGATGGCGACATGCCCATCAAGGAGCTAATGCACTACGGCAAAGAACTCGGCGTCACCTACTGTATGGTAGAGCAAGACGGCAACTATGACTCCGGAAGCTTGGAGAGTGCCCGCAAGAGCTTTGACTGGCTGGTTGACGGTTGACGGTTGGCGGTTAACGGTTGGCAGTTAACGGTTGGCGATTAACGGTTGGCGGTTGGCAAAAACAGGTAAGCTCCTGAACTACAAACACTTGCCCAGATTAATCGTATCCGTTTTAAACCAGTGAATTTCACCTTAGTGGAGGGGCTCTGCTCCGATTTATTACTAGTCTGAGCAGAGCTCCTCTACCCAAGCACCCACCCCAGGAGGTAGGGTGTTCCGGTAGTATTTGCTGGTGTTCCTCAAGGAAGCCATAAATAACCTGTTCGATTTGTAGGGACAAGGCATGCCCCGTCCCTACAAGGTCTATCTGAAGACGCTGAATTTCTCAGGACCTACCGGCGAAACACCTTACAGCTAGAATACGAACAATCCCGCGCGATTCACCTACCGAAAGCTATAAATAAAGCTTTCAATGACAGCACAGATCGGTAGAGAGACAGGCTGACATCTCTTTTCTGCTAACTGAATTCTACCTCTAAAATTTAACCTCTTACCCCATTTCCTGGCGTACCTCTTTTACCTGAGGCATCATCCGCTGGAGCATCGACTCGATACCGGACTTGAGGGTCACCGTTGAACTGGGACAACCAGAACATGAGCCTTGCATGATGACGGTAACGACACCGTCCTGGAAAGACTTGAACTCGATGTTTCCACCGTCCATTTCTACAGCTGGCTTCACGTAGGTGTCGATCAACTCTTTGATCTGCTTAACCACCTCCGCTTCGTCTTCGCTGTACTCGTAGCTGACGCCACGTTCAGCCTCAATCCGCGCTACTTCCTCCGCGAAGCCATCTTTGATGATGGGTTTTGCCTCGGTGAGGTAATCTTTGATGTACTCTTTGAGCTTGAGCATGATGTCGTCCCAGGAGTAATTAAACTCTTTCGTCAGGGTCACATAGTTGTTAGCGATGTAAACTTTCTTGACGTAAGGAAAATCATACAGGGCAGCGGCCAGTTCTGACCATTCCCGGGCAAAATCCTCTTCTTTGAATTCTGCAGTACCGTTGTAGAGCATTCTGTTCGTGACGAACTTAAGGCTCTCAGGGTTAGGAGTTTGCTCGGTGTAGAGCAGGACGGGGCGCTTTTTAGTGGCGACTTCGCTCATGTTTTTTCATTTTGCGGGTTGAAAGCCCGGTTTGAGTCGATTAAACACTTTGCATGGAGATGGGTTGAACGCAGTGCTCAAAATCATGGAAAGTAAGGCTATACAGCCTCTTAGCGTAGTTGTTTTCCGTAGCTCCCGGTGGTGCTATGTAGTCTTGTTGTGCACCCGGGCAGCACGAACCAGCGACATCCGTTTATTGAGCCAGCTTAAAATGTCTTCCCGAAGCAAATCTATTAAGGTTTCCTCCCGGGGAAAGGCAACCATTTGCTTTTGATGTACCATCTTTGCAGCAAATACAACATCCAAATGCGTAACCAGCTTACCCTGTTTTGTCTTTTCGTGCTTGCCGCCATGCCCCTTACCGCTCAGGAATTCAGCGGAGGATTCCGGGCAGGACTCAATTTTATCTCCATTGAAGGCCCTCGCGAAATGAGTGGAATGGATGCCGTTGAGACGTTTAATAATACTACCGGTTTTCACGTTGGCGCCACCTTTGCGCTCGCGTTCACGGACCTATTTGGTTTCAAGGCAGATTTGATGTACAGCCAGAAAGGTTATGAGACCGTATTTGACGGGCCTTCCGCTTTTTTCCTTTATGACAACAGAGAAGATACCGAGGGCCAGATCATTTTTGGCGATCGGAATAGTCAGCTCGATGTTGTAAACAGCTACATCGACATACCTGTGACTGCTTATTACCGCATTGGGCCGCTCGAATTGGAGGGCGGAGTAAGTGCCGGACTTCTGGTGAATAGCCGGGGAACTGGTGGCCTTGAGTATGCTACCCAGGCCTTTGGCCCGGACAACCCGATCATCTTCAACGTCGACGGCAACTTCAACTCTGACCTTGCCGCAGGAGCGGGAGTTATCAGTAACTCCACGACCGAACTACCGGGCACCAGCGTCTTCCCCCCAAGCGTCATCTCTGCCTACTATAACTCGAACAGTGACGAGCGCTTATACAAACGGCTTGACTTTGGTTTGATCGCAGGGGCAAGCTACTACCTCAACAACGGTCTCTTCATTGGCGTGCGTTACCAGCACGGCCTGACGGACATTACCCGAGGAGAAAATGATTTACGGGTGGTTGTGGACGGCCTATCATCGGAGCGTCAGTTCAATACTGAAGACGAGGACAATTACCGCTCCATTCAGGCAAGTGTAGGCTTCCGCTTCTAAATAACGTCAGGTTTGGACGAGACAATAATGCAAGTTGCTGACTATCATGCTTTAATCCCCGTGATCATCGAGTCTGTTGGTTTTTTAGTCTGTTAGGCAGTTATGACCGTCTAACAGACTAAAAGACCAACAGACGAAATAAACAAAAGTGTTCCGTCCACTTCAACAAGAAGCAACCAAGTATCGTTGCCAAACCTCGCCTTAAATACCTGTGCCCAAGACTGGTTCGAACGGAAAGCAGGCACACCATATCCGGTAGCCTGGACTGAATCCTTCCAGGTTGATGAATATCATCGGAATTAGGTTGGAAATTCGCCAAAAGCGAGCTAAAAACGTCGTTTCTTTTACTTTTCTTTGCACCTGCGTCCGCGCCCTGATGCGCAGACGATTGGATCAAAGACAAAGAAGAATATGCGTAAAGGAGGCTTACTGATTAAAGGCGGAACAATTGTTAACCGTGGGCAACGAACCGTTGGCGACATCTACGTTAAAGATGGTTTCATCGCTCAAATTGGAGGGATAATTGACCGGCCGGTAGACCGTGAAATCAATGCTGAGGGTTGCATCGTGATGCCCGGGATCATTGACGATCAGGTACACTTCCGGCAACCAGGGCTGACGCATAAGGCGGAAATTAAAACCGAGAGCCGGGCTGCCGTTGCCGGCGGAACAACCTCCTGGATGGAGATGCCGAACACGGTGCCTAACACCCTCACGCAGGAACTACTGCAAGACAAGTACGACATCGCCGCAGCCTGTTCACCGGCCAACTACAGTTTCTACATGGGTGCCTCAAACGACAACCGTGATGAGGCGTTACGGACGGACCCACAAAACGTCTGCGGGCTTAAAATTTTCATGGGCAGTAGTACGGGTAACATGCTCGTAGACAACGAGAAAACACTGGACCGGCTTTTCCAGGGCTCTCCCCTGCTCATCGCTACGCACTGTGAAGATGAAGCTACCATCCGCAGAAACCTGGCGGCTGCGAAAGAAAAATACGGAGAAGAAATCCCCGTTACGGAACACCCCCATATTCGCTCTACTGAGGGTTGCCTGATCAGCAGTACGCTGGCAAAGTCACTCGCCGAAAAACACAACACCCGTCTCCACATCCTTCACATCAGTACTGCTGACGAAGTAGCGCTTTTCCGGAACGACATTCCCCTTGAGCAAAAACGCATCACTGCCGAAGTGTGTGTGCACCACCTAACTTTCAATGCCGACGATTACCTGACGCTTGGCAATAAAATCAAGTGTAACCCCGCCATCAAGGGCGAGGAGCACCGCAAGGCGCTTTTGCCGGCACTGTTAGCGGACAAGTTCGACGTCATCGCAACGGATCATGCCCCACACACCGCTGAGGAAAAAGCCAACAGCATTTACGGGAAAGCACCCGGTGGGTTGCCGCTGGTACAACACTCGCTGGACATGATGATGCGCATGGTACAACGAGACGAGATCACGCTGGAAAAGGTGATTGAAAAAATGTGCCACGCCCCGGCCATCTGCTTTGAAGTAGATCGCCGTGGTTACCTCGACGAAGGCTACTGGGCCGACATTGTCATCTACGATCCGCGAGAGACCTGGACAGTAGCCAAAGACAACATCTTCTACAAAGTTGGTTGGTCTCCGCTGGAAGGCCAAACCTTTAATGGTCGGGTGCGGCAGACCATTGTATCCGGTCACCTGACCTACGACCGGGGCTTGTTCTTTGAAGACGTGAAGGGAGAGCGCCTCCGCTTCAACCGCGGGTAGTCTACTGCCTTAATTGAGGCTTACTTCCCGAATAACGAGCATAAGGCCAGAAGTTTGGCTAGCAGCGCAGGGCGCTGGCTGGCGGAGCTGTGTGACCATCTCACTAGACATTAGCATTGAAGGACACGCGAATTAATTACGGATGCAATTGTTAGCTCCGCTTACAAACAAAGAACCCCACCTTATCAAAGATAGGCGGGGCTCGTTCCAACTTACTGATACCAAATAAAAGGTGGCGACGAAATGTCGCAAAATCTTGTGGTGATTAACGGTTTCGGCCGCTCGAAGCGTAGATTCCTGTAACTTCAGCTCAGAGAGCAGTTGAATAAGGATCCCTTAGCTTAAGTGTCAATCACTTATGAAGGTAAAATTAAAACACGGCTGGCTTGTTAACAAACCTAGAGCCGAAAAAGTGTCGGGAGAGGTAGCGGGTCGAAGGTGTCATTTTTTTGCTGAAACGACTAACTTTCAACCAGTTAAAAATTAGTTCATTCATCATATTCGCGTAGAGCGGCGCAAAACGGGTCAAAAAAGTCAAACTTTTTTTCCGCGCGGCCTTGTACGCAATTTATGATCAGCGCCACTGCCTACTTCCGGGCAGCCATCAGCATGCGGTAGGCTGCTGCAAAATTAGGCCGGCCATATCCACGCTCACCATCTGGTTTATCAGCTTGGTCCGCCGTTGCCCGAATGGCATCCAACAGTTCTTGGTTTGTCGCTTCGGGCACTGCTTGCCGCAGGCAAGCGACCAGGCCAGCTACCAATGGAGACGCTAGGCTCGTACCGTTAGACCCCGATAGGCCACGGCCGTTGGCCGTGATGTGGGCAACATTAACCCCAAGAGCGGCAACATCCGGTTTGATCCGGCCGTCAGCCGTAGGGCCGTAGGAGCTGAAATAAGCCCGTTTCCCGTCGGCCTCCAGCGCTCCGACTGATAACACGTCAGGGGCATCGGCAGGGACGGTGATGTAGCGCCACTCATCGCTACCAGAGTTGCCGGCACTGGTGACGATGATCATCCCTCTTTTGAAGGCGTGGCCGATGGCCACGCTGGCGGGGCTCGTCTTGCCGTCCATATCCTCGTAGCTGTAGTCCATTGACTTCAAGGTAAAGCTGCTATAACCCAGGGAGCTATTGACTACGTCCACACCGATGCTATCAGCGATCTCCAGGGCAATGGCGTAGTTGATCTCTTCGAGGCGGTGCTCCCCCCGGCCATTCTCAGTTTTAAACAGCACGTAACGGGCATCGGGAGCTGTACCTACGTAGATGAAAGGATGATGGGCAGCCATAGTACTGAGTACCGTGGCACCGTGGGTGCCACCATCATGCACCATACTGTCTTGCTCGACTAAATCGAAGCCAGCCGGTACCTGCTCATCGCGGTAGTACCCCAGGAAATCTTTGTACCCAACGTTCGGGAAGCCGCCGTCAAAAACAGCCACCAAAACGTCTTTACCCCGAAACCCCCAAAGGTGCAGGCTGTCGCCTTCCATTTGGTCAAGGTTATCCCAGCCATAGCCGTAGAATCTCGATTCAACGGGAACCGGATCAAAATTCGGAGCCTCGGCATCCAGGGAAGGGATCACGGGTACCGGAGATTCGCGATCATACTGTCTCGGAGCGACAAAGGTGGCACTAGAAACAAAGCTCATCTCCCGGATGGCTTTAATCTGCGGCGGTAAAGCGCGAATTACCACCCCATTCATCCACTTACTCCTTAGCCAAATCTTAGCTCCTGTTCCACGGATAGCCGCCTCGTAAGTCGCGCTGACCGGGAGATCAAGTTCCGTAACTTCCATGTTATGGCTAGCCCTTCTGCTTAGTGCTTTAGCCGAAAGAAAAGTCGCTGGTTCATCAAGGGAATACAGTGATCCTTCTTTATCGGTAAAGGAAACAAAATACATCCCGGGCTCAGTAACCTGGTCCAGTTTTTGGGCGCGGACGCTGGTGCAGAGGAGGAGTAAAAACAGCAAAGGGATAAAACGCATAGTAGTCGGTAGGTTAGCCTGCGGAACGCAAGAATTCAGAAACGATTAAACCGGGATCGCCCCGGAGGATCGCAAATGTTCATATAAGTAACGTGCAACATCAGCATTTGGGTCTGTTACCCGCAACTGTAATTGTGCTTTTTCGTAGACCGGTCGGCGATCCGCCAGTCGCTTGAGGACGCCTGCCTCAAAATCATCCTGGGACTGCAACAAGGGACGATGCGCTCGCCCTAATGCCAGTCGCTCCAGCAATATTGCTGGTGTGGGATCAATAAAAACCGTGAATCCATATGCATTCATAACGGACATTCCATCGTGAAAGCAAGGAGCTCCGCCACCGGTAGCCACAACGGATATTTCCTGATCGCAGCAGTCCAGCAGTGCCTGCCGTTCGTATTCCCGAAAGGCTACTTCGCCCTCAGAGGCGAAGATTTCCGAAATCGTCTTGCCTACTTGCGCTTCCAGGCGTTGGTCCAGGTCAACAAAGGGCAGCTCAAGCAAACGCGCTAAGCGCGTTCCGGTATAAGACTTCCCCGAGCCCATAAACCCCGTTAAAAAAATAGTGGATGCAGGTAGGCGGCTGATGGTACAATGATTTTGCCAGCCAAGGTATAACCCCCAAGCGGAAATAGAAAGGGGGGGCTCGGCTCCGAAGGGTTTTGACCCGCTTGATCAATCTTTATTCAACGCGCCACCTCGGTTACGTGCTATTGTTCGAAGAGCGATTACCCGGAGTCTCTCCCCTGCTCCGATGCAGAAAGAGTATCTTTGAAATAACCAACCCGTTCCGAATTGATTTTTCGCATTGCACTGCTTGTCTTCGGTATTGGCCTCAGCTCCGGCGTTTTCGCACAATCACCAACCCTGATCGATAGCCTCGAACAGGATCTGGCCTCCCGGCCAGCAGACGACACCCTGCGAATTATGACCCTGATTGAGCTTTGGCGCCAATCATCAACCATCAACCTTGAGAAAGCTGAAGCCTACGCTCGATCCATGATCAGTGAAAGTGCTCAAATGCGCTACTTAAAGGGCGTTGCCACGGGCTACCAACGGTTAGGGATTACCCAGGACTATCTGGGGCAAACAGACAGTTCCATTATCAACTACAACAAGGCCCTCAGTATTTACCGGGAGGAAGACATGGTTCGCCTCCAGGGCATCATGCTTTTCAACCTCGCCACTATTTATCAAAACCAGGGGGCGTTTGACACTACCGAGCTTTTCCTGGCCCAGGCAGACAGTTGCTTCGCCACCGGTGAGCACCTCATTGAGCGCAGCGCCGTAAACAAGACCCGGGCCAGTGCGGCCCGGCAGCGTGGCCGCCACGACGAAAGCATCGCTTTCGCGCGTCAGTCCTACGACCTGGCCAGAGCTGGCGGAGACAGTAGTCGAATGGCAGATGCCGAACAAGAGATCGCCTTTGGTTATCAGGAATTAGGAGACTACGTAACAGCTTCAGATTACTTTAAACGAGGGGCAGATTTCTACCAACGCAACAACGACCTTTACTTTGCCACCATCAGCTTGCTAAACCTTGCTACCTGTACGGGAGAAACGAAAAGCAAAGACGAAGCCATTGCCATTGCCCGCACCGCATTAGAGTACACCCTCGACAATAATTTCGCCAGCCTTGAGCTCGACGTTCGTAACGTATTAGGAAATCTCTTTTGGGGTAAAAAGCAGTACGAGTTGGCCGAAGAGCAGTTTTTACTGGCCCTTTCGCTAAGCGAAGAGCAAGGGAACGAGCGCCTGGGAGCGGAATTCCTTAGTTACCTCACCGCCATTCAGTATCACCTGAATAAATATCC
>CAZTTF010000064.1:0-10577 GCA_964616365.1 uncultured Lewinella sp. | reverse complement strand
TCATATCCTCCGCAACCCGGACCGGTCTGATGGGAACCCCTGGTATCCCGTTCCGGCTAACGGCAGTTCCTTTTTAACGATGGAGTGGCGCTTCGCGCCGGGCGCGTTACGGTCTTTTCCCTAGTATAACATCAGGTTTGGACGAGGCAAGGATGCAAGCTATCGATTTAGCGTGCACTCATTTTTCGTGATCATCGAGTATGTTGGTTCTTTAGTCTGTTAGGTAGTCATGACCGCCTGACAGACTAAAGAACCAACAGACTCGATAAACCAAATATAAGAGGGTGGCCCACTTCAAGAAGAAGCCAAGCATCATTGCCAAACCTCGCGTTAATGTACTTATAGGATAATCAGAAAATTTGTGGAGAGACTGCGCGGCCGCAGGGAGCCAGGTTATAGTTAGCGTGCAGGGTGAGATGTCTCAGATGCGTTTCTCGACCTGATTTTGCCTTGCTTTTTCGACGAGGTTTTCGGCTTGGCCGACCCTTTTGCATTGTGCTATATCTTCTTCCGGGGCTGCGGATATTTAGTTGCTGATCCTTATTTTTAGGCAGCCATTAATCAAAATACCACCATCATGAGTACTCAGGATCCAGTTGCTTTTGTCCGTTCTCAAAAACTAGCTGCGGGAGGAGAAGGCTACGCACTTAACCGCCAGTTTAACGCCTTTGAAGCCGGAGAGGATGAAGCCTCGGCCTTTATGAACAGCCGCAACATTGTTTCTTTCGTCAGCGGAGTGGCGGGCCAGGCCCGCCGGGATGTCCTTAACGCTACCTTGTTCGCGCAACTCGCCGCAGATCACGATTTTCCGCGGATGGAACAGCCCGAGCAATGGCTTAATCGCTACCGGGATGTATTGAACAACATTGGCTGGAACCTGGAGGCAGGGGAGCAGCGGGAGTTTACCAGCGCCGTCAATGAATTTGACATGAACAAAGCCTTACTCAAGATCATGGGCAGTGCATTACTGGGCCCTGTTTCTCAGCTGGCCATCATCACGGCAACTTTGGATGCACTCAAAGAACTCGGGGAGGAATCGAGCGACATCAAGGTCTTTGAGCGTCGTCTGCAGGAGCTGGACACCACCAGCTTTCAACTTGGGCTTGCTTCCGAAGAGAATGAAGCAGTCAGTCTGACCCTGTCCACCTTTACGGTAAAAACTACCCAGGGATCCCGCAAAATCCTATTCTTTAAAGGTGGGAAAGATGAAGTCTCCCTAAAGTATAACCTGATTCAGGGAACACTGAATGATGAGGTTTACGGCGAGGTCCGTCAGGACATCATCGAGATGCTGGGCAATCGCGCTAAAAAAAGCATCAAGGGAATTAAGCTGGCCTTAGCATGAGGGGCTTGACCGGGCTGGAAATCGGGACACTGGTTGCTTTGATCGATGATTTATTCGATCCCGATGAACTGGACATGCTGCTACGTATCCGGCTGGATAAGAAGTTCCGTAACCTGCACCGGGGCGGAACCTATCAAAAGCAGGTGTTTGATGCCGTCCTGAAGGCCAACGCTCAGGGCTGGGTGCCGCGATTACTGCAGGCTATGATTGCTGACCGGCCGGAGCATGCTGAACTACGCTCTTTTGCTGCTACGGTAGGCACTTTGGCTCCGGATGTGTTCAGGGAGACCCTGACGGATAAAGCCCCGGAGGGCTTTTTGGAGAAGTTCGTTAAGGCCGGTAACCTGGTGAAATGGACGGATTTTACGGAAAACCTGTTGTTGATCCAACGGACTGTATGCAGCATTAAGCTGAGTGGTGATGGCAACAGTTACGGAACCGGGGCCCTGGTAGGCCCCGATCTGATTCTGACCAACTACCACGTAGTTGCCCCGATCCTGGAGGGAGATCCGGCTGTCTCGGACGTCTATTTTCGCTTCGATTATGCCACGCCGGATCCTGAGCTTAACTACCAATTACCGGTAGGAGAGGTTGACGTCATTGCTCACCGGCCACCGGCAGCGGTTGCGATCGAGCAAACTGACCTGGAAGCAGGCAGACCCGCCGCTACACTTGACTACGCTTTGCTCCGGCTGCCTAAGCGGCTTGGAGAAGAACCCTTTGGGCCGCAACATGGTCCGGGGATTAACCTGCCGCCACGCGGATACCTCAAAGCACCTGCGACCGCGCCCCGCCTGCGTGAAGACACTGATATTTTCATCGCTCAACACCCAAACGGCCGCAGCCTGCGCATCGGCGTTGGCCAGGTGCTGGCTACTGCACCAGATAATACGCGCTTCCGCTATAACACAAACACCGACAGTGGATCTTCAGGCTCTCCTTGTTTCGACGCTAAGTTGCGATGGGTAGGCATCCATCACTACGGAAGTGAAGAAGGAGGCTTTAACCAGGGAATCCCCCTCGCAAAAATTCTGGAGGATTTGGCGGGTCAGGGGATTTCTTTACCTTGACATGTAATGAGGAGAACAGCTACTGCTGCTCCTGAATTGTGAACCTGATAACCGACGAGAGGCGCTTTAGCCCCCCAACCAACATGCGTACCATTCCTCAACCTTTCTTTGAAGCTTTGCGTCAGGCGCTGCTTGCTGTCATTGACCGGGATGGATTGGAGACGATGGCTGTGATCAAGTTTGGTCCCGGCATGGGGTTTCGGGAGCAAGTACGCGACGGCGCCTTCGGAGATCAGGTAGTGGAGTATTTGAGTTTCCTTTCCCGGAAGGGTAAACTCATGGCCCTGGCTACGGCCTTTTTAGATCAAGAAAAAGAAAACGGCAGGATCGAGGTAAGCAGACTGAAACAACAATTCGATGCGCTCTTTGAAGTAGACAATGATACCGGTACGATCAGTCTGTCCAAAGAACCATTCAAGGTGGTCAGCATTGGGCCGGGCTTACCTTTCATTGGCCGCGAAACCTTCAAGAACCATTTACGGCAAGTTCTGAGTGGTCGGGAAAGCGCGCACAGCGTTGTTAGCCTTGAGGGTGGTGCCCGTTACGGGCACAGCTACCTGGGGACTTACCTGGAAGAAATTGGGCGGCGCTTGTCTGCCTACACCGTCATCTCAGTAGATTTTAAACGTGATCTCCCGGTAGATGCCGGCGAGCAGATTACGGGCGTCCATCTGGCCGACACGCTGAGTCGGCGCATAGACGGCCTGGAGGAGTATCAGAATATGTATCGGGACCGTCCGGATGATTTCAAGCTGTCGAGCTTTACCCAAAGCCTGGTCCGGCAACTCCAGGCAAGCGAAGAACTCTACGTGTTCTTTTTTGACCACCTCAACTACGTTCCCCTTTCTGACTCAGTGCAGGACATGATCGTCTATCTCGCAGACAAAATTGCCCGACCAGATACGCCGGGAGTTGTGGTCACCAGTGGCCTTGCTCTGCGGCCACAAGACCAAGTCTTCGGAGATTTACACCCAGTAAAACTTAAGGTATTCACCCGCAAGCAGGTGGCCATTTACTTTAACTATCTCTACGATTCCATTTCGACCCCGGAGGCTCGTGCTGACCTGGATGCTAAGCGGGATTTCCTGCGGGAGACAATGGAACCCTTTCCCGAAGCATTCTTCGAAGATCCCGCGCAGGCTTCCGTAGAGGAAATCGGACAGCGCTGCCGGGCGATCACTGAGATCGTACTCGCCAATAGTGAGCCTGCGGAGGAAGACGTAGAAGATGGTTTAATCCTTGATTTCTGACCAATGAAGCAACGGAAATCATACGACCTGTCTGCGATCAGCTCTTCCATCAAGCAAAAGATGGCGGAGCGGGAGGCGTTCGTCCCTTACCAGCGTCCGGCTATTTGCCGGGCAGCGATCCAGTTGACTTTCGATCCGGCCCAGATGGAGTGGGAGCCTCAGGATAAGGCTTATCTTGAAACCAACAGTACGCCCCTCGCTAATGGACACTGGGAACTAAAAGATGATGTCCGCCGCCGCATACTTTTACAACTGAAAGCGGACCGGCAACTCCTCGTGAATTATACTCGCTTTGGTAACCCGAATGAACGATACTCCAAGGAGCAGGGCGTTTTGGGAGCGGTGCTCAAAGGTTGGAAACTGCGTTTGCAAGAAATGACCACCGAGCAACTGAAAGTATTGTTTCGGGTCAAGTTTTGGGTTGATGGCGGTGGCTACGACCTCCCCAGTCATGAAGTGATCCGAAACATTTTGGGGCGCCACGAAATCGCAGATAAATTCCGCCGCCAAACCTCGAATTTTAGCGGGCGTACCCAAGAATTAAATATCCTCAGGGAGTATGTTTTTGCTCCCTCTCCTGCGGGGCAGGACCTACAGGAGTTTCCTCCCCTGCTGGTCTACGGCATCGGGGGTATTGGTAAATCTACCCTGATCAGTAAGTTTTTGCTCGACGAAGCCATCAGGCCCGACCGTTACCGGATGCCATTCGTTTATCTCGACTTTGATCATCCCGGCCTGACAATCTCCAACCCGCTGGCCTTGTTTGCGGCGGGTATGCGTCAGTTGGCAGCCCAATTTCCGGCCAAGACGGGTGAGGATGCTCCCCTGGAGAATGCCCTGGGTGATTTGTTAGCCACACAGTCGCTACGTAGTGAGTCGTTTGAGCAAGAAAAAAGAAGACCAGTCCGCAAAGGCAGTAGGGTAACCTCGGCCTCCTGGCGGCGGATTCTTAGTGACCTCTCCAGCCGGCACCTCGGTAGTTATGAGATAACGAAGCAGCCGATCCTCATTGTTTTGGATTCTTTTGAAGAAGCCCAGTATCGGACTGGAGAAACGGCAATTCGTAATTTCCTGGAATTCTTAAATGAGCTGACCAATCGCCTTCCTAACCTGAGGTTGTTAATCGTGGGGCGTTCAGATCTTGTGGTGAGCCCCTTTAGGTTTCAGAAGTTGCCGGTTGGCAACTTTGATGCGCAGGCAGCGCAGGCCTACCTCAAAGCGCTGGGAGTAAAACAAGCCGCTTTACGCTCGTTGATTCAAATGAAGGTCGGAGGTAATCCGCTTACCCTGAAATTGGCTGCCGCCCTGGCCGAACAAGAAGGGGTGGGGTCGGAGATCAGTCTCTCCGACTTTGCCGGACAGTTGGCGGGGACGCAGGTGCAAGAACTGCTGGTCAGGCGCAATGTTGAGCACATTCGGGACCCCGAAGTGCAGCAGCTTGCCCTGCCGGGGATGTTGCTGCGCCGGATTGATGCTGAGGTAATTCAGCACATCCTGGCTCCGGTATGTGGCCTGGGTGAAATTTCGGCCGCTAAAGCCCAGGACCTTTTCGAAGGCCTGCAGCGGGTCACCTTCCTCATCGAAATGGTTGGTGGAGAATTGCATTTCCGTCGTGACCTCCGGATCGCCCTGCGAGAAGAAATATGGCGCAAACAACAGGCGCAGTGCATCACCCTTCACCGCAGGGCGGCAGATTACTACCACCTCGATAATAATCCCAGCCGCGAGCCCAAGCTGATGGCAGAGCACTACTACCACGTCTTGCAACTGGACGGGAAGCCCTGGGCCGATGCCGACAGCGTCGACTGGAAATCCCTGCGCCCCTTCCTCGAAGATGCCCTGATGGAGTTGCCGCCCCGGGCGGCGGCCTATTTGGCCCGCAAGTTTTCCGTGCGCTTACCGGCAGCGATCATGAACCAGGCCGGACAGGAGGAAAACGACTGGTCCATGGTGCGCCGCATGGAAGAGGTGGCCGTGTTGGGCTTCGGTGGGGTAGAGCAGATGACCGAAGTCTGGGAACAAGTCCGTGACCGAACGGAGAGCAATGAATTCTTCTTTATCTACTACCGCCAGCTCCTCGCCCTGCGGCTCGGTTACTTTGACTTGATGCTGGACGACCTGTCCCCACGTGCCTTCGCAAAACTGGAAGGTATGGATGTCTACCTCAACCTGCTGCGCCATAATTACCAGGGGACTTACCAGGAAGGCCTGGATGCGCTGAAAGCAGCAGGAGACTTGAAACTCACCGGGCAACAGCGCCTCGAACTTGGGGTGCTCTTGCTGAAATTCCACGGGCTGCAACAGCATCATTTTCCTGAAGACTGGTTGAATTGGTTTGTAGGTTTTGCCGCTAACTTCCCCGACAATGAGATTGATAAGGAAGTTTTTGAGGCCCAGACCAATTGGCGTCCCTACACTGCGAGGTTATTTGAAGCCCGTAAGACTAACGAACCGGCGCAGCGAGCGGAGTTCGAACAAATATGCCGCGACATCCACGCACAGTTTACGGCACTGTCTGAGATGTACCTCGCCATGGTTGCGACCTTAAGCGATGTGGCTCAGGACCGCTTTAGCCTGGTCCTGCAAAATGAGACCAAGCGATTGCTGGAGGATATAGCGGCCGGCGGTATTCCGGAAGTGAATGCTCATGACTATGCCGATTTTCTAATGGAGTACTTCAATGGTGATGAACAGCAGATCAGTGCATTCATGGAGCGGGTGGTTGTCGGGAATGAAGAGAAAGTACAAGCTCCCTCCACGCCAGATACCAGTCCTCCGTTACCCGGAAGACACTCTGATCCTACCAAGACGAAAAGTGGAGTAGAGGATACGCTTGGCGGGACTTTGGTCGGAGGGCTATTCTCCCTAGATGAAGCCTTCGATCGAGCAGAGTTGCTGGCCAAGGACCGTCAGGATGAGTCAATGCTAAACGAGGTGCTCCTCCTACGGGCTCGCTACAATTCGGTGCAGAAAAGGCAGATGAGTAACACCTACACTAGTGCCGATGGTGCAACTGAGGAAGCTAAGATCAAAATAGCCCTGACGCACTTGTTTAAATAACAGTAAGCCTGTTCCTGCTCCCGGAAGTATAATCTTAGCGCCCTCGCCATACCCCTGCAACAATTACAACAACTGCAACTCTGCAACCACTCGGACCAGAGCTCCTCGCCCCGACTGCCAACTCTGCAACAACTACAACCAAAACGGACGCTGGAGCGCCCTCGCCACAACTTTGCAACAACTGCAACTCTGGCAACCGCACGGACGCTGGAGCGCTCTCGCCACAACTTTGCAACAATTACAACAACTGCAACCTTACCAATCGCACGGGCGTTCCTCGCCCTAGCCGTCAACCGTCAACTCACAACCGCCAACTCTACAACCCTCAATAATACTTCCCGCCCCACCATTTTTTCAACCGATCCAGCATAGACTTTTCGGTTGGATTATTGGGTTTGGGGATGAAAAAGGCGGTTCCGCTTAGTGTTTCTGGCAGGTATTCCTGTGCTTTGAAGTTGCCAGGATTGTCGTGGGAGTAATTGTAATGCTTGCCGTAGCTGAGGTCCTTCATCAACTTGGTGGGCGCGTTACGCAGGTGCAGTGGTACGGGCAAGGTGCCGGTTTTGCGGACAGTTGCCTGAGCGGTATTGATGGCTACGTAGCTGGAGTTGGATTTGGGGCTGGTAGCGAGATAAGTTACCGCCTGCCCCAGGATGATTCTTGCTTCAGGATAGCCGACCATTTGGGCGGCCTGGGCAGCGGTTGTTGCCATCAGCAGTGCATTCGGGTTAGCGAGGCCAACATCCTCTGAGGCGGAGATGATCAAGCGACGGCAGATGAACTTAATGTCTTCACCCCCCTCAATCATACGCGCAAGCCAGTAGATGGCACCGTTCGGGTCAGAGCCCCTGATCGATTTGATCATGGCTGAGGCGATATCGTAGTGCTGTTCACCGGTTTTATCGTAGCGGGTAAGGTTCTCCTGTACCCGGGCGTTGACCCAGTCGGCAGTGATCGTGACCTCCACGCCGTCTTCGGCTTCGTTGGTTACCAGTTCCAGGAGGTTGTAGAGCCGGCGTCCGTCGCCACCACTATAGCGGAAGAGGGTATCGTAATCCTCCACCACCACTGCTCTTTTACTCAACACGGTATCCTGCGCCAGCGCCCGGTCAACCATGGTACGCAGTTCTTCGATCCCTAGGGGCTCAAGGACGTACACCTGACAGCGGCTGAGCAGTGCCGGAATTACCTCAAAACTGGGGTTTTCCGTGGTAGCGCCAATCAGCGTGACAATACCTGCTTCTACAGCGCCGAGTAAGCTGTCTTGCTGGCTTTTGCTGAACCGGTGGATCTCGTCGATAAAAAGGATGGGGCTGGCCCGGTCAAAGAACCGGCCGCGCTTGGCCTTGTCGATGGTCTCCCGAACATCCTTCACCCCGGAGTTAATGGCTGAAAGCATATAGAAAGGGACCTCGAGTTGATTGGCGATGATTTTCGCCAGCGTAGTCTTACCAACTCCGGGCGGACCCCACAGGATAAAACTCGGAAGCCTTTGCGTCTCTACCGCACGGCGCAAGACTGCCCCCGGGCCCACGAGGTGGCCCTGCCCGACGTAATCGTCGAGCGAAGCAGGTCGCATGCGTTCGGCTAGTGGTTGCATATGATTGCTTGCTACCTCCGACGGTTCTTTCTGTTCCGGCTTTTGTTGGAGCGCTGCGCCTTCGGCCGGTTGTTGGACTTATTGGACTTCTTTTTCTTCTTCTTCCGGCGGCCAATAGGATGCTGCTCAGGCTGGTTCGGGCCAGGCTCTCCGATTTTGACATCCGGCGCAAGAACGAGTTTGCGCTCACTCATTTCGTAGAGGTCCTTGCGGATCATCTCTTCGTTGACGAATTTACCCTGGTCCCAGCTACTCAGGGCTACCTTCATGTAATAGGCGGCGATGTAAGTGGCGTGGTCACGTTCGGGGCCTTCCTCCAGCTCGGTGGCTGATTTTATCAACTGCTGTACATGCTGGCCATAATGCCGCATTCTACGCTTATCCTGATTAGGATAGGGGAGGCGTTCCTGTTGTACGGATTCTTCTTCGGCTTCGAGGGAGATACCTTCAGGAATCTTGACGTTGAGTGGCTCTCCGGCGATCAGGAAAGCGTGACGCCAGAGGCGTTCCTGGTAATTGTCCTGTGATTTAATACCAGGTTGCATTTGCAGCATCAGCTTGATCACCCGCTCAACATAGGCCTGACGATCGTTATCATCTTCAACGCCGTTGGCGTTGCGTAAAAGGTCCTGTACGCTGCGGCCGTATTCGCTGATAATCAGTTCGTCCCGGGTAGTATTATAGGCAATGTCCCATTCCATAGTCAAGTGGTAAAATAGTCAAGTGGTCAAATAGTCAACAGTCAAGTAGTCAAATAGTCAAGTAGTCGGGTAGAGTCAATAAGTAGGGTAGTCAAGTAACAACTGCCGACTACTGACTGTTGACTACTGACTTGTTTAGGGCGCAACCAACTGAGTTGGTGTTTACGCTGAGCATCATCAAGTGCAGGCTGTAAAGGTAGTGGATAAAGTGCAAGGTAAAAGCGGTAAAACTTTTAGCTGGCAATACACGGTTTTTACATCTTACTCTACCGTCACTGATTTTGCCAGGTTACGCGGTTGATCCACATTTTTGCCCAGTTCTACCGCAATGTGGTAGCTGAGTAATTGGAGTGGAATTACTGAAAGCAATGGAGAGAAAGGCTCTTCAGTATGAGGAATCTTGATCACGTGGTCTGCGATCTTACTAATGGTTTCCTCTCCTTCATTCACCACGGCGATCACACGACCTTTGCGGGCAATTACCTCCTGCACGTTGCTAACGATCTTTTCGTAGGCCGAGGGGTTAGTTGCCGTCACGTAGACGGGCATGTTCTCGTCAATCAGGGCAATCGGGCCATGCTTCATCTCTGCGGCCGGATAACCTTCTGCGTGGACGTAGCTGATTTCCTTGAGTTTGAGCGCACCTTCCAGTGCTACGGGGAAGTTGTATCCACGACCGAGGTACAAGGCATTGTTGTGGTTCTTTACTTCCTTCGCGATGTAACTGATATGGTCATTGGCCTTTAATGTTTGCTCAACTTTTTCGGGGATAAGCTCCAGCTCCCTTACCAGTTTCTGGAAATTGGTGTTGCTGATTGTGCTCAATTTTTGCGCCAGACTCAGGGCCAGCAGAGATAACACAGTGACCTGACCCGTGAAGGCTTTGGTACTGGCAACACCGATTTCAGGACCACAATGAATGTAGCTTCCTGCATCGGTAAGGCGGGCAATACTACTGCCAACGCTGTTAACGATGCCATAGGTCATCGCTCCCTTCTTTTTAGCCATTTCCAGTGCTGCCATGGTGTCGGCGGTCTCACCACTCTGACTGATGGCAATCACGATATCCCGTTCACTCAAAATGGGATTGCGATAGCGGAATTCGCTGGCATACTCCACTTCTACAGGGATTCGGGCGAGGTCTTCGATGAGGTACTCGCCGATCAGGCCTGAGTGGTAACTCGTGCCGCAGGCTACAATGATTATTCGGTCTGCCCGAACGAAACGATTAGCGTATTCTTCTACTCCACGCAGCGTAACACGACTGTCTTTACTGCTGATGCGGCCTCGCATAGCATCCAGAATAGTAGTAGGCTGCTCGTAAATCTCTTTGAGCATGAAGTGATCGTAGCCCTCTTTTTCAAGTGCTTCGATCTGTAAATCCAGCGTTTCGATAAAGGGCGGTTGTTCTTCATTCGCAGTGTTGCGCAGTTGCAACCCTTTTTCCAGACTGATGCAGGCAATTTGATTGTCCTCCAGGTAAACAACCCGTTTGGTACTGTCCAAAAAGGGGGATGCATCCGACCCAATAAAGAACTCTCCATCACCTAC
>CAZTTF010000063.1:0-6825 GCA_964616365.1 uncultured Lewinella sp. | reverse complement strand
GTAAATGTCTCCTGCTCCTTTGGTGTCCGTGTACACAAAGGGCAGGGCCTCCCCTTTCGTTCCCCGTAGCTGTGCGTACTGCTCCACATGAGCATTATTGACCCGGACAAAGGTGTTTTCCATTCCTAAAGGTTCACAAATGCGCTGCCGCAGAAACTGATCGTAGGTCAGCCCAGACACTTTCTCCACCAGCTCTCCCAAAATGGCGTAGCCAACGTTAGCGTAGGAAAAACGCTTACCGGGAGGATGAATGAGTTGGTTAAATTGACTTACAGCCAAAGTAACCGTTCCAGCTTCTGATACTTCATCATGGTAGACATTCCGGTAATACATGTCCAGGCCTGAAGTGTGGCGAAGAAGGTCACGTACTGTGACCTTGCGTGCTATTGGGAAAGCTGCTTGCACGATACCACCGGAGAAGTACTTTTCAATCGGATCGTCCAGTTTGATCTTTCCCTCTTCGGCAAGCATCATAACTGCCGTTGCCGTAAAGGACTTGGTCACCGAAGCCAAAGGGTAGATCGTTTCCGGAGTAGCGGCTTCCTTACTGGCGACGTCTTTCCAGCCGAAAGCCTCGAGCCAAATTGTCTTCCCCTGGTGAAACACGCCAACGCTCACCGAAGGATGAGCATCAGCAGCCACCCACTCCTTAAGGTCGCTTCTGAGGCTATCAAAACGGGCGTCAGGAATGATGGATTGGGCCAACAATAGATTACTGACCGAAAGTGAAAAAAGCAAAAAGAATCTCATAGCAAATAGGTGCATTTACAGGATACACGGCTGGCTAAGGGAAAATGTTACACGAACGGAGGTCCGAGACATAGGATGAGCCTCCTGAATCCCACCTAAGGTGGTCTTTGGAGGACAAATACTATGTCCTAACAACTCACTTATCGGATAAATCAAGGTGGCTGCACATAGTAAGTGTCCCTTGGAAGCGACAAAGGAGCCTATTCCGAGGGCTCATACTATGTGTCAGCATTTGATGCGTTTGCCCTGAGATCAACGAGATTCTAGTAGTCAAAACTAGCAAACCATGTTATCTTGGCGATTCAAACTAAGAATCGATATGCGCAAAATATTATTGCTCTGCCTCACCCTACTTGCCCCTATCCTGTTATCTGCAGGCGACGGCATGTGGCTCCCGCTATTGCTGGAAAACCTCAATGAGAAGGAAATGAAAGGCATGGGAATGAAAATCTCTGCAAAGGACATATATGACATCAACGAAGGGAGTCTAAAGGATGCCATTGTGCATTTCGGCGGATTTTGCACTGGGGAGGTCATCAGCAGCAAAGGGCTAGTGCTCACCAATCACCACTGTGGCTATTCGGCTATCCAAAGCCACTCCACCCTCGAGGACAACCTGCTTGAAGATGGTTTCTGGGCGAAAACCAATGCTGATGAACGGCCTAACCCGGGCTTATTCGTCACCTTTATTGAGCGCATCGAAGATGTAACAACGAAAGTGCTTAAAGGCGTGAACAAAGGAATGACTGAAGCCGAGCGGGAAGCAGCTATTAGTGCCAACCTTGAGGAGACACGCAAGCGTTTCAAGCTTAAGGAATACGAAGAACTGATCATTAAGCCATTTTACGCTGGCAACCAATACTTCGCCTTTGTCACCAAGAAATATACCGACATCCGTCTGGTAGGTGCTCCCCCTTCTTCCATCGGCAAGTATGGTGCTGATACAGATAACTGGGAGTGGCCACGGCATACCGGTGACTTCAGCCTGTTCCGCATTTACACGGATAAGGATGGCAACCCAGCTAACTACAGCGAAGACAACATTCCGATGCAGCCGAAGGAGCACCTAAAAATCAGCATGAAGGGCGTAAAACCCGGTGATTTCTCTATGATCTTCGGCTTTCCTGGTCGTACCGACCAGTACCTGCCTGCCAGTGCCATGCAACAGCGTACCGAGGTCATCAACCCGATCCGGATAGGTATGCGAGACCGTAGTCTGGCCGTCATAGACAGTGCGATGCGGGCCAGTGCCCAGATTAAGATTGACTACGCCAGCAAGCAGGCAAGAATTGCTAATGCCTGGAAGAAATGGCGGGGCGAAAGTGAAGGCGTAGCTGCCGTAGACGGGCTCGCAAAACGTCGGGATTTTGAAGCAGAATACCGCAAACGCGCCGAGGCAAAGGAAGGCGCCGGAGGCGCCTACAACCAGCTGCTGGATCAGATGAACGACATCGTTGCTGGCCAGGAGGAAGTTGCCAAAACCCGCGCCTACGTCGCGGAACTCAACTACAACATCGACCTGTTCAGAATAGCCAACATCCTCAGAGGACAACTCAAAATCGCTGACGCTAACGGTGCCGAAGCCTTTAAGAAACGATTACCCCGCCTGGTCAATTACCTGGAAGGGTTCTACCAGGGGTTGAATATCGAAGTAGACCAGGGTGTAGCACTGGCGCTGGTACCGCAGTATTACCGGAACGTTCCGGAGCAGCACCAAAGCTTCTACGTGAAGGACAAAGCAGAGTTTGCCGGTGGAATCTCTACACTGATTCGTGACATGTATGCTCAGAGCTACCTCGCTTCGGGCGACCGACTGATGAAGCTGCTGAAGCAAGACCCCACTGTTGTTATTGATATCCTCAAAGGAGACCCTGCTTATCAATTCGTGGCGCAGCTTAATCAGCACAATGAGAAGCGAGTGATTGACCCGTACAATAGCTACCAGCAACGCAATGCTCCGCTAGCCCGTAAATACATGCAGGCCATGATCAACTTCTTTCCCGAGAGAAGGTTTTACCCGGACGCTAACAGCACCATGCGCGTCAGCTACGGCAAATTTGAAGGCTTTACCGGGCTAGACGGTAAGGAACGAGATTATATGACCTACCTCGACGGAGTAATCGAAAAGTACGTGCCCGGTGATTATGAATTCGATCTGCCGCCAAAGCTGATCGAACTGTACGAAGCGAAGGATTACGGACGTTACGCCACCAAGAAAGGCAAACTTCCAGTTTGCGTACTGGGGTCAAACCACACCACAGGTGGAAATAGCGGAAGCCCGGCACTTGATGCAAAAGGCTACCTGGTAGGGCTTAACTTCGATCGTACCTGGCAGTCTACCATGAGTGATGTCAACTACGACCCCAACATCTGCCGCAACATTATGGTAGACATCCGCTACGTGCTCTTCCTGATCGATAAGCTGGGAGGCGCTCCTCACCTTGTGGAAGAGATGACACTCGTCAAGTAAAGCGGGGTTGGACCTGTGGTACAGCTCTGTCCGTCAGTTTTTTTGATATGGTACTGGTTTCTCGGCATTCACGCTGCCAACTATCGACCTTAAGGTCGAGAAATCAGTACCACATCAGAATAATTCATCACACTATTATTCCAATACAGCCACATCTTCCTTTCCGAAGTTCACCAGTACGTTGTCACCTAAAGTGGTAGATAGATCCATACCTCGGTAGGCCACATAGATGGGCCACGACTTATGCTTACGGTCCACAAGAACGGCAACCTCTATTTTTTTGGGCAGGATCTCCTGCAAAGGCTGCAGCGCATAAAACAGCGTGCGGCCGGTATTGGCCACATCATCGACAAGCAATACAGCCTTTCCGGCTAAGTCTGATAGTTCTCCCTCCAGTTCGGGGCCTGGATCGAGTGGTGTCTTCGGATTAATGCGCAGTTGCATTAAATGCAAAGGAGCGTCAGACAGGGTACGCAAACCAGCAAGTAAACGTTGAGCCAGCTCCATGCCACGGTTGTTGATTCCAATTACATACAGCTCCTCCTCCTCAGTGTTTCGCTCGAGGATTTCCATAGCCAGACGGGTAACTTTGCTGGCAATTTGATCGTGGTTAAGAAGCTGCATAGGACATCATTTGATGGCCCCAAGATAGGGAGAATGCAGAAGAAAAAAACGACCGCTTGAAGGTGTGGCAGCACCAAGCTAACCAGCGGTATTATTCCTGGATCATGTCCCAAAGCTTACGGACCTGGTCAACAATGTTTACCTTCTGCTGCCCCTCTTCGTTTCTGTTGGCCTTTCTGGTCTTGAGTCGGAATAGAGTCAGAGAGCGGGGCCCAAGGTTATATACGGTATTCGCCAAGGCATCTTCTCCGGTAGGGATGTCAGAGATGTGGGTATCCAGTAACTGCTCCCAGCGGGAGTAATTTTTAACTCCAGGTAAGACGAAGGGTACCGACTCCCACCAGCCATTCATGATCATCAGGAAGATATCGTCCTTAACCCGTCGGCCGCGCTCATCGTATTCGACCATGCCTTTTCCGTTCAGGATCATGCCCAGACTACGCGTGTTAGTGCTCCCCCACTCTGCCTGGCTCATTTCTTTGCCGGAGGGCGACACCCAGAGAATGTCTCCCAGATCACTGTCATAGATCGTTTGTCCATTGAAAAAGCGGCGGCGGTGAAAGATGGGGTTGTCCCGGCGTAAAGCAATCAACTTTTGGGTAAAATCGAAGAGCATTTGCTGGTCTGATGTCCAATTCCAGTCAAACCAACTAATCTCATTATCCTGACAATAGGCATTATTATTACCATTTTGTGTACGTCCATATTCATCTCCCATTGTCAGCATCGGAACTCCCTGACTGAGGAACAAGGTTGTCAGCAAGTTGCGTTGCATCTGAGCACGAAGGCTATTGATCTCCGGGTCATCGGTATGGCCCTCTACCCCACAGTTCCAGCTGTGGTTGTGGTCGTCACCGTCCCGGTTATTCTCGCCATTGGCGAGGTTGTGCTTTTCGTTGTAGGAGTATAGATCGCGCAGCGTAAAGCCGTCATGTGCGGTGACAAAGTTGATGCTCGCCGCCGGGCGGCGACCGCTCAACTCGTACAGATCAGAAGAACCACTAAGGCGGTAGGCCAATTCTGAAACCCCAACGTCATCTCCGCGCCAGAAGGCGCGGATGTTGTCCCGGTATTTACCATTCCATTCGCTCCAAAGAACAGGGAAGGCACCCACCTGATAGCCGCCCGGGCCTACGTCCCAAGGTTCGGCAATAAGCTTTACCTGACTGATGACCGGGTCCTGATGAATGGTATCAAGAAAAGTACTCAGTTTGCCTACGTCATATAATCCCCGCGCCAGCGCACTAGCAAGGTCAAAGCGGAAGCCGTCAATGTGCATTTCGTTAACCCAGTACCTGAGGCTGTCCATCACCAGTTGGAGCGTCCTGGGATTGGTCATATTCACCGTATTCCCGGTTCCGGTGTAATCCATGTAAAACTGCTCGTCTCCGGGTACCAGGCGGTAGTACTCCTGGTTGTCTAACCCTTTCATGCCCAACATTGGCCCGTAGTGATTCCCCTCTGCCGTATGGTTGTACACTACATCGAGAATGACTTCTATACCTGCCCTGTGCAAAGCTTTGACCATGTCCTTAAACTCCCGCACCTGACCCCCGGCATGGTCTGACGCTGCGTAGTCGGCATGTGGGGCGAAGAAGCTAAGGCTGTTATACCCCCAGTAGTTTCTAAGTCCCATTTTCACCAGCCGCTCGTCCTGTACAAAATGATGTACCGGCATCAGCTCAATAGCCGTGATCCCTAGCGATTTAAGATATTCTATGGCAACAGGATGAGCCAACCCGGCGTAAGTGCCGCGAATGCCTTCAGGAATATCGGGATGTTGCTGCGTGAAACCTTTAAGGTGCGCTTCGTAGATAACCGTTTGGTGCATGGGATGCTCCAGTCGCTCATCTCCTTCCCAGTCGTAGTAGGTGTCGATCACTACTCCCTTTGTGAGATAGGGACCGGAGTCCTGAGTATCCCGCTTTAGATAACGTTCCGGATCCGGGTCGTGGATGGGGTAAGGAAAGACTGCTTCATGCCAGTCAATAGTTCCATCGATAGCTTTCGTGTAGGGATCGATGAGTAGCTTATCGGGATTAAAAAGCTTCCCAGCCTTAGGGTTCCATTCTCCGTGGGCACGAAAGCCGTAGCGCCAACCCGTTGCGAGTTCGGGGATAAAAACGTGCCAAACCTGATCAGTCTGTTCGATCATCCTGATGCGGTAAGCTTCGTTTTCGCAATCATCGGCCCGGTAGAGGCAGAGATCAACCCGGGTGGCGTGTTCGCTGAACACGGCAAAATTAACCCCTGCCGGAGACCAGGTTGCTCCTAGGGGGTAGGGCCTTCCGGGCCATACTTCAATATCACCGAAGCGGCCGTAGGCCGTGATTTCCTGAAGATCGCAAATTCGATTGGCTGCTTGCATAGACAAGAAACAACCACTTGGAAGCGGTAAGGTTTGGGAGAAAGGTAAATTGTTTTGGGGCGCGGCCGCAGGTGCAGTGAAGGACATAGAAGGCAACCTTGGTGCTACCTTCTCCTGATTGATGCGATAAAACCGGTGGATTTGGCAAATAATCCGTTCAAAAAGTACTGGGTCATTTGGTGGAGGAGCTCCCTTCCGACCAGCTAAAAATCGGAGCAGAGCTCCTCTACCAACACGTCGCCCACGCAGTTTAGAATGGATACATGACAAGGCCAGATAGCTTTAATTCTCAAAGCAAGACGTACATGTGTATATAGCGCCCACCCCTGCTTTTTAAAGTACTTACTACGCACCCGCGTCCGCGCCCGGAAATATCTATCTGACTTTCCCTATTTTCACGCCACACATCAAAGTTCCCCCATGCGCTACCGTTTGCTCTTACTTAGTATTTGCTTCTTTTCCCTGTCCTTATCAGCTCAGGAAGCAACAGCCATTAACGACTACTTCTCCTCCGTCAAGGCCCGCAATATCGGTCCCTTTCGCGGTGGCCGCGCCAACGCGGCCAGTGGTGTTCCTGGTGACCCTATGACTTACTACATGGGCAATACCGGTG
>CAZTTF010000062.1:0-10068 GCA_964616365.1 uncultured Lewinella sp. | reverse complement strand
AGCGATGCTGCGGTAGCCACGATTGCCGATCACACTGCCGTAAAGTTCCCGGTAGTTGGCCGTGAAGCGTAGCTGACCGGGAATCATGCCAGTCATGGCTGGATTTATCAGTTGAGGGGAGGCGGCAATCTGACTAAACCTTGCATCCTGCGCCTGCGCCCCAAACGCACACAAGAACAACAGCAGGAATAAGTAATTACGTGTTAAAGATGTTTTCACCGAGGAGCAATTTGCAGAGGTTAGGGGAGGAGGTGAGTTAGCGGATCAGGGTGGTTTCTCCCGCCAAAGTTTCGGTTGAGCCGTCTTCGTATTCAATAACCATCTTGTAGAGGTATACTCCGGCGTTGACTGGCTCCCCTTTGTGGTTGCCATCCCAGCCTCGGCTGGTGTCGTTTACCGGGTAGTCTCCGTCTTCGAAGAGGATGTTGCTCCACTGGTCGTAGACAGCAAAGCTGGAGACCCGGGTGCCAGGGCGCCCGTGAACGATCAGGATATCGTTGCGGCCATCGCCGTTGGGGCTAAAGCCAGTTGGTACGGCAACCTCCCGAATCTTGCGCACGGAGACCCGGAAGCGATCTTCAGCTAAACAGCCATTGATGTCTCGAAGCACCAGCGTATAATCGATCTCGTATTCCGGCCGGGCAAATGGGTCAGGACAATCAAGACAGGACAAAGTGCCGGGATAGGAGCCAGACCAGGAGTAGAATAAGCTGTCGACACCTCCGACGATGTCTGCGGTCAGGGTAATGCTGTCTCCGAAAATAATGGTGCTGTCAGCACCTAAGTCAACGGAGAATGCGGGGCCATCCATAATGGTGGCATTTACGGTGGTTTGGCAACCTGCGCTGTCGCGGACAAAAGCGACGTACTCACCAGCCTGCAGGCCAATGAAAACATTGTTACGGGAGAAGCCTTGGTTCTCAAGGCCGTAAACGAAGGGAGGTCGGCCTCCTGTCCCCATGACGGTCAACGACCCTGTAGCTTCTCCTTCACAGATAACGGAGGTGTTGTCCGTCACCTGGATGCCGATGGCAGCCGGTTCGAGAATGTCAACGGGCGTGATGGAGGTACAGCTGTTGGCGTCGGTCAGGGTGAGGGTGTAGGTGCCAGCCGGCAGGCTGGCCAGCAGGTTCTGGCTGCTGCCATTGTCCCAGCTGTACTGGTAACCACCAACACCACCTGTACCGAGCACGTTAATCATGCCATCTGCTTCCCCGAAGCAGCTTACGTCTACTTTGTCGATGTCGGGAGCAAGCACCGGAGGCTCGGTAATGCGGAGTACCGTATCCAGTGTACAGTTAATGGCATCCTGAATTTCCAGTGCGTAGCTCCCTGCGGGTAAACCGGAGATGGTATTGCTGGTAGAGAATCCGGCATTAGCGCCCCACTGGAGATCGTAGGCGCCCGGGTTCGGGCCAGAGATATTAGAGATGGTTAGCCCTCCGGTACTGTTTCCAAAACAGTCTACCTGGGTTTCGTCCGTAGTGAAGGTGATGGGGTCGGGCTGGGGCAGGAAGCGCTCTCCGATGCCGGTACAGCCTCTGGTATCGGTAGCCGTTACCCGGTAAAGCACATCGCCGGGAAGGTTGATGATGACGATGCCTACTTCGTTGTTTGACCAGTTGAAGGTATAGTCGTTTTCGTTAGTGCCAACACCTCCAGCGGGTACGGCTCCCAGACGACCATCACTGGTGTTGCTGCAACTGGGAGCAGTTGCCAGAATACCAACGGTCAGTTCCGGGAGGTCGTCGGTTGCAACGCTGGCGACCTGTTCACACCCACCACCGTCGGTAATGGTCACGAAGTTGATGCCGGCGGGGAGGGCAATCGCAGTGGCCGCAGTTTCTCCGTTAGCCCATTCGTCGGTGTAGCTGCCGAAACCGCCACTAGCCGTCACGGTTGCCTGATTGGTAGACGTACCAAAACATCCTTGTTCGATCTTCATGGTTTGCGCTACCAGCGGAGAGGAGGGCTCGGCGACCAATACACTGCCGGTAGTCTGACATCCCAGCACATCCGTTACCGTAACGTTGAAGGTGCCAGTGGTGAGGTTGAAAATGCTATCGGTGCTTGCCCCGGTATCCCAGGCGTAAGCGTAACCGCCATTGCCGCCGGTGACATCGACAACGGCACGGCCGTTGTCTCCGTTACGGCAGGAAACAGCGTAGGCCGTGAAGTTCAGGGCTAATGGTGCCGGCTCGTTAACTGTTGCCGACAAGGTTGCCGTACATCCAAGGGAGTCGGTGACCAGCAGGTTGTAAGTGCCCTGGGTGAGGGCACCGGCATCCTCGTCGTTCTGCGCGTTAGGGTCGTCCCAGCTGAAGGTGTAGGAGCCGGAGCCGCCCGTGGTGGTGACAAAGATCTCGCCCGTAGAGCCGCCGTTACAAAAAACGTTCGTAACGCTATCCAGCACTACGCTAAGTGCTGGTGGATCAACAACGTCGAAAGATTCAACTTGAGTACAGGCATTGGGGTCGGTGATAGTTACGAGGTAGGTGCCCGCGGCAAGACCTACCAGCGTGTCTCCGGTGGAGCCATTCTCCCAGAGGAAATTTAACGCTGGAGTGCCAGCAGGGAAGACAAGGTCAATCCGGCCATTCGCGTCTCCGGGGCAATTGGGGTTGGTGACGGCGTTGGCCACATCCAGGTCGAGGGTATTGAAGTCTACGGTCACCGTAGCTTGATCCGTACATCCGCTGGCGGTCGACACTTCGAGGGTATAAGTGGTCGCACTTGATGGAGTAATGACCGGATTGGGGCAGTTGGTGCAGGAAAGGCTGCCATCGTTTGGCGACCAGGTATAAAAGAGGTCGGGGTTGTAGCGCAGATCGATGGACCACCGCAGCAGGTTGCCAATATCGTTACCAAAGTCATCCCATGCCCGCAGGCGCCAGGCGCCATTGGTGGAACTCCCCTGGAAGTCTGTCCAGAAACCACTGGAAATGGTGAAATCTCCCGTGTAGGGCGCGGTGCCGGAGGCAATCGGGTCGGTTGCCAGCGGCGTGAAGCAGGTTTGCTGCAGGTTTTCGCCATTGCCTCCGTCATTCTGAATGAGGTTGATGGCCCTGCCGTTCGGCGAGATCAACTGGAGGGTGACCTCTCCGAGGTCACCGTTGTTGATGAGGTCCACACAAACCGATTGAATATCCTGGGTAACGTCCGTAATCGTTGTGGGGAAGTGATTCGTAACCACAATTTCATTCTCAAAAGCACGGGTGATGCTGCTGTAGGGCGTTCTGCCGAAGGGTTCGTCCATCACCGACTGCCAGCGTACGATGGTATCACCGAGGTTAGCAGGGATGATGTTTGGCTGGAAGCTTTCTCCCGAGCAAATAGAAGTGTCAAAGGTGGTTACGGGGAGGATGGGGCCACAAGTGACACAGTTTGGGGCGTAGGGTGGGAGCACGTTGAGCACGACGGCGGTGTCGTACTGACAGCCATAGTCATCGGTAGAAACAATTCTGACGGTATTGGGGCCAGGGTGCTCCGGGTTCCAGGTAACGTTACCGGGGGTGTAGTTGGGGTAGAGGCCATTATCCTGAATGATGGTGCTCACCAGGGGGACGACAAAAGTCTCCTGATTTGGGTATACGTCGCTCGCAAATTCGATGGTCCACTCGTAGATGTAACCCTGATCGCGGCTGATGTTGTCGATGATCACCATCGACCACTCACCGTTCAGCTCACATCCTACGAGGTTGTTGAAGCCACTTTCGGCGGCGTAGTCGCCTGCGGGGAGGGACTGGTCGTTCATGATTCCCTGGGAGACCACGGCCTGGGCCATTGTTTCGGGGGCGGAAGCCGTCCAGCAGTAGGTTGAGGGCGGGTCCGGGGTAACGGTATTCTCAACACCCTGGCCAAGAATCTGGCCAGCAACGGCATCGGAAGGATCGTAGCGGTGGAGTTCTACCTGGTTGCCATCGGGGCATTGTAGCCTGATGTCGAGGTCACCGAGGTAGCTGTGCTCCATGGAGGCACAGATGCGGACGATGTCGCTAGAAGAGGTCAGGATCTGCCCTGGGTCAAAATTGGTGAAGACAAGTGGGCTTTCATATTGATCGCCGTCTCCGTCGGGCAGGAAAGTAAGCTCCGAGAAGGTTTGGCTGGTCACGAAGGAAAATTCCCGGGGCATGGGATCAAAATCAATGGTGCCATTACCTGTGCCTTGACCCACGGTAAGGGACACGTCCTCTCCGGCGCAGACGTCCTGAATGATGTCATTGGCTCCCTGGAAGTTGGGGGGAGGGGATACCCGTACCCGCTGGCTGATGTTGTTCGTATTGGTACAGCCCATTTGGTCCTCAATCGTCAGCTGCACGATGTATCCTCCGGGATCATCATAGACGTGGGTGACGGTTGTACCAGTGTCGATGTTACCGTCCTGGAAGTTCCAGATGAAGAGCGATGCGGCGTCGCTTTGTACGTAGGCGCCGCCGCTTTCGGGGTACTCGCCGGTGGCGGAGAACGTGATCGGGTCGCCGGGGCAAACGTCGATGTAGCCTTCTGGTGTGGGTGGGTCGGCAGCAGGCGTGGTTCCGGTCAGAATGGCAATAATTGGCTTACAGGCAACCACACAGCGTACATTCGCTGCCCAGCCAGGAGCACTGCCGGTACTTTCAAAGCGGACCGTAACACAGCCTGAGGCGTTACCATCCGTTGCTGCAGGAATGCGGAACGTTTGCGAAAAAGGATTGCCGTTGACATTGGACCACAGGGTGTCGGCAGCGGTAGATGTGCCATTGAACACTACCAGGGTGCCCTCAACATCAAACTGGGTAAAGGTCAACTGAATGTGGGTGCCGTTGCCCGTGCTATTGTCGGAGCATAAGGTGATCTCCTGGAACTGCCCGGCAGCGGAGTGGTTGCCCGTGGGCCCACCGGCATCGTACAGCGTGCCGTTACAGGTATTTCGGGTGCCTCCTTCGGAGATGTTGATGTCTTGCCCCTGAAGGGTCAAGGCTGCAACCGCCAGGAAGAGGAAAGTAAAGAGTGATCGAATGTAGCTTTTAGGCATTGGGATTATTTGACGGTGAAAACCCGGTGGGCAAGCGTCCTGAACTTTGCACCTGCGTCCGCGCCCTCTTTCAGGTGCACTTTACGGGGAGAAAGCTGAGTGGAACTACCGGTTAGACCGGAAAATTCCGCAAAACGTTTGCTGGTAGGCACAAAGATAGCCGGAGGCAGACAAAGGCGGCAGCGTGTGTGCGACAAAGTTGTTAGTGCATTAGACCGTTGGTGTTAGTCTTTTGGACCGCTAGGTTGTTAGGTTGTTAGACCTATACTGCTATACATGGCTTCTTCTTAACCTCTCCCCCGGCCCCTCTCCAGGGGAGAGGGGGGACTACAAAGCACGAATTTATTGGTGAGCCTCGCTGATTAAATCGACTCTGATTAGAATTTGTGGACTTCATGTATAGTAGTAGACCGTTAGGTTGTTAGACATTCGATTACCAAGCGTAATGGCTTTCGTAATATCTTTGGACCAAACGATATCAGGTATGCAAGTATTGGACGGAAAAGCCCTGGCGGCAACAATTAAAACGGAACTAAAGCAGGAAGTGGACACCATTCGGGAAGCCGGAGGCAAAATTCCGCATTTAGCTGCCGTACTGATCGGTGAGAATCCTGCCTCGCAGGTCTACGTGCGCAACAAAGTGCGCAGCTGTGAGGAAGTCGGTTTCAAGTCTACCCTGATTCGCCGTGGAGATGATGTAACCCAGGAGGAAGTGCTGGCCATCGTCGATGAGTTGAACAACGACCCCGATGTGGATGGCTTTATCGTGCAGCTACCGCTACCCAAGCATATTGATGAAGATGCCGTTAACCTGGCGATTGATCCGGCGAAGGATGTGGACGGGTTCACGCCGGTCAATATTGGCCGGATGACCCTCGGTTTGCCCTCCTATCTACCCGCTACCCCGAATGGCATTATGACCATGCTGGACCGTTATGGCATCGAGACCAGTGGTAAAGAAGTGGTGGTGCTGGGCCGCTCCAACATCGTCGGGACGCCCATGAGCATCCTGCTGAGCCGTAAAGGCAACCCTGGTAACGCCACGGTGACGATGTGCCACAGCCGGACACAGGACATGGAATTTCATACCCGCCGCGCCGACATTCTGGTGGCTGCCATCGGCATCCCCGAGATGGTGAAAGCTGACATGGTCAAGGAAGGCGCTGTGATCATTGACGTGGGCATCAACCGCGTCGAGGATGCTTCCCGCAAGCGGGGCTACCGCTTGTGTGGCGACGTCGACTACGCCGGCCTCTCAGAGAAAGTGTCGGCCATGACGCCGGTACCCGGCGGCGTGGGGCCGATGACGGTGGTGAGTTTGTTGATGAATACGTTGCAGGCGAGTAAGCGGTAGGAGGGCGCGGCCGCGGGTGCAAGGTGGGGGTGTAGGCATGGTTGGCAATTTGAGTAATGTTCTTTCAGGGAGCTCCATGCTGGACCATCAGCTATGCTGTAGGCCCGTTCTGCGCTCCATGACGACGCCACTAAAATAATTCGGAGACCAGGAGGCTAATTGGAAGCGCTCTCACACCACCCATTGCCTCTACTCAACAATGCCGCCGAAGAGCTACTTCTCATTAAATGCAGAGATAAAAAGAAAATCTTCACTCAATACGCCCCCTCATACGTTTTAAATCCAATATCTCTTGCCTCTGAATACCCCGATTCAAAGTAGATTGAATCGACAAAACTTGGACTGATATACAGTACTGAATATCCATTAAGCATGCCATCTGATACCCTAAGTAGCACTCTTAAGTCACCAAATCGATCGTATTTTAGGAACTCACCATTCCCATCTTTGTGTTTGCCTGGAAATAGTCGGTTGCCGGCCTCGTCGAATAGCTCCACGACATTCATAATCAACCCCTGTTCGTATTCAACCACGGATTTGAGTCTTCCGGTAGAACAATAACGAGTTACTCTTAGGCCTTCTATCATCCCATTAGTATAATTCATGCTATCAGCAACAGTGTTGTTTTCTTCACAATAAGACATACGTTGCCCTTCTAATGAACCATCCTCGTAGTATGAAACACTAACCAAATCACCACCAGGGTCGTACCAGATCTCTTTTCCGTTAATTTCTCCAGAACAAGTGTTTAATACAGTAACTTTTTTAACCAATTCTTTTTCTTGGTCATAGTATTCAATTACTCGTGTATCCCCACAGCAACTAGTAAGTCCGATTAAGGCACCAGTTACTAGAGCAATCAAATTGAAATTATTAATATAGTCCATTTCCTATTTTTTGATACCAATACGACTAAGTGGTAATGGATATTTTGCCTCCCTAATATCACCTGACCATGAGTCTGGCACCTTATCTTTAAGGAGTTTGTCTCTCCAGTCAAATAGCCAATTTCCTAAGATTTTAATTTCACCTCTTCGATCGGCTTGAGCATCTTCGGGAACTTCAGAGTTGAGCACATAATTGATCAAGTCAACATTGTTTAAGTCGTCAAGAAGGCTATAATTCAACTATAACAGAGCGAATCTTAATATAAACTTCTGATGGTGTCGCTAGCATTACTAGGTGATGTTTGAAAATGAAAATTTTTTGTAGGTGTTAAACCTCTCCATTCTTGTACTACGACTTTACTATCTCCCCTTTCCTTGTACTTAAGGCTTACTCTGACATTCTTTCTAACTAGCGAGTTGTATTCATTTAAAGTAATTGGGTCGTCAAACTTCAGGAAAACATCAAAAGTATCTCTTCCTATAAGAGTATCGCTATAGTAGATACGGCCTGAAATCAAGCTGTCAGTATCATATCCGATTTCTAATTTATTTTCTTCACTTTCCTCAAGAACAATAGCAACCCCATTCGGTACATTAGATTCAATAATATATCTTATGAAAGCTCTATGTGTTGAATATCCGGTTTGATTAATACAAGTGGGAGATTGATTATTAACCCCAAGAACATTCAACTTGATTGAACGCTTATTCTCACAGCTCATAGCGAATCCGAAAATAACCACAGCAGTGATTATAATGTTCCATTTTTTTACTCTAGTTTCCATTTTTCTTTTTTTCAATTTGCCGCTCTGAGTTTCTAATGTGGTAGTCTCTACGTTTCTTAAATTCGGGTGTAGTTTTATCCCACGTCCAATGGTTCTCTTGGTTTTGAAAGATTTCAATATGTTCTTCTTCCGAAGAGTTGATCGTTCGATATCTCCCTTTTGAATTTACGAAAACTTGTCGATCATAGTGATTCCACTCGTGAAACATCATATTGGAGAAATTATTTATATCATCCATGTACTTTCCTTCGTCAGCAAATATATTCTTTGAATGGTTGTGGTTTTTAGGGGAGAGGTCAGTCATGTCACTTTTGGGGGAGAGGTCAACAAACAACTGGCCAACAAGCAAAGCTCATTGACCAGTTAATCCGTTGGTCGGAGGCCGCTGCTCGTCAATGCTGACGCACTGCGGGCTGCTACTTACAGGATGAGTCGGTCTTACCTCTTGGTAATTTCCATTGATTCAACAAGGCTATCTCGGTTTAATTTCAATTCTAGGGAAACATAATAATCGGGATCAGCAGAGTACTTAGGTTTTGTTTCGATTAGATAGTACATGGTGTTTTGGCTTGCTAAATGCACATTTCTAGGCTCCCCAAGAAGTAAAACAGCATCTTCATATGACAATACAGAGTCTTGATAGGTGGATATAAAGTCGTAGACAATAGATTTTCTGTGTGTATAGCTACCGTCTAGCTGTTTCATCCACAAGTCTTTTGTGAATGTATCGGTTCCGCAACTATAGCAGCTGAGCATTAGACTTAATAATACAATTGATCTAGTTTTCATCCATCTGTCTTTTTAATTTTGCCTCTTCAGAGCTAAAACCGTTTTCATCTAAGCTCAAAATATGTGAAGTAACCGTTTTTAGTTGCTTATCTGTAATTTTTGTCTTTTCAATTCTGAATCCAGACTCCTCATCACCGAATACCATGTAAAGTCCATTTGCATGAAATTCAATTGCAACAAGAACAGCCATTTCTCTTATGTCTGCATTAGGGTTTGCCTCACCAATCATCCTACCAATTTCATTGTTCATTACATCTGCAATAGCATCAGCATAGTCTCTATTTCCTTCAAACGGAATACTCCAATCAACTGTGAGGTCTGCATGAGGGCCAACTCCTTCGTGAGCATTTGAAAATATGGTAGCAGTTTCCGCATCAAACTCTCTAGTTATACTAGCATTTAAGAGCGTATGTCTAAGCGCATTTTCCCCTCCACCTCTCCTACTTGTAAAAGCACCTGTCTCTCTTGCGTGCCTCGCAAACCTACTAACTGTCTTTGCAAGCTTTGTACTGAACGGCTTTTCTCCATCACCAATCCTACTCCCTGCGCTAGGATATTGAGCAAATGTAGTAGCTTCTATGATATGCTTTCTCCAGCTAGGTATATCGTATCCTCTTATCGAACTGCCACGAGGGGACGTTATACGAAGTGCCTGCAGCCCATGCAAATCAATATATCTCACCGGGCTATTCTCCGCATAATTATACACGCTCACAAACGCGAACTGATCACTGATCGGGTCTACCCCCGTAAACCTTGCCGTCAGTGGGTCGTAGTACCTAAACCCATACGCATACAGCCCTGTCCCTCCGATTTTCTCCTTACCGTTGTAAGCATAGTGGTAATCGGGGTTGGGTTGGATGGGGTTGGTGCCACGCAGGGCGTGGCCGAAGGGGTAGGGTATGATTAAATGGTGGTGTATCAAATATAAGGATAGGGTTCCTTTCCCCTCGGGGGGCGGTGAATCTCTCAAATCCCCGTCGTGCCGCGGGCACGACGGGATGAATCATTGGGCACCGGTCTTCGAGCACATTGGACTACGCTCAGTGGAGTCCGGAGCCGAGAAGACCGATAGTCACGTCTTCGCTATCCTCGATGCTTTCTTAAGAGATGCTAAGACAAGGTCTGCTTAGGCAAGCTAAATACCTTCCAATCAACGAGCCCCATCCCCAAGCTGCGCAAGGGGCTAGCCTTCGTTGCGAACGCATAATGGACCAACAGCTATGCTGAAGGTCCGTT
>CAZTTF010000061.1:0-8415 GCA_964616365.1 uncultured Lewinella sp. | reverse complement strand
AAAGTCTTTCTCCCTGCACCAGCGTTCCCGCAAAAAAAATTAAGTCAGACAGGTACAGGCCGCTCAAACACAGTGTACGCAAGGGGAGTGGGGCGAGCACGCAGGTGCCATGTTTGTCCGCTGAGCAAGGTTCTTCCAGATTGATTATTTCGGGACGCACAAAGATTGGGTAAGGGATGCAATTGGGGAGGACAGGGTACTATTGCGGGCGGGCTTTCCCTGATAAAAATTAACTGATTGAATATCAAAAAATAGTCTTACCTTTGCACCCGCTTTGGAATGAACCCTCATTCCCTGGCTGATTCATTTATTCTTTAACCATCAGTACGACTGATCCATATGAGAAATTACGAGACCACATTTATCGTAGATCCAGTGCTGTCGACCGAAGATATTAAGTCGACGGCTCAGGCGTATGTAGACGGCCTCCAGAAAGAGGGCTGCGAAATCGTATTTGTTGATGAAATGGGCCTGCGCACGCTGGCTTACGATATCAACAAACGCAGCAACGGCGTTTACTACAGCGTAGAGTACACCGCTCCTAACGGTGCTTTCCTTAACAACTTCGAGCTTGGCATGAAGCGTGATGAGCGCATCCTGCGTTTCCTCACCATTGCACTTGACAAGTACGGTGTCCAGTATAACGCTGACAAGCGTGCGGGCAAGATTGGCAAAGCTAAGCGCAAGAAGCAGGAGAAGGTTGCTAAGACCGAACCAGCTGCTCACGGCGTAAGCCGCAAGAAAGCCGACGCTCCTAAGCTGAGCGGCGTTCCTTCTGGCGATGCTGAAAGCTTCAAGGAAGAAGAGTAAACCAAATCAACTAATCGTTGCTCCCTCGGAGTGACTAGTAAATAAAAATCTTATGGCATCCAGAGATGACATCAAGTTCTTGTCCAACCCAAAGATTGGCGGACGCAAGAAGAAGTACTGCCGTTTCAAGCGTTACGGTATCAAATACATCGACTACAAAGATCCTGACTTCCTCCTCACTTTCGTGAACGAGCAGGGTAAGATCCTTCCCCGTCGTATCACCGGTAACAGCCTCAAGTACCAGCGTAAAGTCGGTCAGGCAATCAAGCGTGCTCGTCACCTTGCTATGTTGCCGTACCTGACGGACCTTCTCAAGTAAGAGCCAAAGGCTTTTATTCAGACCGTTAGAAGTTATATCGTTAGTCTCTTGACCTTTAAGTTTGCTACTAGCTCTAATGCTAACCTTGCAAATTAACGTTAAGCTGCTGACAAATTAACTTCTAACGGTCTATCAATCTAACTTAAAGCCTCTGGCTTTTTTCCTAACCACCTCCTCAATGGGGCACTGCCCTAAAAGAGTGGGACAACATAACTTACGATGAAAGTAATTATGCTGAAAGACGTCGATAAAGTCGGCGATAAGCACGATGTAATCACGGTAAAGAATGGCTTCGGTCGTAACTACCTTTTGCCTCGTGGCCTGGCAATCATTGCCAACGAGTCCAACATGGGCCGCCTTAATGAAATGATCCGCCGCGAAGAAGCGCAGGAGCAGAAGAAACTCGATGTTTACCAGGACATCGCTAAGCAACTTGATGGCAAGACTCTCAAGGTTGGTGCGAAGGCTGGTACCAGCGGCCGCATCTTCGGTTCTATCACGCAGCTTCAGGTGAAGAATCACCTGCAAGAGCAGTTTGGTGTTGAGGTAGAGCGTAAGAAAATCGTTCTTCCTGAAGATGCTAAAGAAATCGGTACTTACACCCTTACGTTGAAACTGCACCCGCAGGTAACAAAGGAGATGAGTATGGAAGTAGTAGCCGAGTAAGCACTTGCTGCTGTCTTTTCCCTGGAGGGCCATCGTACCAATTTGTGTACGATGGCCCTTTTTTATTTTGGCTGCTTATTTGCTGAAAATATATGGGACTGTACGCTCCGTCGAGATCAGCCTGAACCCAAATCTTGGTGGCAGGGTGCGTTAGACTCTCAGGTACCGTGAGACGAGAAACTGTAGACCGACTAGTTAGTTGCTCAGGCAAATGCTTATAGGTGGTGTCTACGAAAAAAGCGCAGCCGGCGAAGCCAGCTGCGCTCAAAATGAGACGTATTCGGTAAAACACTCAGGGTATCTTAGTTACAGAGCTCGCGGATTGCTGCCCAGCCGTCGGCTGCGCTGACGGTGATTACTTCGGCAGTTTCCTGGATGGTGATATCCACAGGGTAAGCCGGGCGCACACGCTGATCAGTACTCTGGACTGTCTCGCGCCATTCTGCAGGGGTTGCTACTGTGACCAGTTCATCACCTACCGCAAGGTCAAGTGGGTAGACAAAACGGAAGCAAGGGACGCGGTCGCCACCGTCGTTGCCACAAGCGCGGCGTAGTTCATTAAGCTCCGCACGGGAATTGATCGTGACGGGCTCGTCTTGATCCGGTACACTAATGGTAATGGGGAAGTTGATCCGAACCGTCGCGCCACGGCCTGCAGCACGTAGAGCCAGGCGCCAGCCCCAGGCTGAGTTGATCGTGACAGCGCGGTCGTTGATGGTCAGATCAATGGGGTAGTTATAGCGGAAGCAAGGTTCATCAGCCATGTTGTCCCGGTCATTACAAAAGGTGCGTACCCGACGGAACTCGCGGTAACTGAGGATAGAGATGGTTTCTCCGTTGGCGAGCTCTACGTCAAAGGGGTAAACAAAGTTGGCGCGTAGGTTATTGTTGCGCAGGCGGGAGATGAAAGCTCTCAGGGCAAAACGATTCTCTACGGCAACGGTCTCTCCGTTACGCAGTACGAAAGAAACGGGGTATACGAATCGGAAACAGGGAGTACGCGACTCTGCGGGCTCGTTGGGGTCAGCATCAGGGTCTGCAGGCGGAGGAAGCAGAGATGCCTCGAGCATGTCGGGAAGATCGGCTTCTGTGGTTACATCCATTACGGTTTCTTCCTGAAGGCTTTCCTGATCACAGGAGGTGACGAACATCAGGCTGCCGGCAAAAAGGAGCACAAAAAGCAGTTGTTTGGGGAAATTATGCATGGTAAAAATGATGAGGGAGGTCGGGTAAACGGGCACTCCCGGGTTAACATGTTGTAAGCGGCGTTGTGTTGCCGTTTCACTTACTCAAATCCAATCGGAGGAAATTACCCTACCTTCCGGTGCAGATTTTTTTCAAAAATCTTGATCAGTTACTCTACGAAGTTATGGCGTCTGATAATATTCCCAACGTTTGCGACCAGTCTGTATTCAATGCCACCTTTCTCAGCGTGGCCCCCAAACTGCGCAACTTCTTACTGTATCGCTGTGGTGATGCCGATCAGGCGGCTGACCTGGTACAGGAAGCCTTTTTGCGGCTCTGGAAAAATTGCGGGAAGGTGATTCCCGAAAAAGCATCTGGCTGGTTGTTTAAGGTAGGAGAAAATCTATTCTTTAAACAAGTAGCCCGGGCTAAAGTGGCCCAAAAATATATTTGGCAGTATGAGGGGATGACGTCAAATGTTGCTTCTCCTCAGGAGGAGTTAGAGACCCTCGAATTTCAGGAGCAGCTGGAAGCTGCGATTGCCGGGCTGCCTGCCGGCGCCCGCGAGGTGTTTTTGCTTAACCGTATTGATGGGCTTAAGTACCGCGAAATCGCCGAAATGCTGAACATCAGCCAGAAGGCGGTAGAAAAGCGCATGCACCGGGCCCTGGTTACCCTGCGGGAGTTGCACGCGGGAATCTGAATCCTAGATGATCTTACGGCCCAGAGGCATAACGAAAAAATAAAATGACAATCTCTGGTAGGGTATTGGGCAGCTAAGAGATTACATATGTACCCGGGCCTGCGGCCCAGAAAGAAATAACCATGGCAAACGAATTCTCAGACGATACGCTGCTTGCGCGCTGGCTGGCCGGAACCCTTTCGGAAGAAGAGCTACGGGAGCTACGGGATCGACCGGATTTTGCTGACTACGAGCAATTAGTAAAAGCCAGTGATAAGTTGACGGTGCCACCTTACGATGCCGCTGCTGAGCTGGCCCGCCTCCAGGAACGAAAAGCCGAACTGAAGGCAGCGCCTCAGCCTGCTGGCCGGAGAACTTTACGAGCGGTACATTACTGGTCTGCAGCGGTAGCCGCTGCGCTTGTCCTCGTCCTTTGGGTGATATGGCCATCGTCAGCCCAGGAAATCTATGCCGATGCCGGAACCCCAATCTCTACCTCCAACCTGAAGGATGGCTCCGTTTTACAACTCAATGCAAGTAGTAGTTTTAAATTCTCAGTTGCAGACCAGCGCTTAGGAGAACTCTCCGGTGAGGGCTTTTTTGAAGTGCAAAAAAGCGAGGTGCCTTTTGTAGTGGCCACAGAACTTGGAACCGTTACCGTGCTGGGGACCAGTTTTAATGTCTACGCCCGCGAAGGTCGCTTTGAAGTGGCCTGTGTAACCGGTCGGGTGCGCGTTTCTTTTTCCGGGTCCGATGAGCTTATTGAATTGACTCCGCAAGAAACTGCGCTCCGTCAGCCTGATGGCAGCATCAGTAAAGTAGCAACTGATAAGGAGAGTACCTTGGACTGGCTAAACGGATCGTCCGTATTTAGGTCCCGTCCTCTCCGGGAAATCATTGCGGAACTGGAGCGCCAGTTCAACCTTGTTGTTGCTTTTCCCGCCGGATACGACATCTCTGCGCGGTATTCACTAAGTTTTAGCAACACAGACCTCGACCTTGCGCTGGCTAAAGTGCTGGACCCGTTAGAAGGCGTTACCTTTAAACGAGAAGGACAAACCATAACGGTTTCCAACGTGCCTGAATAACCGGAAATTCCCAACATATGCACCATTCCGGATCTTGCTTTCCGGAGGAGGAAATATTGCTGCAGGCCTACCACAATGGTAGGCCCAGGCTATTTCTGTGCATACTATTTCTGTTTTGGATTTCGGCCCCTCTATTCAGTCAGGGCGAACAACAGTTTCGCCTCACAGCTCAATTTGTTGACCAGCCGTTACTAGTAGCCATTAGCACCCTTGAAACACAACACGGCTTACGTTTTTCTTTTCGGGACCAGGCGGTAGCTGGTGTCCGGGTCAACTGCACATTTGATGAGGCCCCGTGGGTAGAGGTGGCTGATTGCTTGTTTCTCCAGCATGGACTGGAAGCGAAATTGCTTGAAAGCAATTACATAACCTTGCGTGCGGGAGCACCCCGCGATTGGGACCTTTGCCTGCGTACCGAAAGTGTAGCCGGGGAGGTCCTCCCGTTCGTTACCCTGAGTAACGCTAAACTGGGGCTTAGTTACGCTACCGGTGATGATGGTTACCTGCAAGTCAGCCTGCGCTTGCGGGATAGGGACAGTCTTAGTCTAAGCTATCTCGGTTACGCCAGCCAGCGGCTGGCCCCGGCCCAGCTGGCTGCGAACCCCGGTTGTCCGGTCATCAAACTACTGCCTTCTTCCATTGACCTTGCCTCTGTTACCGTTCGCGAGTATCTCGCTGAGGGAATCAGTGCCACGGCCGATGGGAGACGGGTAGTGCTGGACCCAAATCAGGTGTTGAATACTCCTGGTTTTGCTGATCGTGAAGTCTTCCGCACACTGCCACTCTTACCTGGCATTTCGAACCTTCAGGAAACGGCTAGTAACCTTAGTATTCGTGGTGGCACTCCTGACCAAAACCTGATTTTGTGGGACAACATTCCAATTTATGCCTCGGGGCACTACCTGGGGATGGTGTCGAGTTTCAGCCCGTCACTGATTAATAAGATTGATGTCTGGCGCGGACGGGCTGAAGCGGAATACGGAGGCCACGTCTCCGGCGTGGTACGCATGACAACGGACCGGGAAATAAGCGAAGCGTTCTCGCTTGGAGGCAACGTGAGTATGCTCCAGCTTGAAGCTTTTGCTGCCTTGCCCATCGTGCAAGACAAGTCAGGTATCCAGCTTTCCTGGCGGGGATCACTACCCGGACAACTTGGGCTGCCAACTTACGGTAGTTACCGTACGCAAGCCTTGCAAGGCTTTAGGGCAGGGGAGGTGTTGGAAGGAGGAAGGGATCAGATTTCAGCTTCCGAAACCTTTGGTTTCGGGGAGTTGAATGGGCGGTGGCAGTTTAATCCGGCTGCCGGACATGAAGTGACCATCTCAGGCTTCTGGCAGCATGATGATCTCAACTATGTGTTTGATCAGACTACTCAGCTAGGGGCCAATACTGATGACCTGGAGAGCACAAATCAGGGCCTGAGTCTGCGCTATGCTATTGCTCCCTCCGCTGATCACCACACGGAGCTTTGGCTTACCCGGACTGATTTTTCCAATCTCGGGGAGAATGAATACACCTCAGCATTCCTGAATACTTTCGTCTTCCGCGAAAGTGGTATTCAGGAGTCATCGTTTAAAGTGCTGCATACCGCGAATACGGGCCGTCGCCGACAAAGCAGCGAAGCAACCGCCCCTACACTTGCCCCTGGCCAGTTGCAGGGAGGGATTCAATTACAGCAGTATAACCACAGCTTTGGATTATCTATTGACAATCGAATTACCGGCAGGCTGCGTGAGGTATCCGTACAAGAGGGGGTAGCAACGGTAGTGGCTCCCTTTGCCAGCTATGAATGGTCGTTCGGAGAGCAAATGCGTACGCAGTTTGGCTTGCGCCTACCCTGGTACGGACCAACCGGGCGCGTTTACTTCGAGCCTCGGCTGAACACCAGTTATCAGGTAACGGGAAACTGGCTCTTGAAAGCTGGCTATGGGGCCAATCATCAATTTCCCCTGCAGATTATTGATTTTAACCAAACGAACGTCAGCCGGTCAGCGACGATCTGGACCCTTGCTGACGGCCAGGTGTTTCCCGTACAGGCGGGCAGAGAATTCAGCCTGGGCATTAGCGGGCAGCCGCGTTCCTGGTTCTTTGACCTGGAGTTGTACCACAAAAGCGTGCGGGGATTGTCTGCCACCTCACTGAGCCTCGAAACCTCCGGTTTCGCTACCGGCGATTCCCGAGCGATGGGAATGGACCTACTGGTGCGGAAGCGCTGGGGGAACTGGCGTAGCTGGGTCGTTTACTCCCTGAGTAAAACGGAGTGGAACTTTCCAGAGGTGAGTGACGATTATTTCCTGGCAGACCTCGATCGTCGTCATCAATTGCGGATAGTACAGACCTACAAAACGGGCCGCTGGACGTTTTCCGGAAGCTGGCAACTGCAGTCGGGAGCTTGGTATACCCCAACTACCGTAGGACCAACCATTACCGAAGAAGGTACCCTGCGGGCCGGGCTCTTGTCCGGAGCAATCAATAGCGAGGCCCTGCCCGTATTCCATCGGGCAGACTTATCCATTAGTTATGCCTGGCGACCCGCCGGTAACGCTGATTTTTTCGGAGCACTGACCGTATCCCTACTCAATGTCTATGGCCGTGAGAATGCTATAGAACGCAACTATACGATTGGGAACAACCAAAATCCAGGGCCCGGTAATCCGCGCTTCTTTGCGCAGGGAATTGATCGTCTGGGGCTGGGGTTTACGCCTAATATCAGTGCCAGTATCAACTGGCGTTAATACCTTTTGTCTTAACCTTACCCATCCAGTAAGCCCTCTTCCTCTTCGAGCTCGTTGAAGTAGGTGACGATTCTTGCCTTGAGTAAAGTCTCCTGACCTCGCAGGTCAGCGGGCGGAATTTTACTGATGAGCTTATAGTGTGGCCAGCCTTCGTCGTCCCGGCCGACAAATTCGTAATGCCCGTCATAGCTCAGTAACCGGCAAACGGCGATGTGCATCAGGTCTTGCTTCTCCTCTTTGGAGAAGTCCGTTCGCCAGCGCCCGTATTCCTGAACACCAATCAGAAAGAGCATGGCGTCCATATTGGGCAATACGGGCTTATTAAAGCGCTTCTGGATCAGGTGGCGGACACGGTTGAAGGCAAAGTCTTGTTCCCAGGACTCCATTCAAATTTAATTTACAATTGAGCATTTACAATTGGCAATTGCAGAAATCTTCAATGGTAAATCCTGAATTGTAAACTGTAAATGTTCTCGCCAAGGCGCATCAAATGTCCCGGGGAGAAAAAAGTGCAATCCCGTTCCGATAAGCCGGATTCTGTCATCCCGCCCGTGAGGGCGGGAGCTCTACCATTTATCCAGGCCGTTGGTTGCCCAACGGCTCAATCTACCTACCCGTATTGCCGTCAGAGACGATGGCCGGGACGACCACTGGCGCAAAGCGCCAACACTACTGCTCGGTATTTCAACCCACGGGGTTTACCCCCAAAGGTGGTTACCCACCTCCGGCGTGCGCTCTTACCGCACGTTTTCACCCTTACCTCATGCCGCAGGGCGGCATGGGGCGGTCTAGCTTTCTGTGGCACTTTCCGTATCCTCCCCGTAAGGAGAACCCCGGCCGTTAGCCGGCGTGGTACCCTGTGTTGCCCGGACTTTCCTCTCGCGGTCGCCGAAGCGCCGCCAGCGGTAGAGTGGACGGGATTGCGGGGGA
>CAZTTF010000060.1:0-4571 GCA_964616365.1 uncultured Lewinella sp. | reverse complement strand
AAATCAACGCAACTTTCAATTCCGCGCTACCCTTGAAGGATAAAATACCGGGCACATTTGTCCGAAGCGGAATGCAAAGATAAGGGCATTCACATCACCCGTGCAAGAGAAAATTACGAATGCGTTCATCTTTTTTTCCACCAGAAAATGAAATGTGGTGATCCTGAAGAAAGCCCTACCAATTATCCGAAAATGAGACAAAGTGCAGGAGATGCCACTGAAAATCAAACCAACTTTTTTTCCTGGCGCTCACTATGCCAGAAACGCTCCTCTACTGGGGGGTGCTCAGGCCCTGCAAAACAACTTCCTTTGAACCTGCGTCCGCGCCCAATCTGTTTAAGCGGCCTGTCTTATACAAGAGCTTTTCCTGAAACAAATAAGGTCTCGCTACGAACTTGCAGCGAGACCTTATATATAGGTATCCGTGAAGACCCTATCTTATCAGAGAGAATTGACCATCTCTCTCAAAGAGTTCTCCATTTAACCTGAAGCTGGTTACGTAGAGGTAGGTATCCATATTCTGGGGGGTACCGTTCTTAGTACCATCCCAAGCCTCATCGATATCTGTGGAGGTGAAGATTTTTTGTCCCCAACGATTAAAGATGGATAGCGTGAAATCATCTACCTGTGATGCTGGCGGGTAGAACACCCGGAAGCCATCATTAGTACCATCTCCATTGGGCGTAAATACTTCTGGGATCTGCACATCACTCGTGATTACAGGCAGGGTGAAACGCACAGACTGTTCACAAGCACCATCTACCGTCGTCACCGTAACGGTGTAATCCAATGCGCCCGGTCTGTCGTCACTTCCCGGAATAGTAACCTCAAATGGATTACCGTCCCCTGAGGAAGGATTAAAATTACCACTCCAGCTATAAGTCACCTCTAATCCAGCGGGAACGCCAACGGCATTGAGCAAGACAGTTTGTCCGGCAAATGCTGATTCAAGTATTTCACTATCGAGTGAGGTGGCGATAACGTCTACGGTAAAATCCCCACCAACCACACTGGCAGTGTAGGATGCGGTTGCGGAGCTACAGCCGAAGTTATCCTGGAACGTTACGTTATAAACGTCCCCGTCCACAGGGGTAACATTAATGGTCCTTTCGTTTGAGGTACTCCCGTCTGGGAATACCCAGGTAAAAGTACCATTACGATTGGCGCTAGGGTTAGCCGTTAATTGTACTTCATTCCCTGCACACACCACGTCCGGACCTGCTACTGATAAGGTATAGTCCTCAACGACTTCTAGTGTTACCGACTCGGTGAAGGTCTCACAGTCTCCGGTAGTAGTTACGGTATAGGTAGTCGTCATCGTAGGAGACACCTCCGTCAGCGGATCATTACTGTCAATACCACCACCTGTAATCTGATAAGTATAGGTTGGAATAATGTTGCCTGTTATGATTCGCCGGGCGCCTCCCGGGCAACTTGGGCTTCCATCATTAAGGATGGGCTCTATGTCACTAATCGTTTGAATGGTATAACTGGCCGGGGAGGTACATTGCGACCCTTCTGCAGTAACCGTGATCATGTAAGTTACTCCACCTGCGGGCACCGTAGCCACCGGATCGAGACAGTCATCACAAGAAAGCGTACCTCCTACGGGGTCTTCCCATTCCAGCGTTCCCGCTGGTCCTGATGGATCAAATGACACATTGATCTGTACTGGCTCGCCGGGGCAAACCATTGGCGTTGCTGGATCAAAGATCAGGATAGGTGGACTAATTACATTGATCTGAACCGTGGTGGTATCAGCACAGCCTCCGTTTAGGTTTACCCGGGAGAAGAGCGCTGAGTCAGAGGCAAAGACAACTGCATTATACAGGTCTTGCGGACTGGCAATTCCAGGCGCCACCAACCATTCATGGCTGATGAGTGGGTAATCTCCTACATCGTAGGTAGGCGACTGAATGGTAAATGTGTCTCCCTGACAATAAGGGTCTTTTACCGGATCAACGGTAAAGCTCATGTCTACCGGAAGCGAGTCTACCCGAACAGCGACAGAATCGATCTGAGGGCAACCGTTAATAACGCCCTCTGCGTAATAAACAACATTACCAACGGGATCAACGGTATAGGTTGAGCCAGCGGGGGCGGTAAGCCCGCCAGTAGAAGGTCTCCAGGTTACATCACCTGAATCAACGAATGGGTCAACACTAACTTCAAGCACTAGCGCTTCGTCTCCCAAACAACGAAAGATGGTGTCTTCAGACAAGATGTTAAGTTCACTTCGAATAATTGATACGTTTACCTGCTGGGTATCTGCACAAGCACCGTTCGCTACGAAGGAGATCAGCGTGAACACAGTATCAATATCATTGCTAGGGGTAAAGATGGAGTTAACGTCAGTTGAGTCCCTGAGGTAATCGATTCCGGGCGACCAGGTGTAGAGCGTTTGCTGTGGATCAACGGGGTTAGGTACCAACTGCAAGGGAGAACCTTGACAGATAGTAGTATCCCCAACGATTGTAGGGATCACCAGGTTATCTACGTCCACGAAAACACTATCGCTGGCAAACGGGCCTCCATCGGGCCCCGTTGATACGATGTAGAACTGCGAGAACGTAGGGGTAGCCCTTACGCTTGGTTGATCAGTGGGATCAATAAAACCAGCCCCGTCAAAGCGAGTGGTCCACTGCAGGTTTTCATCGTTACAATCATTGGTCTGTTCAAGGAAGATCGTATCCCCTGCACAAATTCTGATCGTATCAGGGTTAAGGATATTCACGGTACTTGGCAGCGACGCTGGTGCCATAGAGACCTCGTTGGTGCCTGGCGCTCCGCCATTTGGCGCAGTATTAGCCAGGAGCATTGCCGGAACACCCAACGTCAGTAAAATAAAGGTCAGCAGTAAGTTCTTCATAGGTAGCCACCGCAGTTTAGGTTTCAGGAAGCTGAATTGCCCCGCCAAAGTACGAATTTTACTTACTTCCTGGTTTAGGTTAGATGTTTGTTTAACCTAGCGTCGTTCAGCCGCTATTAGTCGAGCGACTTATTTACAGGGCTGCCGCTCGATCTTAAGGCATTATGTGTAACGGCAACTTCAGCACTTCGCTTACTCGCTAAGCCACGTTCTGGTTTGGGCCACGGTAATTCTACCGTAATCGTTCCCCCATGCCTGATTGATGTAGTTGACAATATTGACAATCTGAAACTCAGACAATTCATCATTCCCGGGCATGGGTTCGTGAAAAGCGACACCGTTAACTTCTATCGGCTGGTTCATCCCGTACCTGATACCGCGCACTACTTCCCGCGGATTATCCCGCAAGTAATCGGCACCTGCTAACGGCGGGATCAGTTTTCGCAACCCCTCCCCTTCTTCCATATGGCAGTTAGCACAATGCTGGTCGTAGAGTGCATGCCCTTGCTCGTTCGTGGTTTTACCACAAGCAAACACAATAAAAACGAGGAAGGCCAGGGCGAGTATTTGACGCAACATGTTCAGATTTTAGTTCGATAACCAATTGGCAAGCGAAGGGTTCTCCAATGCAGGCAATGAATCTGTAAAAGCGTGCTGGGCGAGGGCGCAGGTGCAGTGTAGTGGGTAGTGGGTAGTCAAATAGTGGATAGTCAAATAGTGGGTGGTCAAGTGAGCCTTGGTATATTCAAACACTCACGGGCCACACACTATTGACTCCCCACCCTACTACTTGGTAGCCTGGTCGCGAACGAATTCAAAAGTTGTTACTGCACCAAGCAATGCTTCGGCTGCGTCTGAATCTGCTCTGAAGCGAATGAAAATTTCCTGGAGTCCATCAACTGCATCGGGTAAATCAATCGGATACTCATTCAAACCATAGTTAGCGATCTTTTGCTTCACTTCGACGGATCCGATCACTTGTCCTTTACGTGGGTCTCCAGACAGCACTTCAATGGTTCCCCCTGAAGTAATGTTAGGCACCAGCGCAACCGAGGCATTAATGGTTCGGATACCGGTAAGATCAATTTCACCATAACTGACCCAGCCACCGCCGTTGGCTACGAGTACGTCAGCATCTTCATCTGACATAGGATTGTCCTTTGCTTCCACATGGTAGGCCATTACCTTGGCTCCACGCGTGAACTTATGCGCTGGAATGACTGGTTGGCGGAGCACAACCACCTCCCGGCTGGTCAGCCGTGGCAGTCCGCCTTCCCCACCCTGGTCGGTATAACTTGCCAGCAGGTAATAACGACCGGGTATCCCGGGCTTGTGTTTATCAAGGACGAGTTGACCTTTGGTTGGCTGACGCTCAGCGTCGGGTGCAGGCCCCGCCAGGCTAAGGATAAATTCCGCCATCTGTTTGGCGTCACCTTCCTCAAGGTCAGGGTGAGCACTCATGGCTTGCTCACCCCAAACACCTCCACCTCCGGAGATGATCTTACCGGCCAGGTACTCCGCAGCATCGGCCTGGGGCCGATAGCGGTCAGCAATAGCCTGGTAACTAGGACCGATGCTTTTTTCCTGTTCCATGTGGCAGCCCCCACAATCTTGTTCTCCGATGAGGCTTTTGCCAATGGCAAAAGCGGTGCTTTTACCTGCTACCTGGTGGCCACGCTCTATCTCCACAAGATCTTCTCCT
>CAZTTF010000059.1:0-26355 GCA_964616365.1 uncultured Lewinella sp. | reverse complement strand
AATTTCGAAGGTATTAATCAAGAAGTAGCTCCAGGACAATGGGAATTTCAATTGTTTGCAAAAGGTGCTAAAAAAGCCGGTGATGAGATTTGGGTTGCAAGATATCTATTAGACCGTTTAACAGAAAAGTATGGTTATTATATTGAATACCACCCAAAACCTGTAAAAGGTGACTGGAATGGTTCTGGTATGCATGCTAATTTCTCGAACACAACATTAAGAACTTGTGGAGATAAAGCAACTTATGAAAAAATATGTGAGGCATTCCGCCCAGTAACTAAAGAGCATATTGAGGTATATGGAGAGTTTAACGCTGAGCGATTAACAGGATTGCACGAAACTGCATCTATTAATGATTTCAGTTATGGTGTTTCTGATAGAGGTGCATCAATCCGTATTCCTATTATTACAGTAGAGAAAGGTTGGAAAGGTTGGTTAGAAGATAGAAGACCAGCTTCTAACGGAGATCCTTATAAAATTGCTGGAAGAATTATTAAAACAGTTAAATCTGCTTTATAATCTTTCAACATCTGATTTGTTATTAAGAAAGCACTCAATTATGAGTGCTTTTTTTATACAATCATTTGGTAAATAAAAGTGATGTATATACCAAGGAGCACTAATCCTTCAATCCAACTGAGTTTCATCCGTTTAAAAACTAATACCAAGGGTAAAATCAAAAAGGAGATGGCAAGCATCCAATAAATATCGTTAGAAATTAAAGCCGAATCAGTTACCTTGATTGGTGTTACCATTGCAGTAACTCCAATTACGGCCAAAATATTGAAGACATTTGAACCGATTAAATTTCCAATTGATATGGCTTTTTCTTTCTTTATCATAGCCACCAATGATGCAGCTAATTCTGGAATACTAGTTCCAATTGATACTATCGTAATACCAATAATTCGTTCTCCAACACCAAAACTTTCAGCTAATCCAATTGCTCCATGAATTAGTAACTCTGAGCCTGCCCAAAGTCCAAATCCTCCAATAAACAAGTACAATACATTTTTATAGAGTGGTAATGCTTCATCATCCTCTGGCATTTCATCTACAACCGCAGGTTTTTGAAATCGTAATAAATACACTAAGAATACGACAAGTAAAGAAAACAGAATTACACCTTCATACTGCTGAATTTCACCGTCAAATACGATGAACATATAGAACATAACAGAGGCTAGCATCATAATAGGCCAATCTGTTTTATAAAAACTTTTTTCAATTGAAATAGTACCAATTAGAATAGTTATCGCCAAAACCAAACCCAAGTTTGCAATATTTGAACCAATAACATTTCCTAAAGCCAAATCAGCTTTGCCATAAAGTGCAGATTTAAGACTTACAATTAACTCTGGAGCTGATGTTGCAAATGAAACAACTGTCATTCCGATAACAATTTTAGGGATATTCAACTGCAACGAAAACCCTACAGCGGCTTTTAATAACCAATTCCCTCCAATGATTAATAAGATAAGTCCGATAACAACAAAAAGGAAATCCATTTCTATAATTTTGAACAAAGATAGTAGAAAAACAAGGCTAAAAAAGAAAAAGGAATTAACTTAATTTTTTGTTAAAACTATAATTATAGTTGTATAACTACAAAAATAGTTATACGTTTGTTCACACAATACAATAATTATGGATCGATTAACAAACAAAGAAGAAGAAATTATGCACGCTCTTTGGAAGCTAGAAAAAGGTTTTGTAAAAGATGTGGTTGCTTTACTCCCAAATAATCCACATTACAATACCGTATCTACAACCATTAGAAAAATGGAAGAAAAGGGTTTTGTAAAGCATATTGCATTTGGAAAAACGCATCAGTACTACCCTGCTATTAGCAAGGAAGATTATCGTAAAGGGTTTATGAATAAGACCATTGACAACTACTTTGGAAATTCATACAAAAATGTAGTTTCATTTTTTGCGAAGGAAGAAAAAATAAGTGTTGAGGAGCTTAAAGAAATCATTAATCTAATCGAAGGTAAAAAATAATAGTATGGAGTATTTAATAAAAGCATCGGCAATATTGACCATTTTTTACGTGTTCTATAAATTGTTATTGCAAAAGGAAACTTTTTTCCAGTCGAACAGAATCTATCTTATTCTTGGTATTGTGGCTTCAGTAATTCTTCCATTGATAATCATTCCTGTATACATTGAAGAAATAACCGTTGTACCTAATGAATTTCTAATTGTTAGTTCTACGCCCAATATTGTTACTGATGAACAATCATTTGATTACGTTCAATTGTTTATGTGGATTTATACCACTGGCGTGTTATTCTTTATCAGTAAATTTTTATTTTCTCTGGTTTCGTTATGTCACTTATTGATTACTAAACCAAAGCAAAAAATTGGCGAGTATTACTTTATTAATGATCTTAAAAATAGCTCACCATTTTCATTCTTTAAGTATATCGTTTACAATGAAACTAAATTCAGCGACCTTGAACGCCATCAAATCATAATTCACGAAAAAGCGCACGCAAATCAATGGCATTCATTTGATGTATTACTAGCACATATCACTCAAGCAGTATTTTGGTTTAACCCTATTGTTTGGTTTTATAAAAAGGATATTGAACAGAATTTAGAATTTATTGCAGATGCTATTTCAGAAAAGGAATCTCCTTGTGCCAAAGGATATCAACAATTACTATTAAAAACAACTGTTAACAAGCAGCAATTACTATTAACTAACAATTTTTACAACTCATTAATTAAAAAAAGAATCATCATGTTACACAAAAATCGCTCTAAAAACATCAATCAAATAAAATTCACATTAATTATACCTGTCTTATTGGTTTTCGTATTCAGTTTTAATACAAAAACGATAGCTCAAACTAAAGTCGTTGAAGAAACCGTAGAAACTAAACCTACACCAGAAAGCAATGAGTTAACTGAGGTAGAAGAAACTATAGAAGTAAATTCTAGTGGAGCTACAGAAGAGATTGTGATTGAAGAAATTGTAGAAGTAAATCCATCTGTTGATGTAGAAAAAGTTATTGATGTAAAAGAAAATATAGAGGCTGTTATCATTACAAAGAACACAGAAGACTTTTCAAATATTGAAAAAATATTAGCAAAAAATGGCGTTACATTGAAGGTGAAAAATATAAAACGAAATAATTCAAAAGAGATTACTGCCATTAAAATTGAAGCGTCATCGGCTTCTACTTCTGCTAATTTCAATGCCAATAACTCAGAGGGTATTGCTCCAATAAAAATAGTGGTATCGGAAGATGGAAAACAAATAAGTATTGGAAACTCAGTAGAAATCCAGCATAACAGCTTTGTTTACGAAACAAAAGATGGAAATAAATTTGTAATTGATACTGATTCTGATCATGATGTTGAAGAAATTATTGACATTAAAGGCGATGGTGATAATGTATACATCATAAAAAAAGATGGTGGAGATCATGAGGAAGTTCATGAAATTAAAATTGGTGGAGACCATAAAAAAGTTTGGGTTTCAAAAGAAGGAAACAAAACTGTTGAAGTGATTAGTGAAGATGGCGAAGATAAATCTATTTTTATTTCTGAATTTTCAGATGAAAAACCACTTATTGTTGTTGACGGAGAAATTAGTGATATAAAAATTGAGGATCTTGAACCTGATTCAATTGAAAGTATGAACGTAATAAAAGGGAAACCAGCAACTGAAAAATATGGTGAAAAAGGAGAACATGGCGTAATTGAGATTACTACTAAAAAATAAACCTCTATTTTCAATAGAGTAGACTAAACAACCAATGTTATTTTATTGGTTGTTTTTTTATTGTATAACTTTACGCTATGAAAAAACAACTGTTTAAATTACTTGCAAAAATTAACAAAGCTGTATTGCCTTCATTTACAAAACGAAGGCTTGATATGGCAAAAGCTAAAAAATGGCAAATGGCTATAATTGGCTGGAGATATTTTGTTACTAAAAATAGCTTGTAATTCCTATAAAAGTTTATATATTTGCACACTCAAAAATGGCCTCGTGGCGCAACTGAATAGCGCATCTGATTACGGCTCAGAAGGTTATAGGTTTGAATCCTATCGAGGTCACTAAAAATAACTCAAAGAGTATAAAAACCTTGCAAAATCTATGATTTGCAAGGTTTTGTAGTTTATACACCTTAATAAAATTTAAATAGATTTGATTTAATTGGTTCACAATTCGGTCACCGATTTTTAAATTCGTCAACATGTTGACGATTTGATAAAACAAGCACACATAGTTGATTTGGCTTTCGTCTCAGTAAATGTTTAATTAAAAAAGATAACTATGCGCACTTCTACAACTTTCTCAATTCTCTTTTGGATTTATACTAAAAGAGCTTCAAATAATCATGCAGGAATCTATGCACGCTTAACAGTTAATGGAAAAAGGGTTAATATAAGCCTAAAACAAAAAGTAAATATTGACAAATGGGATTCTAAAAAACAAAAAGTTAAAGGAACATCAAGTGAATCTAGAGCAATAAATCTTTTCCTAGATCAAACAAAATCAAACTTACTCTATTGCTATCAAGAACTTAAATTCAAAGGAGAGTTAATAACAGCTCAATTAATTAAAGCTCATTACTTAGGTGAAACAGAAACTTCAAAAACACTTCAAGACATATTAAAATATCATAATAAAAAAATTGTGCAGTCTTTAGCTCCAGGAACTGTGAAAAATTTTGAAATCACAGAAGGTTATGTCAACAAATTCTTGAAATCTAAATTAAAAACAACAGATATTCATCTAAACCAATTGGACTACAAATTCATCTGTGATTTTGAAAACTTCCTTCAGAACTTTTGGCCAAAAGGTCACCCTAAAGCAATGGGCCAAAATACTGTAATGAAACATATTCAAAGACTAAGAAAAATTATCAGACTTTCATTTCACTTAGAATGGTTAAACAAAGACCCTTTTTTACGTTGGAAACCAATTTATGAGAAAACATATAGAGAATACTTAAATAAGAATGAACTGTCAAATTTAGAAACCTACCTCTTCCCTATTGAACGCTTAGAACGTGTTAAAGATTTATTTGTTTTTAGCTGCTATACTGGTATCAGCTATATTGATATTATGGGATTAATACCTAGTAACATTCAAATTGGAATTGATGGCAACAATTGGATTATAATAAAACGGCAAAAAACAAAAACACCCGTTAGAATACCTTTGTTAGACCAAGCCTTGAGAATAATTGAGAAATATAAGAATCATCCTATCACCCAAGTAACAGGGTCATTACTACCACAAATAACAAACGAAAAATTAAATGTATATCTAAAAGAAGTAGCGCTACTTTGTGGAATAAAGAAAAACCTTACATTCCATATGGCTCGGCATACATTTGCTACGACAATAACTTTAAGTAATGGTGTACCCATTGAGACAGTATCAAAATTACTTGGTCACACTAAAATAGCAACCACTCAAATTTACGCAAAAGTATTAGAGCAAAAAGTGAGTGAAGACATGCAAATATTAAGAAATAAAATAAGTTTTAGAAATGAAGGCAATAAAATTAAATATTCAAATAAATAGTCCTATTCAATCTTCATTTTATTACTGTTTTAATATTCCTTGTTATTCATTTAAACATTAAAGCTAAGCCAAATTCTCATAGAATAAAAACAGCTCTATATTATGCCAAAATTTTAGATAGAAAATAGATCAGATCTGAAGTAGTTGTATCTGAATATCATCTCCAAGTAAAATTCAATAAAGAAAGAAGATATTATTGAACTCATTAAACCGAAAAAATATGCAGGAAATAAAAAAATAGTAATTGTCTAGAATAAAAAATGAAAGGTTTTCAAGCTATTCGTGAATAATCTGAATACTACTATTGACGATATTCTACTCCTTTTTAATCTTTCAATAGAAGTAATTTTAGCTTCTGGAAAAAACAATGAATCGTAATGAAACTTTATAAAACACGAATAATTACTCTTTTGATTTCTATTTTAGCAACGAATCTAATAATTGCTCAAAAATTTGAAAACTTAGCACAAACTCCACCTATGGGATGGAATAGCTGGAATAGCTTTGAATGTGATGGTGTTAATGAAAAAGTAATTAGAGAAACAGCAGACTTAATCGCCTCTAATGGTATGAAAGAAGCAGGATATGAATACATAGTAATAGATGATTGCTGGCAAGTTGATAGAGATAAAAATGGGAAAATTAAAATCGACAAAGAAAAGTTTCCTTCAGGTATAAGAGCACTTTCAGATTATGTGCACTCAAAAGGTTTAAAATTTGGAATCTATTCGGATGCAGGAACTCATACTTGTGGTGGCAGACCTGGAAGTAAGGATTTTGAAGAGATTGATGCCAAAACCTATGCTGAATGGGGTGTAGATTACTTGAAATATGATTGGTGTAATACCAAAGGACAAGATCCAATAGTGTCTTACTCAAAAATGAGAGATGCTCTTTATAAGGCTAATAGACCTATAGTTTTTAGTATTTGTGAATGGGGGCAATCTAAACCTTGGATCTGGGCAAAAGATATTGGGCATTTATGGCGTACTACTTATGATATTGATTTACAAGCACGTTTTGATGGTGACAGATGGGGTAACCAATTAGGATGGACTAATATTTTAGACTTACAAGTCGGTTTAGAAAAATATGCAGGACCTGGTGCTTGGAATGATCCCGATATGTTAGCTGTTGGTAATAACGGAATGCCCGTAAACGAAAGTAGAGCCCATTTTACCATGTGGTGTATGTTATCAGCACCATTAATGGCTGGAAATGATGTAAGAGCAATGTCTGAAGATACTAGGTTAATATTAACCAATAAAAATTTAATAGCTATTAATCAGGATAAACTTGGTAAACAAGGGTTTAAAATTCAAGATGATGGTAATTTTGAAATTTGGCAAAAGCCTTTGAGTAATGGAGAGATAGCCATTTGTTTCTTTAATAGAGAAACGAAAGATATGCAATTAGATTTGAATTGGGGAAAACTAAAAATTAAAAACTTTAAAGGAGAATATAGACTTTTAAACCTTTGGTCTAACATAACTACCTACACCACAAAAGCCAAAATCAAACTTTCTATTCCTTCAAGAGATGTCATTATTTTTAAATTAACTCCAATATAAATCTTTTAAAGTGAGTGAAAAGAGTATTAGTTCTGTTTAAAAACTAACTCTTTAATATTGTATATAATGGTAATTTAGGGTGTAATAATCGTTCATACTTATGATTTCAAGCAAATAGTAAACCTTATTGACTAATTTAGGTAACATTGTAATAAGATGATGTTAATATATTTGTTGTAGAGTTTAATTTGAACACCTTGATTCCAAATTAATCACAAAATTATAGTAGTAAAATAAATATTTAGTTTGAATTAGTTAATTACTATTAGGTCTCTTCTACCAAAGAGACCTAATTTTTTTATTACAATCTAAATGCAAAATTTAACTGCTAATTAAATCAATATTCTGGGTTTTCAAATAGTCTTCAATACTTTCAGCATTAGAAGCAGATTTTTTAAATTGTTTTGGAGTAACCCCATATTTATTTTTAAAACTTTTTGAAAAATATTTTGGGTCGTTAAAACCAACTTTATAGGCAGTTTCTGAGATAGTATAACCATATTTTACAATAAGAATTGCCGCTTTTTTTAAACGATGCTGCTTAATCAGATCAGCTAGATTTAAACCTGTTAGAGACAAACACTTTCTATATAAACTAGAATGACTCATATTTAATTTTTCAGCTAATTCATCTACTTTAAAATTAGAATCACTTAACCTCTCATTAACTATTGAAACTAAATTCTCCAAAAAAGTTTCATCTTGTGATTTCTCGACTTTAATTTTTGGTTGATTGATAAATTCTTTTCGGTATTTTGAGAGTAACAATTCTTTAGATGAAAGGATATTATTAATTTTTAATAATAACTCATTTGTATCAAAAGGTTTGTTTATATATTCAATAGCTCCAGTTTTTAAACCTTCAATTTTTGCTTTAGTAGAGTTTTTAGCAGTTAATAAAACCACTGGAATATGCTTTGTTAAATTTTCTTTTTGTAACTCTCTACACATTTCAATTCCATCCATTACAGGCATCATAATATCACTTAGTATTAAGTCTGGTAAATTGTTTTTTGCATGGTAAAATCCCTCTTCTCCATTTTCTGCAAGAAGAATATTATAATACTTGTCTAATAGTTGCTTTAAGAAGTCCTGCAAATCAAAATTATCCTCGACAATTAAAATTGTCTTTTTAGAGAGATCAGAACTATTATTACCGTTTACATCAACAGCCTGATTTACTAATAAATTATCAGGTGAAGATAATTTTTGTTGACCTAGCTTACTAACAGTTGTAATTCTCTCATCATCACTATAAAACTCTTCTTTAACGGGAATCTTTATAGTAAAAACAGTTCCTTCCCCATGAGTACTATTAACTTTTATTTTGCCTTTATGCAATTGAACTAATTCTTTAGTGAGTGCTAAACCTATTCCTGAGCCCTTTGCCATTTTATTTGTGTCAGATCTATAAAAAAGTTCAAAAATCTGATCTAGTTCACTTTTGTCTATACCAGCGCCAGAATCACTAACAGAAATTTTAATAAAACTCTTATTTTTTATAGGAACAATAAGTAGCTGCACATTACCTTCAATAGGTGTATATTTAAAAGCGTTTGAGAGTAAATTGTAAAGTATATGTTCTAATTTTTCTTTATCATACCAGATGTCTAACAAATTTTTTGGACAGTTAACAGAAAAATCAATTTTCTTGCTTCTAGCAAATTCTTTAAAGGAAAGTGATATAGTTTGAATATCTTGATATAGATTATTTTGAGTGACAAATAACCTTAATTTATTATGCTCTCTATTCCTAACTAGTGTTAATTCTCTTGCAATTCTTGAGAGTCGCTTTGCATTATCTGAAATAATACTTAAACGCTCTTTTAAAAGCATATTACCATTAACTTCAGCTCGCTTTAACATGTCATTTATAGGGCCTAAAATTAAGGTGATTGGAGTTTGAATTTCATGAGACATTTTTGTAAAAAACTTCATCTTTGCTCTATGTAGTTCTTTTTCTTTTCTTCTGCTTATTCTATTGATTAATAATTTTTTTCTCAAATAATACCATTTATAACATCCATAGAACAATAAACCAAACAAGAAAATATAGACAAAGTATGCATAAGCAGTATTCCAAAAGGGAGGCTCAATAACTATAGCTAAATTTTTAGTATAAATTTTCGGTGTTTCATTGGTCTCGTACGCCTTAATTTTCAATAAATAATCACCTGGAGGAATATTTGTATAACTAGCAATACCTTCTGTGTATGTTGTTTTCCAGTTTTTGTCAAAACCATCAAGTTTATATGAGTAATTATAATTTGTACTCAAGATATTATCAATAGCAGAAAACTTAACAGAAAAGGAAGATTGATTATCTTTTAAACGGATTTTTTCAAGATTTGTTATATCAGAAGTAATTTGGTCAAATAATAAATCTTTAGCAGGTCTATTTAATATTTCAATTTCATTTATAAATAACTGTGCATTACATTTTTGCTTTGAAAGCTTTTTTGGATCAAAGTAATTAACTCCCATAGTACTACCAAAATAGAGAACTCCATGTTTATCTTTAAAAACACTTCTAGACATAAAAAAATTACTTTGTAATCCATCAGTTTCATAATATACATTTGTCAACCTTTTTTTTACATCAAAATGAAGAATACCATTTGATGAACTTGCCCAAATGCTGCTTCCATCTTCTGCTACAACAGCATTAAAGGTTTTCTCTTTAATAGCTATAATATCGTTGTAATCATTAAAAGTGTTATTTTTAGTGTCAAATGAAAGTAATTTATTACCACCATTTATAAGCCAAAGCTCATTAGGCTTTCCTATTGATAAAGAATAAGCTCTAGGAACTAATTCGTTAAATCCATCAGAAATATTTGAAAATGAAGAATAATTAATATTGTCATTATTTTCAATAAATTTAAAAAGTCCTCCACCATATTGACCTATCCAGATTGTATTATTTAAATCCTCAATAATACTTTCCACAATTAGTCCATTCAGTCCATTTTGATTATTACTAAAACTTGCAATTACTCTTTTACTCTTAGAATATATATTTAACCCAACATTAGAACCTACCCAAATTCTACCTTTAAAATCCTTATATACTGTCCTAACATCAGTTGCAAGTTGATTTAGATTGTTAACAACAGGAATTTTCTCAAAAGTTTTTAACTTTTGGTTATAAAAAAACAAACCACTTTTATAAGTTCCAAACCACATGTTTCCTTCTTCATCTTGTGTAATAGACTGCACATAAAAATTATTAACCCCATCATAAAAATATTGAGTTGTTTTGGAATCAGCATCAACAACAGTTAATCCGGAACCATCAGTACCTAGCCATAAAGAGCCATCTTCATTTTTAAAAACACTTAGTATTCTTGTAGGAATATTATTGGAAGACCCTTTATGGTAATTAATATCTTTATTTGGCTTTGGTATAACATTAACACTTCCATAATTATTAACTACCCAGATGTTTTTATGATTATCCTCATTAATATGCATAATAGTATTACTACCAATTGAGTACTTGTTTGAATTATCCTTTTTGTGAACGTCTATAGTTCCAGTTAATGTGTTAACGACATATAAACCATCACCATCTGTGCCACCCCATAAATTCTGATTAGAATCTAGAAATACACTTATAAACAGTTCATTATGAATATTATGCGTATCTCCTTTAAAAAAAGTATTTTGAATAAACTTGTTTTTATTAAGATCATAAACCAAGAGTCCATACACTTCAGTACCTATCCAAAGTTTATCATTATTGTCTAATTGAAGAATGAGAGCTCCAGGGTAGTCTGTATATGGCCCAATAAGTTCTCTTAATTTTTTAGTTTGTAAAGAATAAACAAACAATTTACCTTTGGAAGTACTTACATAAATTTCCTTTTTTGCGCTATTAATTTCTAATTGTTCAACTTTATTATTTATAGTATTTATATCTGGAATAGAGGTAATGCTATCTATAGTATTATCACTATAGGTATATATGTTTCCATTTTTAGTTGCTATGAATATATTTTCACTCTTAGATCTAAAAGCTGCAACAGATTCTCCAACTAAATGAGAAATATTTTCAAAATCACCTTTTAATAAATTGTATTTACAGAGTTGACCAAAATTTGTTCTAATCCATATATTTTTTTTACTATCAGTATAAATTGTATTAATATTTTCATTCTGACTTATACTTTCAAAAATTTTATCTTTTTTAACAAATGTATAGCTGTATCCGTTATATTTTATTATGCCATTGGTAGATGACATCCAAATAACTCCTAGAGAATCCTGAACGGTTTTGGTAACAAAAATTGATTCATTATTAACAGTAGGAACTAAACTTTTAAAATTAATGTCGCTTTGACCATATATAGATAAACAAATACTATATATGATTAAAGCATAAATGTGAGATGCGTTTTTTAATAATTTCATTCTGTAGAAGAAACAAATAATGTTTGTATGTAAAGGTATTAATATATTTCTTCGTGCTTCAATTAAAATCAACACAATTAGCTTTAATAAAGTATTATATTTGTCAAAAAGGTGTAAAAAATAATCACATTTAATTTCAATGATTAAATTCATATGCTGCACTACTAAAAAACTCTAAACAAGATTACAATACCAAAAATTCATTTAAAGCTAATAAAATGGATTCAAGTATAATTCTCATTTTTCTTTATACAGGATTAAATACATTAAAATGCTCACTTTAAACTCCATATATACATAAAATTCGCTGTAGATACACATCTAACCTAAGGGATTACAATAAAGTTCCCGTAAAATGAAATAAAGGATACTTTTTATTCATGCTGGTGTAATCATCGGTCAATAACATTTAATTTCTCAAAAAATACACCTCTTTTGGTTGTTAAGGCTTAACTATATTTTGGATAGATAGTTCAAATTTGTGGTGAAACTATTAATAAAAATTAACCATGGGTTTAAATTCAAGAAGAAATTTTATCAAAAAAACAGCGGTAGCCACCGCGGGGATTTCATTAATACCTGGTATGTCTTTTGGAACAAGCACATTATTTCAAGGGCAAAAATTGAAATTAGCATTCATTGGTGTTGGGCTTAGAGGAACAAATCATTTAAACAATGCCTTACAAAGAAAGGATGTTGAAATAACTGCAATTTGTGATGTTGATCCAAAACGAGTAGAAAAAGCTCTTTCACTTATTAACGATGCAGGTTTTAATAAACCTGAGGTATATGGTAGTAACGATTACGACTATCGAAATCTATTAGAATTAAAAAATGTAGATGCTGTAATAATTTCTACACCTTGGCTATGGCATACCAAAATGGCTGTTGATTCAATGAAAGCAGGTAAGTATACAGGCCTAGAAGTATCTGCGGCTAACACTTTAGAAGAGTGTTGGGATTTAGTAAACACACATGAAGAAACAGGGTCTCACTTAATGATTTTGGAGAATGTATGCTACAGAAGAGATGTTTTAGCTGTGCTTAATATGGTAAAGCAAAATATTTTTGGTGATTTGTTGCACTTCAATTGCGGATATAAACATGATTTAAGAGGTGTAAAACTTAATGATGGGCAGTCAGCATATGGAAAAGGTGTAGAATTTGGAGATAAAGGAATTTCTGAATCAAAATGGAGAACACAACATTCTTTATTAAGAAATGCAGATGTCTATCCAACACATGGTTTAGGGCCAATAGCCTTAATGACAGACATAAACAGAGGTAATAGATTTGTATCCTTAACTTCTCATGCAACAAAAGCGGTAGGTCTAAATAAATACATTGTAGAAAACGGAGGAACTGACCACCCTAATGCAAAATTAAAATGGAAACAAGGGGATATTATTACATCAACTATTGAAACTGCAATGGGTGAAACAATTATAGTAACCCATGATGTCAATTCTCCTAGACCATATTCTCTAGGATTTATGGTACAAGGAGCTCAAGGCATAGCAGAATTTGATTACCACACAAGAAGAATTCATGTAGAAGGAATAACAAAAGGACATTCTTGGGAAAACATGGACGAATGGATTAAGAAATATGACCATCCTATTTGGAAAAAAGAAGGAGAGCAAGCTATGGGTTCAGGTCATGGTGGAATAGACTATTTCTTAATGAATGATTTTGTAGAGTCTGCAAAGCAAAATGTTGCTCCTCCTATGGATGCTTATGATGCTGCAGCTTGGAGCGCTGTTACACCACTTTCTGAAGCATCAATTGAAAATAATGGAGAGCCACAAGATTTTCCAGATTTCACTAGAGGTACTTGGATAAAACGCAAGCCTTACGATTGGATAAAAGAATAAAAACTAAACTAAAAATAACCATTAATTATTAACCTAAATTATTTCTATATGAAAAAAAGTGTATTAACATTATTCATACCCTTATTTCTTTTTTCGGTGTTTATTCAAGCACAGGAAAATACAATATCGGGAACTGTTATTGATGAAACTGGCAACCCTGTTGTTGGAGCAAGTGTAGTTGTTAAAGAAGATACATCAAGAGGAGCATCAACAGATTTCGACGGTAAATTTTCTATACAAGCCAGCAGTAATGAAACGCTTACTGTATCTTCTATAGGTTTTTTATCTACAGAGGTGCTGCTAGGAAATGAATCAGAATTGACGATTACTCTAACCGAAGATTTAAACCAATTAGATGAAGTGGTCGTGGTTGCTTACGGTACTCAAAAGAAAGAAACAATTACATCGTCAGTTGTAAGTGTAAAATCAGAAGATTTAACAGATCTTACAACACCAGATGTTTCTTCTATGTTACAAGGTAAAGCCGCCGGTGTACAAGTATCTGCTTCAAGTGGAGCACCTGGATCTTCTCCAAGTATTCTAATTAGAGGTATTGCATCTTTAAACGGAAACATAAGACCATTATGGGTTGTGGATGGAGTAATTCAGCATAGTACTCCTATAGTAAACCCTACAGATGTTGCTAATATTTCAATACTAAAAGATGCTTCTGCAACAGCATTATACGGTTCTAGAGGAGCTAATGGAGTTATTGTAGTAACAACTAAAAGAGCAAAGGTTGGAGTAAAGCCTCAAATAAGAATTAGTTCTCGATTGGGGATTAACCAATTTAACGATGGGAATTTTGATGTTATGAATTCTCAACAGTTATATGACTACCATACAGCTTTTGGAAATACTCAACCTTGGTATTCTCCAGATTTATTAGAAAGAGATACAGATTGGGTAGATCTAGGAACTAGAGATGACGCAATGGTAAGAGACTTAAACGGGACATTCACTGCTGCTAAAGAAGACCATAATTTATTTTTAAATTTAGGTTATTATTCTGAAGAAGGTACCCTAGAAGGAAACGAGTTTGAAAGATTAACTTTCCGTACCAATTATGACTATAATTTTTCAGATAAATTTATAATTAAACCTAAATTATCTTTTAGTATAGATGATAGAGACAAAGTTAACGAAGCGCCATTATATGATACGTATTTAAATTTACCTTGGGATTTACCTTATGATGAAGATGGTAATGTTGTTAATGCCGAAACATCTCAAGATTGGCTAGGTAGAGATGCCAATAACTATTTATATGACCAACAATGGAACTATAGTTCAAGCACAACATTCAATATGAGTTTTAACTTTGATTTCGAATGGAAAATATTACCGTATTTATCATGGCTATCTACAAATAACTTTACTTTGTATGATTACAGATCTAAAACCTATACAGATCCAAGATCAAATGCAGGTTTAGCTGTAAGTGGTAGATTGGAAGATTTTAATGCTAAAAGAAGAACTAGATTAACAACTCAAATCTTAAAATATACGAAAACATTTAATGAAAGTCAGGTTCTTAATGTACTAGCTGGTTATGAGTACAATGATTATGATTATGAGCATTTTGGAGCTTCTGGTACTGGAATAATCGCTGGTTCAGAGATATTAGATGTCGCAAGTGAAAGTGGAGAAGTTTATGGATTTAAGAATGACTATGCATTGCAATCTTTCTTTTTAGCTGCAGATTATGATATAGATGGAAAATACTTTGCTAAAGGTTCTCTTCGTAGAGATGGAGCATCTTATTTTGGACCAGACAATAGATATGGAAATTTCTTTTCATTAGGTTTAGGATGGAACATCCATAGAGAAGACTTCTTTAATAGTGAAATATTTAACCAGTTAAAATTAAGAGTAAGTTATGGATCTGTAGGTAACACACCATCATCATTATACCCATACCAAGGAACTTACAGAGTTAACACTCAATATTCTGGAATTCCAGGAGCAATTTTAAACCAATATGGAAATTCAGATTTAGGATGGGAAAAATCATACGAAGCAAATATAGCAGTAGATACTAGAATCTTAGATAGAGTTAGCTTAACACTTGAATACTATAATAAAGATACATCAGATTTACTCTATTTTGTAGCTTTACCAGACCTTACAGGATTTAGTGGTTTCTGGGAGAATGTAGGAGCTTTAAAAAATACAGGTTTTGAGGCAGCTCTTAATTGGGATATAATTCAAAAAGAAGACTTCAGCTGGAATTTTGGATTTAATATAGGAGTTAACAAAAACGAAATCACAGAACTATACGACAATCAAGAAGAAATTCCAGTAGGTGGTAAAATTTTCAAGGTTGGTGAAGATGCCAATACTTGGTATATTAGAAAATGGTTAGGAGTAGATTCAGAAAATGGTCTTCCAGTATGGGAAGTTGTAGACCCAGATACAGGTGAAAGAACAGAAACAAATGATTGGAATGAAGCTACATTACAAGCAGAATCAGGAAATTCATCTCCTAATTTCGTAGGAGGTTTTAACACAAGCTTAGCTTATAAAGATTTTTCTTTAAGTGCTAATTTTAGCTTCTCTGAAGGTGCAATGATATATAACCAAGCTAGAGAGTTATTTGATTCTGATGGTTTTTACTCTACATTTAACCAAATGGTATTAGCAGATGGTTGGTCTAGATGGCAACAACCTGGAGATAATGCTACACACCCACAGCCTATTGAAGGAGGTAATAACAACTCTAATAAACGTTCTTCAAGATATTTAGAAGATGCTAGTTACTTGAGATTAAATAATGTAACATTAAATTACAGTTTACCTCAAAATACAGTTCAAAAACTTGGGATAGACAATATTAATGTCTTTTTATCTGGAGACAATCTATTTACTATTACAGATTATTCAGGGTCTGATCCAGCAGTTACAGGAAACCCAGATGATTTTAACCCAGGTTTAGGAGGTTCTCCAAACTTCCCTTACCCTGTTCCTAGAAGATTTGTTTTAGGACTTAACGTAACATTTTAATAAATAACTTAAATTAAATACAGTAATGAAAAAAATAATTTATAGTATTTTACCAATATTCACAGTAATTTTCTTTTCATGCGATTTAGATAAAAATCCATATGATCAGATTGCTGTTGAGGAACTATTTAGCGACCCAGAATCAATAGAAACTGCCACTATTGGAAATTATGCACTTTTAAAAGGTGATGTTGGATTTGATGGATGGGTAGATGATTTACATAGAATATCAGAATACGCTGGAGATAATGTAACATTAAGTGGAGGTACTTCAGATCACTTATTCTTTTTATATAATTATCAATCTATAACTACAAATTCAAGGGTTGATAGATTTTGGAGAAATTCATACAAATTGACAGTAGGTACAAATGTAATGATAGAACAAATAGAAGAAGGTGTTTCACAAGAACAAGATCAACTTCTAGGAGAAAACTATTACATGAGAGGTCTTGTATATTTCCAAATGGGTAATGTATTTGGCAGACCATACAATCAGGGTGTTAGTAATTTATCTGTGCCATTAAAGCTAACTTCAGATACAGAAGACAGACCAGACAGAAATACAGTTGGAGAAGTCTATGATCAAGTAATTAGCGATTTACTTAAGGCAGAAGCTCTAATGACAATGAACGATAATGCAGCATATGCTTCTAAAGAAGCTGCTCAAGCACTATTATCTAGAGTTTATTTATATATGGGAGAAGATGCAAAAGCAAGAGAATACGCAGATAAGGTAATTAATTCGGGGTATTATTCATTGTTGCCAACAGAACAATTTGCTCAAATGAATACACTTACACCAGAAAATAATCCAGAAGCAATTTTTGCTGTTAAATTAAGCAGTTCTTCAGATTTATTAGGAGAATGGGACGATTGGTATACAATAGGTTCATTCTACGCAACTGTTGATGGTGTTGGCTGGGGCGAAATGTATGCATCAAGAGCCTATTTAGATTTAATTGATAAGAATGAAGGAGATGCAAGAAGGTCGTTTATTGGAGCTCAATATCTCGAAGATGGAAATGGTGATTTAATTCCTGCTGTTTACTGGGTTGATGAAAATTATACTTATGTATTTTCTCAAACAACAGACAATGCTGGCACTATTACATTTGAGTATGAAGGCACTACTTATACTTTAGAATCAGAAATTGTAAATGGAAAAACCGTATATTACTTTAACGGTCCAAATGGTCGTCAAGATGTAATTTATGATTTTGATATGCAAAAGAGAAACGGACATCCTAAGTTTTATATATATAAAGCTTCTTTACAAGAAAATGATGTACATATGTGGTCACCGATGGTTTCTCGTTTAGCAGAAATGCATTTAAATAAAGCAGAAGCTTTAGCTAAAATTGGAGGAAATGACCAAGCTGCAGTAGATGAAATAAATATCTTGAGATCTAGAGCGGGAATTCCAACATATACACTAACAGACATAGCAAGTGAAGGTATGACAGTTCTTGAAGCTGTATTACAAGAAAGACAGCTAGAATTAGCCTATGAAGGTCATAGAAGATACGATGTTTACAGAAACGGACTTACTATGGATAGAAGATATCCAGGTACTCACTTAAACAATGCAAATCCATTCTATGAAATTCCTGCAACTGATAATAGAGTTGTAGAATTCATACCAGAACAGCAAATTATTTTACAACCTAGTTTAGAACAAAACCCTTAGTTAATTTAACTTAATATAATCTCAGCAAAGGCAATAAAACCTTTGCTGAGATTTTTTCAATTTATTATTAATATGCATAAGTATATAATTCATTGTATTTTAATCTATATCGTTTATTTTTTTGTTTCATGTAGCCATGAAACAAATGAAACAAAAGAAGGTAGTAAATTATTTTCAGAGATACCTACACAATATTCTGGTGTTACTTTTGAAAACAGAATATTAGAATCTGAAGAATTACATTATTACAAATATTTATATATCTATATAGGTGGTGGTGTAGCTGCTGCCGATTTTAATAATGATGGATTACAAGATTTATTTTTTACTTCAAATATTTATCATAATAAACTTTTTTTAAACAAAGGAAATTTTAAATTCCAAGATATTACGCCGCAATCAGGTATAGAAAAACGTGTTGGTTTCGATACAGGTGTATCAGTTGCTGATGTTAATAATGATGGATTTTTAGACATCTATATCAACAGAGCAGGTTGGTATAATGGAAATCAAAAATTAGCTAATATGCTCTATATTAATAATGGAGATTTAACATTTACTGAAAAAGCAGAAGAATTTGGATTAGCAGATACAAATAGATCAATAGCTTCTACTTTTTTTGACTATGATAATGATGGAGATTTAGATTTATACATTGCTAATGCTCCTTCAGGCTTTAATTTATCAGGAGAAGTTTTAGATTTAACAGTTATTCAAACAAGACCAGAAACTGAAACTTACAGAAGTAGCGATAAACTTTATAATAATGATGGAAAAGGGCACTTTACTGATGTTTCAATAAAAGCAGGAATACTTCCAGACCTAAGCTTTGGTCTAAATGCTCAAGTTGGCGACCTAAACAACGATGGATGGCTAGATGTTTATGTTAGTAATGATTTTGTAAGTCCAGATTTTGCCTATATCAATAATGGTGATGGCACATTCACAGACAAAAGAAATGAATATCTTAAACATATGTCATACTATAGCATGGGAGCAGATATAGCAGACGTTAATAATGATGGATATTCAGATTTAATGGTACTAGATATGAGTCCTGAAGACTATGTAAGATCAAAAACCACAATGTCTATGATGTCTATTGATAGGTTTAATAGCATGATTGAAAACAACTACCACTATCAATATATGCACAATGTATTACAGCTAAATAACGGAAATGAAACATTTAGTGAAATTGCAAATTTATCTGGTTTAGCAAAAACTGATTGGAGTTGGTCTGCACTATTTGCAGATTTTGACTTAGATAGTTATAACGATTTGTTTGTTACCAATGGTATCTATCGAGATGTAGTTGATAGGGATAATAACATTGAAATAGAAAAATACATCAAAGAGAATAAAAACAAGCTAAAAGAAATAGATTTTTACAACTTCACTCAAAAATTACCTCAACAAAAATTAACCAATTATTTATTTAAAAATAATGGAGATCTAACTTTTAGTGATAAAACAGAAGATTGGTCAGACCTGGAAGCAACTTTTTCTAATGGTGCTGTTTATGTAGATTTAGATAATGATGGTGATTTAGATATTGTTACTAATAACTTAGATGAGAATGCAACTATATTAAGGAATAACAGTAGAGAAAAAAATAAAGGTAATTATCTTCAAATTACTTTTAAAGGTCCAGATAAAAATCCTTTTGGTTTGGGTACAAAAGCTACTATTTCTATGCCAAACGGCGATATATTAGACAAACAACTAATCAATTCAAGAGGTTATTTGTCTTCAACATCCAACAAACTTCATTTTGGTTTGGGCCAATTAGAAGTATTAGACTCACTAACCATAACTTGGCTTAATGGTAGACAAGAGGTTCTATATAATATTAAAACAAATCAATTGTTAGAAGTTAATTATAAAAATAGCCAACTAAAAACTGATACAGAGACAAATAAATCTGAAGAAAAATTATTTACACAACTCCCATTTGATTATTCACACAACGAAATCATATTCGATGACTATAAAGTTCAATTGCTTTTACCACATAAGTTATCTCAAACTGGTCCAGCTGTTGCCTCTACAGACTTGAACAATGATGGTATGGACGATATTTTTATTGGTGGAGCATACAATAAAAGCCCTAAACTTTTAATTGCCACATCAAACAACACATATAAAAGCATTTATGTTCCCGCATTTGTCGATGATAAAAAACATGAAGATGTTGGAGCTTGTTTTTTTGATGCAGATAATGATGGAGACATGGATCTGTATGTTGTAAGTGGCAGCTACGAGTTTCAAAAAAACTCACCTTGGCTAGAAGATAGGCTTTACATTAATCAAGGAGATTTTAATTTCAAAAAATCAGCATCCTTAATACCATCAAGTAAAAATTCAGGTTCAGTAGTTATTGCTTCAGATTACGACAATGACGGTGATCAAGATTTATTTATAGGTGGTAGAGTAATTCATGGTGCATATCCATATGCTCCAAATAGTACACTACTAATAAATGATGAAGGTAATTTTATTGACAAAACAGAAGAATTAGCTTCTGAAATAATGAACATTGGAATGGTCACAACTGCTCAGTGGAGCGATATAGATAATGATGACGATAAAGATTTAATAGTCTCAGGTGAGTGGATGGGAATAGAAATTTTTATAAATAACGATGGAAAACTCGCGAAAAGTGATACATATAAAGAACTTTCTTCCTATAAAGGCTGGTGGAATAAAATTTTATTAAAAGACATAGATAATGATAATGATTTAGACATAATTGCTGGTAATTTAGGGCTAAACTATAAGTTTCAAGCATCAACAGAAAAGCCATTCAATATTTTCACTAATGATTTTGATGAAAATGGAACAGAAGATATAGTCTTAGCAAAGTACCATAATAAAGATTTAGTTCCTGTTAGAGGTAAAAGTTGCACAGCTCAACAAATGCCTTATCTAAATGACCGAATTAAGTCTTACAACGAATTTGCAAATAGTAATTTACAACAGATATTGGGTGATAATTTTAATTCTGCAATAAATTTACAAGCAACTGAGTTTAGATCAGGCTATTTCTTAAATGAAAATGGTAATTTTAAATTTGTTCCTTTTCCTATAGTAGCACAAACAAGCCCTATAAATAGCATCATATACCATGACTTTGATAAAGACGGTATAAAAGACCTAATATTAGCAGGAAATAATTATGTACCGGAAGTAGAGACTACAAGAGCTGATGCTGGAATAGGAGTCTTTTTAAAAGGCGAGACCAATGCTAAGTTTTCTCACCTCAACAACAATATGGTTGGTTTTTATTTAGATGGTGATGTACGAAATATTTTACTACTAAATGAAAATGCAAATACAAAAATCATTATCGCCAACAATAACAACAAACAACAACTTTTTAAATTAAATCAATAATACAAAAAAATGAATAAAATAATTTCGATAAGATTAATACTATTATTTTTTATTAGCTTTTCTTGTTTTGCTTGTGAATCAAACAAAGATGATAATCACGCTGGTTTACCGGATTCTGGAGAAACAGAATTAGATCTAAATATAAAAATCCCAGCTGGTGCTAATAGTTGGGTAGTAAATGATGTAAATAGAAACGGCAGCGTTATTAATCCCAGTGGAATAAATAACTGGAGCCAATTATCTGATATTATTCGTACTTATTTTGTAACCGAAACATCAGGAAGTTTACACGTTGGATTAAAAATTAAATCACCAGAAGGTACTTCAAAAATAAGAGTAACAGTAGATGGCGAATATAAAGATATTGACATATCCAATAAAGATTATGAAATTATAGAAGTTGGAGAATTTAATATAACAGCTTCAGGATATAATTACATTGAAATCCAAGGCTTAGATAAAGAAGGCACTTATATTGGAGATATAAATGAAGTCTTAATAGGCGGACAAGCTACAAATTCTGGTGTGGCATTTATCCCTACAGAAAATTTCTATTTTGGAAGAAGAGGACCTTCAGTACATTTACGTTATGAGCTTCCTGAGAATAAAGATATTCAATACTTTTATAATGAAATTACTGTACCAGATGGCGAAGATGTAATAGGGTCTTTTTATATGGCTAACGGGCATTCTGAAGGATATTTTGGAATACAGGTAAATTCAGAAACCGAAAGGAGAGTTTTATTTTCAATTTGGAGTGATTTTGTTACAGATGACCCTAATCAAATTCCAGAAGAATACAAAGTTCTAAATCTTGGATATGGAGAAGGAGTTACAGTTCAAAATTTTGGTAATGAAGGTTCAGGTATTCAAAGCTTTAAAAAATTTGATTGGAAAGCCAACACAACATATAAATTTTTACTAAAGGCAGAACCAGCAGCAAATTCAACAGATTATACCGCATATTTTTATGCTCCCGAAGTTGGAGATTGGCAAGTAATAGCTAGCTTAAGAAAACCAAAAATCTCAAAACATTTGGCATCACTCTACTCGTTTCTAGAAAACTTTAACCCTAGTACTGGATTCATTGAAAGGCAAGCTCATTTTGGGAATCAATGGGTATACACATCAGATAATGTTTGGAACGAATTAACTGAGGCAGAATTTACATTTGATGCTACAGCTGCAAATGGTGATCGATTTGATTATTTAGGTGGAGAAAGTGGGGCTAGTTTTTTTCTAAAAAATTGTGGTTTTTTTAGCGAGAACATAGATACAGGAACAGCGCTTTCAAGAAATTCTTCTGGATCAGCTCCAAACATTGATTTTTCTTCATTGGAAACCCCTACCCTACCAAGTGAACCGAATTTGATTGATCGAAGTAATTGGACAATTGTAGATTATAGCTCACAAGAAGATAATGACGGTGAACCAGGAACAGGACTAGCAGCAGATGTGTTAGATGATGATTTAAATACCTACTGGCACTCATGCTGGAATGGATGTTCTGCAGCACATCCTCATTTTTTAACAGTTGATATGGGTGAAGAAAAGGAAATATCAGGGCTAAGATTTCTTCAAAGACAAAGTTTATCAAGAGCAGTAAAAGGTATTGAAATACAAATAAGTTCAGACAATACAAATTGGACATCTTTGGGAAGTTTTGAGTTGCAAAATATTGTAGAAGGCCAAAATACAGAATTTACAAATTCACAAATATTTAGGTATTTTAAAGTAACTATCAATTCTGCTCATGATAATCAGGATTTTGCAGCTATGGCAGAAATAATGGCATATATAAATTAAATTGTTTTCATATTATAATTGTTTCCAAATAAAACCTTTGATTAATTTCAAAGGTTTTATTTTTTAATTTTAAAATTATTAATAATCTTCAATTGTATATATGCTATACTATCAATGAAAATTATACCCTATTTTTTTTGATAAAACTTCACGAGTTAAATGAACACATTTAAAATAAACAATCTATGTTTCAAAATATTAAATTCAAAAAACTATTATCTTTCATCATACTTACTAACGTGTTTCTATCCTTATTTAACTGTAAAGGAAGTTTGTCTACAGATCACAAAAAACAAATACCTGCTAAATTACCTAACATAATCTACATACTAGCAGATGATTTAGGCTATGGAGAACTAGGTGTTTATGGTCAACAGAAAATTGAAACTCCAAATATAGATGCTCTTGCAAAAGATGGAATGCTATTTACTCAGCATTATTCAAGTGCTCCTGTTTGTGCTCCTGCAAGATATATGTTATTAACAGGTAAACATTCAGGTCATTCATACATTAGAGGAAATGATGAATGGTCAGAAAGGGGTGATGTTTGGAACTACAGGCAAGTTATTAAGGATTCAACACTTGAAGGTCAAAGACCTATACCAGATTCCACCATCCTTTTCCCTAAACTTCTTAAAGAGAGAGGCTATACTACTGGTGTGATTGGCAAGTGGGGTCTAGGTGCACCCCATACAAATGCTATTCCAACCAAAATGGGATTCGATTATTTCTATGGATATAATTGTCAAAGGCAAGCACATACCTATTACCCTGTTCATCTTTATGAAAATGAAAAGAGAGTCTACTTAGAAAATGATACTATTCAACCTGGTAAAAAATTAGCTAAAGAAATAGACATGTATAATTCCAATAGCTATAGAGATTATACTTTAAAAGAATACGCCCCAGATTTGATGTTTGAAAAAATGACGAAATTTATTGACAAAAATAAACAAAGCCCTTTCTTTTTATATTGGGCAACTCCTATACCACACAACCCAATTCAAGCTCCTCAAAAATGGGTAGATTATTATAGAGTGAAGTTTGGAGAAGAAGAACCTTATTTAGGAACAGTAGGATATTATCCTCATCAACACCCTAGAGCAGGTTATGCTGCTATGATCTCTTACTTAGATGAGAATATTGGAAAACTAATTGATTATCTAAAAAAAGAAGGATTGTATAAAAACACATTGATAATGTTTACTTCAGATAACGGTGTCACTTATTCTGGAGGTACAGATGGCTCGTATTTTAATAGCTCTGGCACCTTTGGTGAAGCTTATGGTAAAGCTAAAGGCTTTGTATATGAAGGTGGTATACGTGTACCTATGATAGCCACATGGCCTGAGCACATTAAATCAGGAATTAAAACAGACCATATTTCTGCACATTATGATGTATATGCAACACTATCTGAATTAACTGGTTTTGAATCGAATAATACAGATGGAATAAGTTTTTTACCAGCATTACTAAGTAGAGAAAATCAGAAACAGCACGAATTCCTTTTTTGGGAATACCCTGAATACGGAGGACAAGTTGCTATTCGAATGGGTGATTGGAAATTGGTTCGTCAGCATTTAAAAGACAAAAACAAACCCACTCTTGAACTTTACAACTTGAAAGACGACCCCTCAGAATCTAAGAATGTAGCATATGAGCACCCAGAAATCATTAGAAAAGCGGCTCTTATTTTTGCACAAGAACATGAGAATGCTCCTACTGAGAGATTCGCTATTCCCTTATTGGAAAAAAATGGTCTTCTCACAGAAACTTTTTTAAGTGAAAATCAATAAGCACATTTTTTTACTTATTTTAATGTTATCAAAGCCTTATTATTCCTAACTGTAATAATTATAAATCTATTGGATATATTTATAGATAGGAATACAGTACATATTAAAAGTATGGTCTAAACAAAATATTCTGTTGTCGATACAATTTCTTTTAGTACGAAATAGCTTTCTAAAACACCTATATTATTAATCTTAGAAAGCTTAAGTCTAACAAATTCATGATAAGCATCTAAGCTCTCAAGATTAATTTTCAAAAAGAAATCTACTTTTCCTGCCATATGATAACATTCTTGGACTTCTTTAAGTTCTTTTATGTGCTTATCAAACTTATCAATAAAGCCTTCGTTGTGGTAACGCAATGTTACCATACAAATGGCAGTAATAGGTCTGTTGATTTTTTTCTTATCTAAAAGCGCAACATACTTTTTGATATATCCTTTCTTTTCTAACTTCTTAATTCTTTCATGAACTGGAGAAGCAGATAGATTAATCAACTTTGCAATCTCTTTGGTTGTTTTTTTAGAATCGTTCTGTAAAATTCTCAAAATTTTTAAATCAATATCATCTAGTATTTCCATAAAACAGTTAATTATTCTTTGTTGAAGTATAAAATTACCTTGCAAAAGTAATTATTTTTTAATAATAACACAATTATAGAATTAAACACTTTATTTTGAATTGTATACAGTTTTTTTAATCTTAATAATCCGTTATTACATATCTTTATACTGTTATTAATCAAATAAAATGGATTCAGACACAATTTTAATTATTGGAGCTAAAGGACAAATAGGTTCTGTGTTAACTAAAGAACTTCAGAAGAAGTATGGAATACAAAATATTGTCGCTTCAGACCTTAAAAAAGATTTGGAATTTCATGGAATTTTTGAAGTAATCGATGCCACTGATTATCAGCAATTAGAAACTATTGTTAAGGAATATGAAATAAGCCAAATCTATCATTTGGCAGCAATACTTTCTGCTAAAGGAGAAGAAAATCCATTGTTAACTTGGGATATTAATATGAAAACCATGTTCAATGTTTTTGAAGTAGCAAGAAAAAATAGCGTTTCAAAAGTGTTTTTCCCAAGCTCTATTGCTGTTTTTGGTGATGCTGCGCAATCAAATAGAACACCACAATCTACCTATTTAAATCCATCTACAGTATATGGAATAAGTAAATCTGCTGGAGAAAATTGGGCAGAATATTATTATACAAGATATGGATTAGATGTGAGGTCATTACGTT
>CAZTTF010000058.1:0-4126 GCA_964616365.1 uncultured Lewinella sp. | reverse complement strand
GTCCTGATTGGCCGAGCGGTAGCGCGCAATCGCTCCTTCGGTATCATCCGAGGAACAATCGTTAACGATGATCAACTCTTTCGAGATGCCTCCGATCAACTGTACATCCCGGACCTTATCCAGAATAAGGTGAATCGTCTGCTCTTCGTTGTAAGCAGGGATGACGATGGAGAGTTTAGATATCGTGGGCATAAAGGAAGCTCAGTTAGCGGTCGCAAAGGTAGGTAACGATAGGTTGACTTTCAGATAATGCCCTCAGGGGTGATTTCGCTGCCTGCCGGAATAAATCTCCTGCGGAGAAAGAACGTGGCAGCGTACTTTTTCCAAAAAGAATCTGCAAGGATGGTGGTGCATTGGAGCACGTCCCTCAACCAAAACTCCCTTTCAGTTGTCTTTCTCCGAAGGCCTGCTTCCTCAAGCCAACCGAAAAAACACAAGTAAAGTACATGTCCAGAACCCGCGCCCAAGAATCCCGCACCGCCGTCCAACGCCTCTACATCGCTATGCGCCACCTGTTGATCCGTGGTAGTTATAAGCCGGGAGGCATGAGTGGAAAAACCCTGATGGACAATCTGATGGTCCTGCGCCCGGAGATTTACGGTAGCATTGCCGACCCGGAAAAGGTTGAGTTAAACGGCCTCCACTACGTTTTCAATCGCCTGCCAAAAGGCATCGAAGAATGTCGCTTCCTCAAACTGATCAGCCGCGAGGGGTACGAAGATTCCACCTTTGAGCCCATCATTGCGCCGGCGCGGCGGCGCAGTGCCTACCGGATCGATAACAACGAGATGTACATCGAGATGACGCGTGGCCGGTCCGACATTTACGACATCCTCACGCACCTTACCTTCCTCTACGCCGAGGCTAACAAAATCTACCAGAACAGTCTGGACAGTAAGGAGCGCCCCAAAAGAGAATGGCAGCTACTCGAGGAATACGTTACTGCCACCAAAAAGAAGCAGGGTTTCCGAATTGAAACCGCCTACACCTATCTCAGCACCCTGCTTGGCCGTACCTACGACGAAGTAGTAGCGGCCTGTGAGCGATTCTCGGGGCAAGATCAAGTGAACGACCTGTTCCACATCACTTACTGGATGGGCAAACTCGCGAAGGAAGAAGGCGAGCAGGACCTCGACCGGGAGATCTCCTTCAGCAGTACTCTTCGGGAGCAGACCGGGCACCACTATTTCGGAGAACAGTGGGCCCGCAACATCAAGGAGGTCCTGTTGGCAGAAAAACTGATTGAACGCCCGATCCATATTATCAGTGCTAACCTCCATAGCGTTGTCAACAGTCTATTTGCTCCGGCAGCCCTGAACAAGCAACTCAAGAAGCACAAATCCATGTTCGACTTTGCCCGGGCCATGTCGGAACGAGAACACAAACACCTCCGGCCGCAGGTATTTGAACTCGCCCGTAAAAACGGCCTGATCGAAATTGCGGACACCAGTGGCACCAACCTCGGTGTTCAATTGCTGGATACGGCGGAGTTTGACCCGAAGGTCATTTCTCCGGAGGTCAACTTCCAGCCGGCCAAGAACCCGGACATGGCACCCGTTATCCTGGTAATGGACTATGCCTTCGGTGAGCAGGCATACGAAAGCATGGACGAGCTCCTGCGCCCTTACCACGACCCGGCCACTGGCCGGGTGTTCGACATGCCGATCGAAAGCATCAACGTCATGGGTAAGGCGGGCATTCTCGAAGGGCAAAAGGGCGATATCATGGTTCCTGATGCCCACATCTTTGAGGGCAATGCCGACAACTATCCCTTCAAAAACAGCTTCCAGCCGGAGCAATTCACCGGCTTTGGAGTACAGGTGTACGAAGGGCCAATGGTAACGGTAATGGGCACAAGCCTCCAGAACATTCCTATTCTTGATTATTTCCTCACTTCGAGTTGGAAAGCTGCCGGACTGGAGATGGAAGGCGCGCACTACCAAAAGGCTATCCAGGCGGCCACCCTTATTCGTAAGTCAGTCAACCCCAACCTGATTACGCGCTATGCCTACTATGCCAGTGACAACCCGTTAGTGACGGGCCATACCCTCGCCTCCGGCTCCCTCGGGGTCGATGGTGTCCTGCCGGTTTACCTGATCACCCTCCGTATCCTGGAAGGGGTATTTGAGGGATAGCCTGCCAGGCAACCTCTTGCCGTGATTACAAATACTGCTCCAGTGCGGCGCGATCGACAGACCAGGGCAGGGAGCCCCCCTCTAACCATTGAGCATAGGCTTGCCGAAGCCATGCCGCTAAGCCTTGTGCCTCATTGCTGAACACTGCACCAGCGTCCGCGCCCGTAATGATGTCGTGCAGCTCAGGATCTTCCGGGCCATTGACAAGGGCCAGCACCGGGCGTCCGGTAGCGAGATAGTCCCACAGCTTTGCGGTGAGTACTCCGTAATAGCCCGGGGCAGACCAATTGAGCAGCAGGAGCAGCTGGGCTTCGCGTTGCATTTTTTGCGCGGCCGCAGGTGCAATGGCAGGGGCAATATCAAGGCAGTCTGGTGGAAGCTCCCCAACCCATTGCCGAAAAAGGCCAGTATCCTTACCCCGATATTGCAAGCAAAGTTTGTCGGGGGAGATCGTTCCCTGCGCCAACAAGTTGCGTAATACGACCACCAGTGGTGCTACCGTCTGCAGCCCGGGGTACAGGCTGCCGGTGTAGGCAATGGTAAAGCGTGCGGTAACCGGATTATTCTTTGCCGGCGGCAAAGCCAGGAGTGGGTTCCGCACCACTTTTATCGCGGAGTGCCAGCCAGTAAGCTGGACCTTTTGCCCCCCAGATACTGCCCATACTTCGTCCGCACTAGCCACCATCTTTTTGCCCCACCAACTTTGTAGTCCGGGCCACCAAACATCCTTGCGAACGGGGTCGACGGGAAGGTCCCGAAAGTCTGCAATCCAGCGTAGGTGCGGATAGCGCGCCTTTAATTGGCGCGCCACCAGGTGATCGGACCAAGGCCGAAAACTAGAGAATAGCGTCGTGATATTATTCTGCTCAATCAGCTGGCAGGCCGCCGTAAACGCCTTCGCCCGATATGATTTCCCTCCGTCGTCAGTAAGGTAAACGAAAGGAAATGCTTGCCGCATTTTCAGCAGGTAAGCGATTACCGGATTGGCTTTAAGCCCTCCGTTTATGGTCTTCCCCTCGTAACCAGATAGCTTGCGCAGATCACGGCCGTTAATCACAATCGTCTTGTCAGCGCCGAGGTCATTTTCTCCGTCGGATTCCCCTTTTCGGATAACATACACCTTACCTCCTTCGGCGTAAGACCGGGCCAACCACCGCAGCCGTCGGGCTGCGGCCCCCGAATGGGGTGGGAAACGCTGGGTGAGAAAAAGGGTGGACAAAGGGACTATTTTTAGCGCAACGGTCAGAGGTTACGATATGCCAGAGGCCTGACCTAACGTAGAAATTATGTCAATACCATGGTTCTCCTAATAAGCCTGCATACACTCGCTCAATACCTTCCCGCAAGCTGATTTTGTGCTGCCAGCCCATGGCGTGTAGTTTATCAACGTTCATCAATTTACGGGGCGTACCATCGGGCTTCGATAAATCGTGGGTGATCTCTCCCTGGTAACCCACCACCTCTTTGATCGTTTCGGCTAGCTCGAGAATGGACAGGTCTTCTCCCGTACCAATATTGACAAAGCCGTAGTCACTAAAGTGGTGCATCAGGTACACGCAAGCATCTGCAAGGTCGTCGGCGTGCAGGAATTCACGCTTTGGGGATCCGGTTCCCCACATCACCACCTCTGAAAGACCAAGCTTTTTTGCCTCATGAAACTTCCGGATCAGGGCTGGCAAAACGTGGCTTTTTTCTAGATCGTAATTGTCGTTTGGGCCGTAAAGATTAGTTGGCATAACGGAGATAAAATCGCAACCGTACTGATGCCGATAGGCATCACAGAGTTTGATCCCCGTTATTTTGGCGATGGCGTAGGGCTCATTGGTCGGTTCAAGTGGCCCGGTCAGCAGTGCATCTTCGGTCAATGGCTGCGGCGCCAGCTGGGGGTATATACAGGACGACCCCAGAAACATCAGCTTGGTCACTCCATTCAACCGGGCAGCTTCAATCACGTTGGCCTCGATCATGAGGTTATCGTAGAGAAACTCACC
>CAZTTF010000057.1:0-43353 GCA_964616365.1 uncultured Lewinella sp. | reverse complement strand
ACCCGTTTTTCCAGGGCGCGGACGCAGGAGCAAGGGAGGGGATAATGTCAGGCCACGACCAGTTTGATGTATGCCAGCAATCATTACCTGGAGTGCGTTAAATTTGTGCCAAACAAAACTACCACTATGCAGCCCTTTCATTTAGCCGTCCCAGTAGACGATTTGGAAAAAGCCCGTCATTTTTACGGTACTGTACTTGGTTGCCCGGAGGGTAGAACCGACGTAGAATGGATTGACTTTGACCTGTTCGGCCATCAGGTCGTAGCCCACCTCGCCCCGAAGAAGGAGGAAGATGACCACCGAAATGAAGTTGACGGCAAGCACGTACCGGTCCCTCATTTCGGCGTAGTACTTGAATGGACTCAATTTGAAAACTTTGCGGCACGGCTTCGCGAACACGGCGTTAAGTTCGAGATTGAACCCTACGTCCGCTTTAAGGGCCTCCCCGGAGAACAGAATACGATGTTCTTTTACGATCCCGCAGGCAATGCCCTTGAGTTCAAAGCCTTCAAGGATATCTCCCGGTTGTTTGCCAAAAGCCTGAACGGATAATTGTCAAAGCGTTTGTGACTGGAGGCGGACGTTAATTAAAGCCTAATTAACCCAATCGCAATACTATTCAGCTTACCTTAGAGCTCGCTAAAGCTGTGGCGATACTTTTGGTGTAATCAATATCTCACTAGTTTTCAGCTGTTTTAGCAACCGCTCTGAAGTTTTACACGTCCCTTTTGAACATCAGGCCGCCCCCAGGGCTGCCGATCTGGCTTAACAACTCTGGTATGATTAAATCGCTACCCGTTCTTTTTTTGGTATTGCTTACAACTGGCCTGTCTGGTCAATTTACGCTTACGTCAGATTACTTCCCCGTAGTAAATGACACCCTCAAGTTCACCCTCGCTGACAGCGCCTTCGCCGCTAGTTTTGACGTACAGGCGGCAGGTGGGGAAAACCTGGATTGGTTTTTAGGAAACCCCGTGGCGGCCCGCGACTTCAACGAGCCCGTTGATGCCGCCAATGACCCTGATTTCCCTAACGCCACCATCAGAATTCTGACGAATGGTGTCACGGAGAGTTTCTACCAGGTGAGCGAAACAAGTTTTGATCTGGTGGGTGTCAAAACCAGCTTTGATCTGCTACCCAACTTTATCATTTCTACTCCCGTAACCCCAGTTCGGCCGGTGCGTCGTGCGCCGCTGACCTTCGGAGCTACCTTCTCTGCCGTTACGGAAAATGCCGTTACGTTGTCTCCGGACAGCATTCCCGCCGAGATCCTCGGCGAGATTGGCGATGCCCTCGAAGGGGTGGATTCCCTCCGTATTACAACGATTTCTACCCGGAGCGACGAAGTCGATGCGCACGGGACCGTGCGCCTGGGAGATAACTTCTACCCCGTCATTCGGGAAAAGCGTACTGAGCGTGTCTTCATTCGCCTGGAGGTCCGCACCCTTCCCCTACCCTGGATTGATGTCACCGGAACCATCACCATTCTCAACCCTGATCTTGGAGCCCTGCTGGGCGAACAGGATGTTACCGTTAATTATTTATTCTGGGCAGAAGACAGTAAAGAGCCCATCATTGACGTCACCACCGACGAGATGACGGGCGAAGTTTTGCGCATGACCTATAAGCGCGCTGAAACCTCCACCTCTACCGGAGGACCAGGTATCCGGCAAGCCCAGGTTCGGGTGTTCCCGAACCCTGCTACAGACCTGGCCACCTTTGAGGTCGATGGGCTAACGCCGGGGAATTACACCCTGCAGTTGATTGATATGGTAGGCCGTCGTGTGGCACGAAGAACATTCTCCCCGCTGGGTAACCAAACTCGCCTTAACCTCGACGTCAGTGATCTCCCCGCTGGCCTCTACCTCTACACGCTGCGGAACGAGCGTGGCAGGACCATCACGACTAAGCGTTTGCAGGTAAGGTAAGCCTCAGGCGTAATCGCTTCACGTAACATTTGAGCTTCTATCGTAGTCTTACAGCATGCTGGTCAATCACGTTTTCCGGGCTTTAAGTCTACAGTGGGCATTTCTCTTCAAGCATCACTAGTTTATGAAGATGACGCATAGTATGAGCTCTTGAAAGACGCTCCTTACGTCGCTACCAAGGGACGCATACTATGAGCAGCCACCTCGAATAATTCATAAACGATAATAGATTTTACTGGTTTTAGCCACCGGACCCACATAGTTTTTTTGCCTTCTTTAGCATGGAAAAAAGAGGGAGTAGGTACATAGCGACCTTACAAAAAGAGCCTCGTCACAAATTTCACCTCGGGTGACCGAGAGAAGTATACACACGAGTGCTCCTGCACTCCCCTTAAATCGTAGACGTTTGGCTATATCTTTGGTGGCATGAAAAGACTGCCTACCATTCTTTGCTTGATACTCCTGCTTGGCACCTGCGTCCGCGCCCAACAGACTGCGCCAAACATCACAGCATATGAGACGATTAAAGACCTCAGTTATCGTCCTGATGCTACGGACCCCTATGCAGCCGAACGTTGTAAACTGGACCTTTATCACCCCGTAGATAGTGCAGGGTTTGCCACTATTGTGTTTTTTCATGGGGGTGGACTTGAGTTTGGGCAGAAGTACTTTTTGCCGGAATGGAAAAACCAGGGAGTAGCAGTAGTATCGGCCAACTACCGGTTGCACCCTAAGGTCGAGAATCCGACTTATACCCAAGACGCCGCAGCAGCAGTCGCCTGGACGCTTAAGAACATTGAGCAGTACGGCGGAGACCCCAGCCGCATCTACGTGACCGGCCACTCTGCGGGTGGCTACCTGACGAGTATGGTTGGCCTGGACACCACATATCTGGCGGCTCACGGAGAACACCCGGATAGTCTCGCCGGCCTGATTCCTTTTAGTGGTCATACCATCACCCATTTCACCCCGCGCAAAGCGCAGGGGCTAGACTGGAATGACGTTGTTGTCGATAAATTTGCCCCAATTCACCACTTGCGCATCTCTGACCTGCCCATTGCTTTGATTACTGGCGACCGGGAGATGGAGCTTTTTGGTCGGTACGAAGAAACGGCCTACTTCTGGCGCATGATGGTAGCCTCCGGCCATGAGAAAGTGTTTCTGCACGAGCTCCAGGGCTTTGATCACGGTGCGATGGTTCGCCCTGCGGCTCAGCTTACTTTACAGCTAATCAGACGGTGGGAAAAAGGAGTGTTCTGACCTTTTGTGCCATTAGGTATTTCCGCGAACAATCCCTCCGTCAATACCGTTACCTTCGCCAACCAACTGGCGGGAATAATGCCTTGAAATGTTTCCCTCGAACCAGGGATTCAACTTACCAGTACTGACAACAAGAAAACGGGTACGAAATAGCCCTAAGCAACAACGACTTTGACCGACTCACAGAAATCCGAAATTGCCCACCTCAGAAAGTTGGTACAACTGGAGCGCCAGGAAGAGCGCCGTTTGCACCTTGAAGTAATTCAGGCAATGCCCTTACCACAGCGAGTGGCCAAAGGGTTCAGCTGGCATCCACTGCAGGTAACCGAAACGGGTTATGGCATTGGTGGTCGTCCCACCGTAACCGTCACGCGGGAGGGAGAACAGGCGCATCGTTTTCGGTCGGGCACCTCGGTTAATTTGTTTACTACGGCTCCCGGCGCGAATGCTCCCCAGCGTAGTGGCGTCATTAAATTCATCAAGAAAAACCGGATGCAGATCATTCTCGGAGGAGAAGACCTGCCGACCTGGCTCAACAACGGAGGAGTTGGTGTTGACCTGATGTTTGACGAGCGAACTTACGTTGAAATGGACCGCGCCCTCCAAACCCTGGAGGAAGCTCAGGGCAACCGGATCGCTGAGTTACGTGACGTCATCATGGCTGCCCGGGATGCAGAATATCGCCCAGTCAAAGATGACCGGGTGGCCCACCTTGGCCACCTCAACGATAGCCAACGCCATGCCGTCAGTCAGGTCCTTGGCGCACAACACCTGGCCTTGATTCATGGACCTCCGGGCACGGGTAAAACGACCACGCTGGTGGCAGCCGTTGGCGAGCTGGTAAAAACCGAAGGACGGGTACTTTTTTGTACGCCTTCGAACTCAGCCGCAGACCTCGTTACTATGCGGTTGGCGAAACTCGGCCTGAACGTAGTCCGTACCGGCAACATCAGTCGGGTGGAAGAAGACGTCATGCGCCATACTCTGGACATGCAGATTGCGGACCACCCCGACACCCTACAGGTAAAGAAGCTGCGACGAGAAGCGGCAGACATTCGAAAAAAAGCCCGCAAATCCCGCGGGCGAGACAAAGGCTTACTCTTTCGGGATGCCGGACGCCTGCAGGGCTGGGCACGACAATTGGAAGACCGTACACTTGACCATGTGCTGGACACGGCTGAGGTTGTCGTCTGTACGCTGGTTGGGGCAGCCAGCTCCATTCTCAGTCGCCACACTTTCCAGACTTGTATCATCGATGAAGCGGCACAGGCACTTGAGCCGGCAACGTGGATTCCCATCCTCAAAGCAAATCGGGTGGTTCTTGCCGGAGACCCCTTCCAGCTTCCGCCCACGGTTAAAAGCCGGGAGGCCGAACGCAAAGGCTTTAACATCACCCTTCTGGAAAAAACACTGGATCTTTCCGTTGGCACCCGCCGCATCGCGGCGGAAGGTCGTTCTGCGGGTGAGCGCCCTCAGGATGCTGCCTTCTGGCACTCATTGCTTGAGATCCAGTACCGGATGAATCGCCCGATTATGGGATACAGCAATAACTACTTCTACGACGGGAAGCTAAGTGCTGCCCCTTTGGTAGCAGAACGTACCCTGCCCGGGATTCCTTTGTCGGAATCCGTAGCCTTTGTGGATACGGCCGGAACTGGATTTGAAGAGAAACTGCATCCTCGGTTCAAAAGCAGGTATAATGATGGCGAGCTCGACATCCTGATCGAGCATTTACTGGATTTACGCAGTAACATCCCTCCCGAGGATGCGCTCCCTTCAGTGGCGATCATTACACCCTACCGCGAACAGGTAGTACAAGCAGAAGACAGGGTGGACGCTGAGACGCGCCTGGCAGACTTCAACATCACCATCAATACGGTAGATGGATTCCAGGGTAGAGAAAGGGATGTGGTCTACGTCTCGCTGGTACGCTCAAACACTAAGGCCGAAATTGGTTTTTTGGCGGATTACTGGCGGATGAATGTAGCCCTTACCCGTGCCCGTAAACTTTTGGTCGTTATTGGTGACAGTGCCACCATAGGTAATGACCCGTTTTTTGGAGGCTTCCTGGAATACGTGGAACAAAACGGGCGCTACCAGACAGCTTGGGAATATATGGGCTAAACCATCGCCTTTTGCCCGATCGCCTCCATTACTTCGGCGTAGAGTAAGCCGCTGCCTCCTCCATAATGGTCAATCAAGACAGTATCAACTTGCTGCAGTGCAATGACGTCAGCGAGCGCCTTGCGCTCGGTAGCCCCCGTACCAGCCCCCAGTAAGATGACATCTACTGGTGATTCACTGATGATGGTCTTAGCTTCCCTAAGCGTGGCAGCGGGTAGGCCTGTCCAGCCTTCCTGCTTATTCACGACGCGATCGAGGACAGGAAGGATGTCGGGGTTAGTAACAAAAGAAAGGATACGGAGCATAGTAAAAGGATAAAAGCACCAGCACAAGTAGGCAAGATTGAGACACTGAGAACAGCAGAGGTTAAGCGACTTGACCCCAGTGTTCAGGCATGCAAAAGGCCTTAAGGCAGTTGTTGGTTGGTCTGTCTGACAGTCGGTACTATTCAAACAGACGCAACCCAACGATAGCCTACTACATGTGCTGGCGCGATGTGATATGGTAATCGGCAGATGAGTCAGGCCCCACCTGCTTTATACCCAAGTCAAAGTGGTATAGCTGATTATTTGGTGACTGGCTCGACCACAAAGGTGTCGAGTGGAAGGCGCACTTTAGCCGCGCCATTGGTCTGGTCCTCAGTGGAGCGGTAGCCCACCGGTGCGATTACCGTTGCGGTAAGGCCCAGCTCAGCCAGTCCGAGGATATCGTCAAACTTAGCCGCTTCAAAGCCTTCCATCGGGCAAGCATCAAGGCGCAGCTCTGCGGCAGTAGCGAGGAGAGTACCCAGGGCGATGTAAGCTTGGCGACTGTTCCAGGCAGCAATATCTTCTGCACTTTTGCCACCGACAGCCCCTTTGATGTAGGTTCCATAACCCTCCAGGTTTTCCAGAGCGATACCGCGGGCATCTGCCGTCCGGCGAATAAAATCATCGATGTATTCAGGGCTCATCTCCGTCTTACTGGCAAGAACGAAAATGTGACTCGCTTCAGTAAGTTGCGGCTGGTTGTAGCTAGCCTCACGCAGCTGTGCCTTGAGGGCTTCATTTTTAATGACGAGCAGACGGTACGGCTGCAGGCCGAAAGAGGACGCCGTGAGGTTAATCGCTTGTTTCAGTGTTTCAATATCTTCAGTGCTTACTTGACGAGTAGCATCGAAACGCTTGGTAGCGTAGCGCCACTGAAGGGCATCGACAATGGCGGTTGGGGCGATAGTAGTTGACATATTTATTGACTATTGGGGTCGATCTCGACCAGGTTAGTATGATGACCGGGAAAACCCGGTGAACAAGCTTTTAAAATTCCATGGGTACTTCCATCAGCAGGATCCTCGCATCAGCATCTGCAGTAATGGAAAACGTATTGGTGTCCCAGACACCAAATCCATCTCTTTTGTTTAGTGATTGTCCGGCAATCGTTACGTCCCCTTCCAGGATAAAGGCGTAAACGCCGTTTCCTTCCTTGCGCAGGGTGTAATCAATCTCTTTACCGGCAGAGAGATCGCCGAGGTGAAACCAAGCATCCTGATTGATGGCGACGCCGCGATCATCTTCAGAAGGTGATACAATCTGGTCGAGCTGATCTTTCAGTGCGGCCTCGTCCAGGGTGATCTGGCTATAGTTTGGTGTAATGTTGCGTGATTTCGGGAAGACCCAAATCTGCAAAAACTCCACTGGCTCCTGGCCACTGTTATTCATTTCGCTGTGCGTAACTCCCGTGCCGGCACTCATGGCCTGTACGTCCCCTTGCCGGATAACGGTAGTGTTGCCCATTGAATCCTCATGGCGCAAATCCCCGGAGATCGGAATGGAGATGATTTCCATATTGTCGTGCGGGTGACGGCCAAAACCTCTCCCCGCTTCCACAAAATCATCATTCAAAACCCGTAGCGCACCAAAGTTCATGCGCTCAGGATTGTAGTAGTTAGCAAAACTAAAGGTATGGTTAGACTTAAGCCAGCCATGGTTCGCAAGTCCGCGTGAGGTGGCTTTGTGCAGTATCGTTTTCATGATTGTTCAATTTAGATGTACATACATTAAATGCCTAAACACTTTATTTTGTTTCATGGGAGTCCAAAAAAAATGGTTTACCCTTTACGGGCATTCAGGCGTATTGCCTGAGCGATGCAGGCCTGCTCCGGTTGTAATTCCCCTACCCTGCCTCGACAAGCAAGGCTTATACTGCCCTCCCCCATACTTTTTTCCTCCTGCAAGAACTATTTTTTCCGTTCCTGTTGTTCAATAAAAAAACGCGCCTTACTTTTGCGACCGCTCCGGCAAACACACCCATGTTTGTCTCCCCACGCCCAGGTGGTGGAATTGGTAGACACGCCAGCTTGAGGGGCTGGTGTCCATTACGGACGTGCAGGTTCGACTCCTGTCCTGGGCACATCTTAAAAGCCTCGTACCGAACGGTACGGGGCTTTTTTGTTATGGCTTGGTCCGTAGCCTGAGATCACGGCTACTTACTTGCTACGAGCATCTACCCAACGGCGCGTAGGCTACTTCACCAGCTTCCAAAACGCCTCCCGGTAGCCATCGCTTATCGGCAGATACTCCCCCTGAACAACCACCCGGTTACGCTCGATAAAATCGATTTTGTCGAGGGCAATGGCGTGGGATCGGTGGATACGCACAAACCGTTCGGCAGGTAAGCTATCTATCAGGGCAGACATGTTTTCCAGCGTCATGATCTTTTCCGTAGGGGTGTGCAGGGTAACGTAGTTATTCATACTTTCCAGGCGAATGATATCTGCATAATCAATGCGCACTGTCTTGTGTCCGCTTTTCACAAAAAGGTAATCACGAACTGGGGGCGCGGACGTAGAAGCAATGCCAGTCTGACTTTCAGGGGCATTGTTTGTCAGGGGCTGGGTTGCGGAGCGGCGGTCTTTTGCCTTTTTAACGGCCAGGAGAAAACGATCAAGACTGATGGGCTTAAGCAAGTAATCTGTTACGGAAAACTCATAACTCTCCAGGGCATACTGCTCGTAGGCTGTAGTGAGGATGATCTGATATTTACCGTTGGCAATTTTCATCAACTGAATGCCCGTCAACTCCGGCATCTGGATATCTAAAAAAAGCAGGTCGACTTCGTGCGTCCCCAAGAAATGGAGCGCTTCAATCGGGTTCGAGAAAGTACCGAGCAGCTCCAGGTCGGCGCTGCGCGCCGTGTAAGCTGACAGTAACTGCCCGGCCAGGGGTTCATCATCAACGATAATACAGCGGATCATAGCTCTTTAATTTTCAAATGCGCGCGGTAGACATCCCCTGCAGGCGCCAGGCTTAGTTCTTGTTGATCACCATACAGTAGCACAAGCCGCTTGCGCAGATTATCCAACCCAACGCCCCCAACCCTGTCTTTTTGCTTAACCCCAAAGTAATTCGTTACGGTATAGGACAGCGACTTGCCGTCGGTGGCCAAATTGATCAGGAGCGGTTGGCGCAGGTCTCCGTGTTTAAATGCATTTTCTACAAAAGTGATCAATAGTAGCGGTGGAATAAGTACTTCGGTATTCCCCTCCGGCAGATTCAGCGTGATGTTGGGGTTGAAGTCTAAGCGCAGTTTTTCCAGCTCAATAAAATTGAGCAGGTGCTCAAGTTCCCGTTTGAGGGTAACTTTCTCAGCTTTCTCATACAAACCATAACGGAGCATGACCGTCAGGCGCTCAATTACTTTAAGCGCTTTGTCCGATTGTTGAAAAAATAGGCTATAAACGTTATTCAAGGTATTAAACAGGAAATGAGGATTGATCTGCGCGCGTAAAAAAGCAAGTTCAGTGCGCTGATTTTCAACGATCAACTCCTGCCGCTGGCGCTCCCTGAGCTTAGTGGTTTGCAGCAGGTAAACGATAACCCCCAGGGCACCGTGTAGCACGAGAAAATATAGATTATCCAGGTAGTAGGTTAGTAAAGACGTATCGGCCGGGTAGTTCCGGAAGCCAATCAGAACCGGGGCCAGCACCTCTTCGATTCCATACCGGACGCCGGCGGCGGCCACCGTTCCCAGCACCAGCCACCCCGTCAAAACATACCAGGGGCGTTGGTAATGCTTGCGCAGCACCAGGTAAGGGAACAGGGCGTAGGTGAACATGATGAAAAAGCCCAGGATGGTTAGCACCAGATTCTGTGGCTCCAACAGGGCATATAAACTTGCTGCGCTGCGGTCCAGCAGCAACTCCTGGACTTGATAGTAGAACACGCAGAAAACAAGGTGCCAGCGCAACAGCTGGCCTGTACCGTTTATCATGCTCCCAAGGTAGTAGTAAGTACACAAAAGCCATTTCTCAATTGCCAGACTCGGGTAATCAATGGGTGAATCAGGTATTTGGCTGGGTGAACAGCTTAAGTGGTTGAAAAAGGAATTCACCAATAAATATCCGGAGTTCATCAATCGCTTTTGCCGCAAGTGTCAGCTCCCCCGATCATTGCCAGTGTTCCGATAAGGGTACCCAAAACCCTGAGGAACGTCATCATAAAACTAACCCGCAATGAAACATCTGTTCTTCGCCTTCGCTCTCTTCTTTTCTCTCTACCTCCCCGCCCAGGACATTAGTCGTGAGGCGGTAAGCAATGACCTCAATCGGATGGTCATCGCCATGGAGACCTACCACTGCAATGCCTTTCGCTATCAAAGCGCTGCCAGTATAACCAGGCTAAAGGACAGCCTGATCGATGCCCTGCCGGCATCCCCTTCAGCCATGGACGCCTACCGCGCTGCCAATATCCTCGCCTGCGCCTTCGGTGACGGTCATACCCGGGTATGGGATTACGGCGTAGAAAAAGCCTACCGCCAGCAAGGAGGCACCTACTTCCCTTTCGCCATCGATGTGGCTGCGGAACAGCTTATCGTCCGCGAAGATTTCCGGGAAACAGCAAATCCCCTAACCGGAAAGATTATTCTTTCCATCAATGGAGTAGATGTTACTACCTTGATTGAGGACATGTCGCGCCACGCCAGCAGAGAATCTGCTGCGCTTGACCAGGTCTTGTTATCCGGGAACTTCCGCCGCTACCTCTGGCTTACCTATCCATGGGCAACTTCTGATTTCACCCTAACGCTATCTGACGGAACAACGCACCAGGTTCAGGGTAAAACTTTTGAGGCTATTACCGCTCAGCAACCTACTGAAGAGCAGCGTCCCGTTATTGAGACCAGAATCCTGGAAGACAAGATAGCCTACCTTCGTATTGATCATTTTGAGGGTCGTCCCAAGACTTTCAAAAAGCGGTTTCAAGAGGCATTTGCCACGATCAATGCTTCCGGTGCTGAGCGATTGATCCTCGATCTCAGAGGCCACGGTGGTGGCGATTCTCGGGTGGGCGATGAACTTGCCCGCTACCTGAGTCCAACGCCTTTTCGTCAGTTCGCTTACAGCCAATGGAAGGCAACCCCACAATTTAAAGAGAACTTTAAGCAGCTCTACCTTCCGGGAGCAGTTCGGTGGGCACTTCCGGTGCTGAAGGGTATCAACCCACACACAAAAGCTATCTTCAACACCCCAGACGGTGAACTCGCTACGGTTGCCTACCCAATGGTCAAGCCCTACGGCCCGCGAAAAGGATTCACCGGAGAAGTAATCCTCCTGATGGACAGTAACACTTTCAGTGCTGGCACCTGTTTCGCGGCTATGTTTAAAGACTATCGCATGGGAACCATCGTCGGACAGGAGAGTGGAAACCTCGCCAACTTCCATGCCGACGGACTATTAAAAATGTCGCTGCTAAATCGCCAGCTATCCCTACAGATTTCAAACAGCTACCTCGTTCGCCCCAGCGGTGATGAGACACCTAAAGCCGTACAACCGGACGTTCTGCTACCAAGACAAACGGATGCACTGCAGTACGTCCTTGGGGAAATGCAAAATCCGGAGGTATCCGTGCAAAAAGTATTGGGTAAAGATTGATTAGGACGTACAAATCTTCATCCGCTTCGAGTCGTCCGACGAAGTTTAATCCGGCTGCGCCAGGCTAAAACAATTCGTCGGACGAACTACGCTGATACTCAGTTAGAGACCTACCCGTTAGGTTTTAAACGGATGGCGATACAATGTTGCCCTCTACTATTCGGACGTCTTGTAGTGGACCATTAGCATGCGAGGTGTGTACTATACCTAAGCCGGAGTGATTTGGGACAATTCGCGCGCGGCTAGCGTGGTTGCTGACGAAGCAAAAAACGGAGGCGAAGCCTTAGTTTTGGCGAGGCTTTTTAACGAAATCAGAAGCCGCGATAGCGAGTTATAAAGTCCCAAACCACTTTGACTTAGGTATATAAGACTACGCACTTTTTCACGCCAGTAATGACAGTCTATACCAAGAAATCCAAGTACTACCTAAAGGCGTTTGCCCTCTTGTCATACCAATCAGGCGCTGGTCATCTCCGCTAAATTCCGTACCTTTCGGCAATACCACTTACCGAGCATGATTCAATCCCTTTTGCAAAATTCCTGTACCTCCGGAAAGAAGCTTCTTGCTGTCTTAATTGACCCGGACAAAGCAAAAAGGGATAATCTGCAGCAAATGTCAGCTTTTGCCAACAGTGGTCTGATTGATGTATTTCTCTGGGGCGGGAGCCTGGTCAATACCCCACAGGCAGAATACTATCTTAAGTTACTGAAGTCACAGCTCAACGGGACACCAATCATTCTGTTTCCGGGCTCTACTTACCAACTTGACCCGCAGGCCGATGGCCTGCTCCTGCTCTCACTACTCTCCGGCCGAAATCCGGACTTACTCATTGGCAGGCACGTGCAAGTTGCTGGCCGTATCAAGCAAATGAAGCTTAATGCCGTTGCCACTGGTTATTTGCTAATTGATGGAGGGAGGCCTACTTCTGTCTCCTACATGAGCAATACAACGCCTATTCCGGCAGACAAGCCTTCCATCGCCGCTGCTACCGCACTGGCTGGTGAACAGCTTGGGATGAAGCTCATCTATATGGATGCAGGTAGTGGTGCGCAACAGCCCGTGTCCACGCAAATAATCAACTGCGTTCGCCGGGAAGTCAGCTTGCCCATCATTGTTGGCGGAGGCATCAGAACCCCGCAGCGCGCAGCCGCTGCCCTGGAAGCCGGAGCTAATATGATTGTTGTAGGAAACGGGTTAGAAAATGACCCCAGTTGGTTGCCCGAGCTCGCTGCCGCCGTGCGTGCCTTCGATCCCGTCCAAGAGGAAGAGCAGGTTCCCGCCCTGAAATCCATGGGCCAGCGTCCCTCCCTTCCCTAGGTTGATCGCCTTAAAAAACGCTCACGTAACCTAAATGCACCTTCGGTTCGCCGAGGTTGATTTCGTTGTCATTGTTGCGACCAAGGGCAAAGGTCAGTCCAAAAATTCCGGCGCGGGTTTCAAAGTTCACCCCGGCACCAAAACCGACTGGATAATCAATCCGGAGGTCTGGTTGAGCCCTGTTTCTGGCATTGACCCGCGCCGCATCGATAAAGGTATACAGGTAAGCATTACCTCCCAGCAATAGCCGGAATTCAGCGGTGGCTAACTGATAGTCCCGGGCAAAGATGGTCTGCTCGTTAAAGCCGCGCAGTAAGCGCGCGCCGCCGATCCGATATTGCTCATTGGGCAAGACCTCGGTGTTCCCGATCAGAGCTGCTCCACGAAACCCAAAGTACAGGACAGTGCCTGCCAGGGGATCAAAGTAGGCATCAAAAGTACCTTCTACTTTTACCTGTGTACTACGCACGGCCAGGGTGTCGTTCTCGGCTACATCCAACAGGCGGCGAAAGCCTGCCGCTACGGAGAGATCAGCAGCATAGCCGCTGCGCGGACTGAAACGGCGGTCCGTCCGCAGGCGACGGGCTTGCAGCCCGAAAAAGGAGCGACTCACTCCCAGGGTGTCCGGCAAGCTGCTGATTGGGCTTCCCGGCATGATGGCATCGCCCGGCACAACCGTCCGGCGGTTTTCCCAGAAGAAGGAGAGCTTATCGTTGCCCTCCCGCAAATAAGTGGCAGCCAGTCGCCAGTTCAGGTTGAGAAAGGAGGAGTCTCTCCGGTACAGGTCCAGTTCCCCCTCAAAGCCAAAGGGCAGGTTGAATAAGAAAGGGTAATCGAGTGCCAGCGCCAGTTCCTGAGTCTGTGGCCGCAATTGCTCAAAGCGGGCGGCGATCCGCTCGCCCTGGCCAAGCCCATTATACAGCTCGCCGTTGAGCTCGCCGGTAATAAGTAACCCACCCGCAGTGCTGCCTCCCGGCAGCACACCAATAACAAAATCAAAGCGGCTGGCTGCCCGACGCTCAAGGGGCAAATCAAAAAAAGCCAGGCTGTCCTGAAAACTGATCTTGGGGCTACCTTTTACCGTGAGGTAGGGCAACTGGTTGAGCCGGGAGCTGAGCCGCTGGACACGGTCATGGCGGTATGGCTCTCCCGGCCGCAGGCCGAGGTAGCGTTCGAGGAACAAGGGCCGAACGCGGACTTTTTCCGGTGCCCTTACCTCCCCTACCCTGATCAATGGCCCGGGGTCGACAACTATCTGCCCACTCAATTCGCCCTCACCACGCCAAGAGATACTGTCCAACGTAACAGCAGCAAAAGGATAGCCTGCATCCGCCGCGCGGAGCACCAGTGAATCCCGCAGGGCCGTCCATTCTTCGGGCCGTAGTGGCCGACCGGCAGCGAAGCGGCGGGCTCGATAGCCTGCCTTGCGGGCCCAGCCTAACGCCTGTTGTGACGCCGGCGGGCGCAGCCCGCCCCAAACGTAGGCTGGCCCCCGAAAGACGATCGCCCGAAAAGTAAGACTGTCCAATCGGTAAAGGCTGTCAACGGAGGCCTCCCAGCGGGCGTTGCCCCGCTGGAGGGCAATCCAATCTTCCAGGTAGGCGACCACCTCCTGGCTATCAGCAAAGCTTTGGCGCGGTTCGTCCCAAGTGATATCAACCCCACTTACCTCCAACCGAACGGGCGCTTGCCCTAGTCCAACCCCCTGCACCTGCGTCAGCGCCCAGATGAGGAGAAGGAAAATACGCGTTGAGAAAAAAGCTGGTAGTTTGATAAGCTACGATATTAATTGCCCGGTCCTTATACTTAAGGTCATGTTTGGACGAGGCAATAATCCAAATTACTGACCATCATGCTCTCATCTCCCGTGACCATCAAGTCTGTTGGCCCTTCAGCCTGGTAGGCAGTTATGGCCGACTAAAACCCAATAGGCGAAATAAACCAAACACAACTATTTGGTCCGCTTCAACAAGAAGAAAACTCGCGTTACGTAAGTAAAAGTACCCGGTAAATACTTAACGCGTACCTGACGTGGTCCGATTGCGTAAACTGCGCGTCAAATTGCTTAAAATGATCATGGCGGTTAACAGAAGCGTGATGCGGGCAATGATGTCACCCCAGCGGACATAAAGCGTTTCGGCGTCATTGAGTTGCATCGTTCCGGTGAGGAAGGTTGCCTCATCGTACTGCGTTCGGGATACAATCTTACCCCGCTGGTCGATAAAAGCGCTGATGCCCGTGTTGGCAGATCGAACAACCTCACGGCGGGTTTCAATGGCGCGCAGACTGCTCAGCCAAAGGTGTTGACGATGCCCGGCAGTCTCGTCCCACCAGCCATCGTTCGTCATCACAAATATGGCCTGTGCGCCCTCTTTAACGTAGTCCGTGAAGTATTCTCCAAAGACGGATTCGTAGCAAATTACCGGAGCGATTTTTGCCTCCGGGCTGACGAATGGCAACCGCTTCTCCTGAGTTCCCCGACCGGCTACCGTCCCCCCAAGGGAATTCACAAACCCTTCCATAAAGAATAAGGTTTCCCGGAAAGGGAAGCTCTCCGCCCCCGGGACGAAAACGCCCTTGCGGTAGGTCTGGGCCTCATTATTTGCAATATCAATCTGCACGGCAGCATTCAAGGCTTCCAGTGCCAGGGTGCCATTCCTTAGGTAGCGAACAGCGGGGGTAAGTGGCTCCTCCGGTCCGAAAATATGATAGCCATCGAAGCCGCTGACGAGGTACCGAAGTCCCTTGTCCTGAAAATTTTCCCGTAGCAGCTGGAAGGGCGGACCGGATAGCGTTGCATCCTCGTTGACCTGACTGAAGCTGGTTTCCGGGTATACGAGATAGTCTAATGGTCCGTCAGCCAGAGCGGCGTTACTAAGGCGAATGAAAGTGTCTAGCTGTGCACCACGATTATTCGCAAATTTTTCAAAATGTGGCTCAAAGTTGGGTTGAACTGCACCTACGGTAATGGTACCTGCATCACCGGGGGTGTAGGTAGCATAGCGAACAAGGGAGCCAGCAATGGGCAGGAGTACCACCAACGCAGCAAAAAGCGGTAAATAGCGATTGTTGGGCGCGGATGCAGGAGCAGTCCCAGGCTCCCACGAGAAAGCAGTGTATAGTTTCAGGGCCAGGTAGTTGCACCCAAATATCCAGGCGGAGCCCCCCAGTACGCCCGTTACCTCATACCACTGAACGAGGCTTGGCCACTGGGCGAAACCATTACCCAGCGTCAGCCACGGCCAGTTCAACTCCCAGTTGTAGTGGAAATACTCAAAGCTGATCCAACTGACCGCCAGGGCAAGATAGGCCACCTTAGGCGATTGCCGGCTTGTCCAGTGAAAAGCCAGCCATGGTAAACACATCAGCACTGTATTGGCCAGCATGGCAAAGAGGCCAGCCCCCAGTGAGGTATTGGTTACCCAGTAGGTAGCCAAAATGTTGTACAGTAGAAAGGCGCTGAAGCCATGCGCAAATACCCTGCCGTAGCCGGCACCTTCTTTACTGAGCCGTTGGTGCAGTACCAACAGGGGCACGAAAGCAACCAGCAAAAGAAAGGGAACGGGTAAGATTCCCGGAAACCCCAGACCGAGTAACGCGCCGCTCAGGAGGCTGAGCTGATTGTGCGGGCGGGTGGTGCCGTCTTTACGATAGGTCAGCAGCAGCAATCCTCCTCCGTAAAGGGCGAGATACAAGAACAGGGGGGAAAAACCCCAAAGTTTTTGCCCGGTAAACCGCCAGTACATGCCTCCGGCAATAAGGACAGCAATAGTTAATAATGCATAACCAATGCGTCGGCGAGACTTATGTGACATGGTCCTGGGGTATCAAATAGGAAAGGACCACAAGATAGCAAGATCACCCGTACTTTTAATGCAGAGAGACTCCCTGGAACAAAGCAGGAAGTGATGGGAAAGACAATACGACCTCCAGCGTATACTTGATTCAGGGTCATGAAACCACATCTTTGTTACTGGCCTACTGTACATTCGGCGTCACCCCGCTCACCCTTGCCATTTGGGACAGGTAGCTGCCTTCAGGGCCCGCTCGGTATTCACCCCCTGTAAGTGACAGGCTGACTTGACATAAAAAAAACTGGCACCTCCCAAGGGAGGTGCCAGCAACTTGTTACGCAAATTGAGATCTTTATAGATCTGCTATATAAACGTATCCGGCTATATTAAGCTTTGTTGGTGCTGTAATCAGGCACATCGGTCTTTGACACAGCCAGGGCGTAGATAACGAGGCCGAAACCGATTTTGTTAATGGCATCACCAATGTTGTAGCAAAGGTCAAGAGCAGTTTCGGGAAGTGCACCGGCCAACCAGCCAGACTCGATGGTCATGTAGCCGATGGGGTAGATGGCCCAACCAGCGAATACGAACCAACCAAGCGCCTTGATCGCTCCGAGCAGTTTCGGGTCATTGGAGTTTGCGGCTAGCTGACGGGCAGAACCGAACCATACTTCGTAAACGATACCTACGTAGCCAACGGTGGAAATGATTCCCCACATTACGGACTGGCTGCGGAAGACAGTCTCACCGAGGTAACCGGCAATAAGCATCAGGAGTGAGTAACCGATCATCTTCCAAAGCAGGCTCTGCTTGGCGCCTACGGCACGCAGAATGAGGAAGAATTCCACACACATCAGTGGCACGGTGAGGATCCAGTCAATGTAACGGAACTCGGTTGGCGAGGTACCGGTAGTTGACCAGAAGTCACGCATGTAGAAGTAGTGAACTGCGGCAATGAAGGTGATGAGCCCGGCAACGAGCATACTGTCACGCCACTTTCCTTCTACCTGGGTAGTCTGGAAAAAGAAGAAGACCGTAGCGGCCATCATGGCCATAGAACCGATAAAAAAGGTAAAACCTACGTAATCACCAGTTTCAATATTGGCGAGAAAAAACGAAGGCATACTAGTAAAAGCATCCATGATTGAGTTGGATTTAATGAATAATGGACAAGCCTGAAGTCGTCGAAGAAGACTCCTCAGACTGAGGTTTGGTTAAACTTTGTTTAGTACGAGATGGTGTTAAGGTTCTGATAGCGGCCTCTTTTTGCGGAGACCATGAATTGTATAATTGCTCTACGAGGAGCATGTGAGGTAAAGTGAGCAAAGAGATAAAAACGAAGACTCCTCCGATTACTCCGGGCCGCAGCGCGGCCGCAGGGCCGGGGCCTAGCCAGACAATGAGGCAGAAGGCGAGCGCACCAAAGACCACCATGGCTATCTCGCCGTATAGTTGTTTGCGTGCTGTTGGGGATAGGCGACGCTGAAAAAACCGAAGCTGATCTTTGGCAGACGTTAGTGAATGCCAGAAAACGAAGTAGACGGTGAAACCAAGCAGTAAGGTGTTGGTCAGGAACATCAGTATGAGGACGCCGTAGGCAAGCATTTCTCTGCCCAGGCGTTTGGTAGTAAGGGTCCCCCGGTAGTAAAGGATCATTAGTACCAGAACATTCACGCAAGCAAGGCCTCCAATAATCAGTTGGATAACTCCCTGTGCAGGAGGCGAAATAGTGTAATCGGTCATGGTTGCAACAATGGCTGAAGCCTCTGCGCCATGCAGAATAATGGGAGTGAGCAGAATACCCATGCCCCACAAGACATAGTGCAGGCGTGCCAGGGACGCAGATCCATACTTAATATCCACCCAGTTAGATTGACCAAAGTGATAGACAGACATGAAAATGAAAATCCCAAAGGCAACCATCGGCAAGAAAAACCAAACCAGGCCATATGCTCCGATCACCGTCAGGTAGGCCAGGTAAAAGCTCACTCCCTTATTCTCAGGTTTGTCTTTCACGAGTAAATCAAAAAGACCATGATCGGTAGCTCCGTGTGGCAAACCGAGCATCAACATCATACCCAGCACCAGAAAGGGCTCCCACGTCCCCAGAAACTCCGGGAAAAAGTAGCCAGCTAAGGCAAAACCGACAGTGATTGCCAGCACGTACAGGCTTACGCCACCGTGCCGATGAGGGACAGAATGCATGATCAATTCATTACGAGGTCACCCGCAGCCAGGCTGCGTTCGCTCAATAATCCAATAATGAAGGTGGTGGAGGTGGGTAGTTCAACTAAGCGCGAAAACAAAACAATATGCTTACAAGGATTGCATCAGCAGTATTTACTTCTGTTATCGGCCACCTAACGAAACTTTTAAATAAAGGTTCGATGGTTTCGAAAAAAAATGAAATTTTTTTTCAGCCCATTACTTCCCGCAGTACTTTAAGCGAGTTGATTTCCTTTAATCCTTCGATGTGATGCCGATAGAATATGATCAGATCATTTAACAACCCCAGCCGCTCTCCTCTGCTGATCTTTATCTCTTCCAGCTCCGCCCGGTCAGCGTGTAATAAATGGAACATCAAGGCTGCCCGCGGTGCATCGAGATAGTCCCTATGCCCCGGGAAACTCGGGACAAAGCACCCTTCTCTCAAATCAAAATAGGGAGTCTCCTCAGAATAGCTTCCAGACGGCAAGCAGCCGAGATAGCTTGTTAGCTCTAGCAGGAAGTGCAGGTGAATGTTACCCAGTGGGCCGTCTGTTGTATCCAGAAAAACAAAGGAGTCGAAAAGGAAATCAAATAAGGCGTGATTATCCTCGATCTCCCGGATGGCGTTTCGGGCAACCTCAAGTAAAAACAACCCAATTGTTCCCCGGTATACGTCAAATGGAATTCTGGTGTAGATATGAGCGGGACGAACTTCCTTCAGGCGATTTAAATCTTTGCCTTCCCTTTCATAGGCAACAATATCCACCAGATTCATGGGCTGTACGAGGCTTGCTGGCGTCCGACTTCTCGCTTTGCGAACACCACTAACGATGTACTTACGAATCCCTCGCTCTTCCGTATATACTTCAAGAATCAGACTACTCTCACCATACTTTATGGCACGAAAGATAATGGCACGGGTCTTTATCAGCATGAGGAGCAGTTGTTGCAGTTGTTGCAGTTGTTGCAGTTGTTGCAGTTGTTGCAGTTGTTGCAAACGTTACATAATGGGCTTGGTTGACTGTGTGAAGTGCGACAGCTCGTCTGTCTCCATACTAATTTACGAGGCTGAAAGCCACGCTGCCCAATCTCCCTCACCGGGAGGTGTCAGTAGCAATTTACCTTGCTCACTCATGATATCTTCTTCAGCTAGCAGCTTTCCGGTCTTAGGGTGAAACCACTTAAGGGTGAATCCCGAAACATCGCCATCCATTAGGGTAAGTGTCGTCGCTTCTCCTTGCGGCAGGAAGACTAAATAAGCTCCACCATCCGGGTAAGACAAGCAAAAAGCTCCGTTATCTACCAACTCATCATGGTTTTCCATTTCGGCGAAAGGAATATTATCCTGAAAGAATTGCAGCGTAGCAGCCGTCCACTCCCAGGCCTGGTCGCGACTACGCCAATCTTCTGCATTGAGGTCATTGTTAGTATTCTTAGCGCCAAAGTACCATTCAACGCCGCCGCCACCAGCCATAAGATTCCCCCATAGCGTGTAGGCACGTAGGCTATCATGGTTATTCGACTTACCGTTGTCGACGGTGTATCCCGTATCGGGGTCGAGGCCCCGGTACCACGGGCCTGTTTCGTCCACTGTCATCAACCAGGGAGCACCAGCCTCCTTACTCAGCGCCAGCCACTTTTTGGTCACTGCGTGGGCTTCATAAGGATTCCCCATTTGTAACGACAAGCCACCAAGGTTACTATTCCCCAGTAAGGGCTCATATATTTTGGCAAAAGCTTCCTCCCCCGGATGGGTATGGAGAACGATGTAATTCGCGTAAGGATCATGCTCCGCAAGCCAGGCTATGCCGGCTTCCTGCTGTTCATTAGTCTGGTAGGTTTCCGACCAGTCATTTGGTCCGTTTTCTTCTCCCAGGTTCCAGGTTACGGCACGGTGATGCGCAAACCGAGCAATCAGTTCGCGATAATAGAGCTTCCGCAGTGGCCCCATATCACCGTCGTCTAACATCGTTTCATTTTCTGTTTCCTGCAGCACAAAGTGCAGCATCATCCCAAGATCATCAGCGTGTTCGAAAACTCTTTCCCACTGGGCAAGTTTTGAGACGTCGAATCGATCGAAGGTTTCATGGTCGATCCAGGGCCATACATCTTTGCCGTCACCACCGATATTATTGGTCAGGAAGTAAATACTATTAATGCCTTTATTCGCAAGGTAGCTGATAGCCCCCATCAGGTGTTTCCCCTTACCATCTTGCCAGGTTGGTCCTCCGGTAAAATCTTGAGCATGTAGCTTGTACTTGTGCAGGCCCTCTGTTTTACTTTCTCCTTCCCTAAAATTATTACTGTGGCGGTAGGTTCCATCGAAGTCTTCGTACCCCAGAAGATTTTCCGGACTATCTGCCCCCCCTTTCAGGAAGTACTTTTTGGTTTCGGCCCACTGCAGGTAGCGAGGGTGAGTACGCACTAAACGGCCAGTCTCTCCGGCAGCAGCAGCAGTTACCTTCACAGTTCCCACCTGATCCAGAGAAGCGAGCAACTCTCCCGCGTTGAAATCATCTTCGTAAATAATTCCGGGTCCGCGGCGAAAGATGGTTTCGAATTCCCATTCCCCCACACGATCCGGTCGGAAGTTGACCCGCCAAACATTACCCGAATCAGCGCTTGTCTCGGCCGCATTTCCATCAGCGGCGTAATACCCCGGGATGGTTATACTATTTTCTCCCTGGGTAAACACTACGTCGAGGCGGTAATTAACGAAGGGGTTATCACCCGCCATCTCGCTGGTAGCTGGCCCCCGAAAATCGAGGGTCAGGTTCTCCCATTTAGTGGTGGTATAGTCGGGACTTTCCGCTTCCGGTTCACAAGCAGATAAAAGCACAAGAAGGCAAAGTCCAAGAAATAGGCGGGGGGTCATCATCAGTAATTTACCCCGACAATATACACATACCGTATACCAATAGCATACCTAAGCCGCTATTGAATCAGGGCAAGTGCATCAAATGCTGACACATAGGATGAGCCCTTGGAAAAGGCTCCTTTGTCGCTTCCAAGGGACGCATACTATGTGCAGCCACCTCGATTTACCCGATAAGTGAGTTGTTCGGACATAGTATGCGTCCTCCAAAGACCACCTTAGGTGGGATTCAGGAGGCTCATCCTATGTCTCGAACGAATGGAGCCGGAGGCGGAATCGTTGCGTTCCTTTGAGCTTCCGATTACCCCGTTATTGAATCATGATCATGCCGAGCAGCTGGCGCGCACGCCGGTGCCGGAGGAAGGACCAAGTGGCAAAGTCTAAAGCATCTCTACTTTACCCGAGGCAAGGTTGTAGTAAGCTGATACGATTTTCACCCGTCCTTCAGCTACCGCTTCACGGATGATTTTGGACCGGTCAGCCAACTCTTCAGCGTTGAGGGTGGCGTTAATTTTCACCACCTCATTTACCGGAGCTCCATCCGGTGAGGCAGCTATTGCCGGCGTTACCTGTGCCAGCAAGTGATTGAGGTTGTATCCGTTATCACCGCCAAGTACCGCAGCGGTGACGGCACCACACGCTTCATGGCCCAGAACCATGATTACGGGAGTTCCGAGGTGAGCTACTGCATATTCGATGCTGGCGATCGTGTCGGTATTGGCAACGTTGCCTGCAACGCGAACCACAAAAAGCTCTCCGAGGCCAACATCAAAGGCCAGTTCCGGAATCACCCGGCTATCGGCACAACTAAGAATAATGGCGTAAGGGTTCTGACCGCTGGTGAGTTCAGTACGGCGGTTAGAATTCTGTAGTTTGCCGTCGAGCTTATCGGCCACAAAGCGGGCATTGCCCGCCGCGAGGCGGTCGAGTACTTGATCGATGGTCATGTAAGTGTATTTGTGTAAAAGCAATAAGAAAAAACGGTAGCCAGTGCTACAATGCGGACCACAAGGTAATCAAAACGGGTGTGATTTCCCGCAGAAAACAATACAACCCCAAGGCAACTACTTATCTAACTGAAAGTAAAGCTATTACAAATAAAGGTTTTCATTCCCACTCCCCCCACCTGCCATTCAAAAACAGCTATAGCAGCCCTTTCCAACGAGCCCAACAAGTAGTACGCGGAGCTTTTATTGGCCGTCAAAAGACCACAATTTGTGGAAAACTTTTAGCTCAAAAACCACTTTTTCCCACTACCTTGTGAAGCGCTAAAATGATCCCGCTGATGCCTGAATTCTGCCACCTTCACTGCCACACCCAGTACTCTCTGCTCGACGGCGCATCTGAGATCGGAGCAATGATGGATAAAGCATTGGCAGACGGTCAAAAAGGTGTTGCCCTGACTGACCATGGCAATATGTTCGGAGCCTTCAAATTCGTCAACGAGGCAGCCAAACGCAACATCAAACCCATGATCGGCTGCGAGTTCTACCTCGTAGAAAACCGCCATAAAAAAGCCTTTAGCCGCGCTGCCGGAGAGAAGGACAAGCGGTACCACCAACTGATGTTGGCTAAGAATAAACAGGGCTACATCAACCTGTGTAAGCTCTGTTCACTCGGCTATATTGAGGGGCTGTATGGCAAATACCCCCGGATAGATAAAGAACTGATCGAAAAGTATCACGAAGGGCTTATCGTTACCAGTTGTTGTATCGGAGCAGAAATTCCTCAACTATTGATTGCTGGCAAAGATGAAGAAGCCGAGGAAGCCCTCAAGTGGTGGCTCAACATCTTTGAGGACGACTACTATATCGAAATTCAACGTCACCGGGGAATTGATGATATCGATCTCGGCAAAGACCGGGAAGGCCGTACGATCTATTCCGGTAAGAGCCAGGAGGACATCAACGTTAAACTCATGGCGCTTGCCATGAAGCACAACGTCAAAGTGATTTGTACGAATGACAGTCACTACGTTGAAGAAGAAGACTACCTCCCGCATGATCTATTGCTCTGCGTCAACACGGGTTCGCTCAAAGAAGATACTTCGCGCTTTAAGTTCCCTAGTTCCGACTTCTATTTCAAGAAGCAGGCGGAGATGGCCAGTCTCTTTCACGATCATCCGGAATCAGTTGCCAACACTATGGAGGTCTACGATAAAATCGAAGTCCTCACACTCGCACAAGACGTACTGCTGCCTAACTTCCCGATGCCTCCTGAGTTTAAAACGCAGGACGAGTACCTGCGTCACCTTACCTACGAAGGTGCCAGGAAACGCTACGGTGAGATCAATGAAGTAACCCGTGAGCGTCTCGACTTTGAACTTGACGTGATCAAAGCTTCCGGTTATCCGGGGTACTTCCTGATTGTACAGGATTTCACCACGGCCGCCAGAGAAATGGGCGTAAGTGTTGGTCCCGGACGGGGATCGGCTGCAGGATCAGCAGTTGCTTACTGCGTTGGGATCACGAACGTAGACCCGATCAAGTATGACCTCCTGTTTGAGAGATTCCTCAACCCTGAGCGGGTATCAATGCCCGATATTGATATTGACTTTGATGATGTTGGGCGCCAAAAGGTAATCGACTACGTCATCGACAAATACGGACAAGAGCAGGTAGCCCAAATCATCACCTACGGTACCATGGCCGCCAAATCATCATTGCGTGACGTTGGTCGGGTAATGGACGTTCCCCTGAGTGAAGTCGACCGCGTCGCCAAGTCCTTCCCCCAACAGTTGGGCGCCAGCCTCAACCATGTCCTGGCCGACGGAGACATCCACCCGAAGCTCAAAGGAAAAATGAACGGGGAAGATGTAGATAAAGCCTACGCCTTCCGGGAACTCGCCGAACAGAACGACCAGATTGGCGAGATGATCCGTATGGCCAAAAAGCTGGAAGGCTCCATCCGCAACACCGGCATCCACGCCTGCGGCGTGGTCATTACCCCGGATGACGTGACGGATTACGTCCCCGTCACCGCCGACAAAGACACCGGGATGTACGTCTCCCAATTCGACAACTCCGTTGCCGAAGACGCCGGCCTCCTGAAAATGGACTTCCTCGGGCTAAAAACCCTGACCATCATCAAGGATGCCCTCCGGATGATTAAGGAAAACCACGACGTAGACATAGACGTCGACGAGCTTCCGCTTGACGACGAAAAAACCTATCAGCTCTTCCAACGCGGAGAGACCAACGGCATCTTCCAGTATGAGTCTGGTGGAATGCAGAAGCACATGAAAAACCTCAAGCCGACGACTTTCGACGACTTGATCGCAATGAACGCGCTGTACCGCCCCGGCCCCCTGGAATACATCCCCGAGTTCATCGAACGTAAGCACGGCCGTAAACCAATTGTGTACACCCTCGACGCAGAGGAGCAGTACCTGAAGGAGACCTTCGGTATCTACGTCTACCAGGAGCAGATTATGCTCCTCTCCCAGTCGATCGCGAACTTCTCAAAAGGCCAGGCCGACGTTCTGCGTAAGGCAATGGGTAAGAAGAAAAAGGATGTACTGGATAAGATGTACCCTAAGTTTGTCGAAGGAGGAACTGCCAACGGCCACCCTGAAGAAAAGCTAGGAAAAATCTGGAAGGACTGGGAAGCCTTTGCCTCTTATGCATTCAACAAGTCACACTCGACTTGCTACGCCCTCGTAGCTTACCATACTGCTTACCTCAAGGCACACTACCCTGCCGAATACATGGCTTCGGTGTTGACCCACAACAAATCGGACCAAACCAAAATGAGCTTCTTCCTCCGGGAATGTAAGCGAATGGAGGTGCCAGTGTTACAACCGGACATAAACGAAAGCCAGTCCGAATTCTCAGTGAATAAAGCCGGAGCAATCCGTATTGGCATGACCGCCCTGAAAGGCGTTGGTCAGGGGCCCGTAGATGCTATTCTCGAGGCACGTAAGGAAGGTCCTTTTGAGTCCCTCTTCAACCTGATGCAGCGAGTCGAGCCAGGCTCCATCAACAAGCGGGTACTGGAAGCCCTGGTAGATGCCGGCGCTTTTGACTGTTTCGAAAATACCCACCGGGCACAATACTTTGCTCCCAGTGAAAAGTACGATAGCTACCTCGAGCACGTGACCAAGTTTGCTAATGCCTATCAGGCCCAGCTGGCTTCAGCTGCCAGCTCACTATTTGGTGCCATTCAGGAAGAGGTCTTGCCCGAAGAACCCAAGCCACCAGTAGCCAAAGAGTGGCTCTTACCCGAGAAGTTAGCCCGCGAAAAGGACGTGACGGGCATCTACGTCTCCGGCCACCCACTGGATGGCTACAAGCTGGAGATCGACAACTACGTAACCTGTAGCCTCTCTGAACTCAACCCCCAGAAGTACGGTCGCAGCACCGTAAAATTGGCCGGTATGATCGTAGGTGCACGCCACCTTGTGAGTAAGAATGGTAACGGCTGGGGCATCTTCGAGTTAGGAGATTACGATGATACCATCGAATTCAAGCTTTTCGGTGAAGACTACCAGAAATTCCGGCACATCCTCAATCAGGGAACGGCACTTTTCCTGGTGGCTACCTGGCAAAAAAAATGGCAGAGCGAAGAACTTGAGCTCAAAATATCCGAGATCAAACTCCTCGAAGGCGTAGGCCGGGAAATGACGAGTGCGATCATTCTGAAAATGCCCCTTGAAGATCTGACCACTGCTAAAGTCGTTGCCCTCGACGAACTGTGCCATAAATACCAGGGAACCTCAAAGCTCCGGATGGTTTTTTATGACCGCGAAGAAGACTCAAAGCTTAAAATGTTCGCCCTCAAACGGACGGTAGATGCCGACACTGATTTCGTTAAAGAAATTGAGAAAATGGGAATTAAATACCGCTTGGAAGGAGGAAGGTAAAGTAGGAAAAAACGTCTTTTGCTGACCACCTCCTTGCCAATATAAAATGAGGTGCCTCAGCCAATCCGTGCCCTAGTGCCCTAACGTGAGGTTTTGGCAATCACTCAACTGCCTGGCCGACACAACGTCAAATTAGGGGGCTGGTAGTAGATAATATCATGGCAATGTGCAAAGAGAGTACTACTTACTACCAACTACCTACAGATCTAATTTGAGCATCAAGAAGTCAAGCGTTGCCCTTCCCAAAAATCTGACGCTACGCCATTCTACCAGGAATAGCTTGCCCGAAATTCCACGTTCCTGCCAGGAGCATCAGCAAAATAGCGTTGCCGGTCCAGGTAGTCTCGGTAGCGGACATTAAGCAAATTCTGGGCGGCGGCGCGCAGGTGCAAAGTTCGCTTACCGGGCAAGGTCCACTCCCGCCCTACACTGAGGTCTAGAAGCTGGTAGGCCGGAGGAGTCGCGAGAAAGTCTTGCTCCGGTTCTAAGCGGTTTTGCCGGGCTACAAAGAGGCCCTCCAGGCTGAGTATCCAGCTACTGGTCGTTGTATAGTGAACACCAAAACGTAAGTTGTCTGACGGCATGAACACCAACGGTCGGCCTTCGGTACGGTTTTCGCCCCGTACTATCGCTAAGCGGCCATCAAAAGACCAACGCTCTCCCGACTGGTAGTACGCCTGAATATTTGTACCGTACAACAAAGCATCACCAGCCCGATACAAAAAGAGCGGAAATGCCCCTCTGGGCGTTAGCCGGAACATCGGCTGGGGCTCAAGAAAAATATAATCCTGAATTGGCTGAAAAAACACCGTAGCATTCAAACTGAGCGGACCTCTATTATGCGCTAATCCGGCGGTCAGCTTCAATGACGTTTCTGGCACCAGGTTACGGTCTCCTTCCTCAATGCCACTTACCCCCTGATGCAGACCATTACTGTACAGCTCATTGATCTGCGGCGCACGCTGCCGGAAAGTTAACCCACTACGCAAGCTTAATCCGGGACTCAGTATCCAGCGCCCTTCCAGACTACCGCCCAGGGTATTAAAGACGTGGTCAAAGCGTTCAATTGTACGAGGGGGCGTCCGGGTAATGGTGATCGCTTCGTAGAACTGCCGATCAAACCTGAAACCAGCATGGTACTGAAAGCGCTCAGCCTCCTTGTGGTAAGCCAGGTAACCTGACATCCGATTACTATTATAGTCCGGAAGCAAAGGAAGTACTCCCGTGCCTGGCTGGTTGTCATTGTAAATGATGTCGAACTGGACATTAGCATCCAGATGCTGATCCGGGCCGAGCTCACGATGCCAGGCGCCTTCCAGGAGGTGGCTCCATTGCTGCAAGCTTAGCGCAGCACGATTATCATCTCCTCGCCGGACATCAAACTCCTTGCGGTCGTTAAGCTGACCACCGTACCGGAAAGTAAAGCGGTTAGCCTCATCGGGCCGAAACTCCGTTTCGGCTTTCAGCAGGTGGTGTCCCACCGTCTGGCGCGGGGAGGCAATGTTGTAGGAAAAATCCTCCTGCGTCAGAAAGGGCTGTTCACGGCCGATGGCGGTAGTTAAATCCGTCAGGTTACCGATATGGCTTCCCCGTAAAACGCCGATGTTGGCATTAAAGATTGAGTAGTATAGCCTGGTCGTCCACTGCTCGTTATGAAAGCGCGCAAGTTGTAGCGCGGCATTGGCTTCGCGCCGGCCGGTATTCGTAAGGAAATAGTCAGGGGCCTGCTGGTCGCCCGCATACTTTCCGGTAGCACTAATCCGGTAGGCGGTCTTCCCCCCGTGGGTGAGCCTTGCATTAAGCGTATGCCCCCTGCCGTTGGACCGAAAACCGTAGGCGATTTTTCCGCTGCTACCCACATTTTCCTGTAGTGGTGCCGGCTCAATAAGTACCGTTGCAGCTACGGTTGGGCCAGCATACCGCAGAGCTTCGACCCCCTCTACAACGCGGACGTAGGCCGCAACCCATGGATCAATCTCTGGTGCGTGATCATTCCCCCACTGCTGACCGCTCTGGGCTATACCGTTATTCTGCAAACTTAGCCGGTTGCCAAATACACCGTCGAATACGGGCTTTGCCGCAGCCGTCCCGGTTCTCAGGCTGGAGACTCCGGTGATACGTTCCAGGGTGGAGGCTAATTCAACGGTAGCCAATTGATCCTGTGATTCGCTGTAATCTGCATTCTCTTTCGCAGAGACCGTTACCGTTTGGGCAAAATTGTCGTGGTGGTGCATCAACACCGTTATCATGGTGTCTTGCTTTAACTGGAAAGTAAACTCCTCAGCGTCACAACCAATGTGTGTGAATCGCAGAACAGTCTCTCCCGGGCACAAGCCCGGAAAAGAAAAGAAGCCTGCGCTATCAGCTTGTACACCCCGCTCGGCAGAGGGGCTAAATACATTTGCATAGCCAAGGGGCTCTCCGTCGTGCTCTGACTTAAGCTGACCTGAAATGACCAGGTCACATGCCGCTGCCACTTGTAGACAATCACTGCATCCTGCGGCCCCGCCAGAAAAAAGGGATGCAGCAGCCCAAATCGAGCCACTGCATCCTATAAGGAGACTAGATATCGTAAGTCTCACCATATCACGTGTTTATTACTGGATCGAAACGTTAAAGGTAACTTCAATATCTGTGTCACCGCCAGCAGCAGCGGGATTACTAATTGTAGCCGCAGCACCTTTCATAGGTTCGTGCCGCAGAATTACCTGAATAATGCCAGTGGACGCTCCACCAGTTGCCACGGACGTAGCGAGACCAATTGGGTTACCGTCACCATCTGCATCGTCGTACCCAAGTATAAGGTCAAGGCCTCCGGTTACCACATAAAAGATTTGGTGCTCGTCATCTTCTTCCACGATTTCAGGAGTGATTGCCTCATCCTCATTGTCAAAGGTAATAGCACCAGTGTAAGTTGCATTCCCTGCAAGCGGACCGCTTACCGTCAGTACAGGGTCATTACCACCATCGCCGTCTGTATCAACAAACGAAAGGGTTACTGCATCATTTGCAGGGTCATCGGGAGTCAACGTCCAGTTCACCCGCGTAATTACCTCTTCTTCGTTTCCGCTGATGGGATCATCATCTTCACAAGAAGTGTAGAACAATACGAGGGCAAATGCCAACAGGGGAAAAAGTCTTTTAGTCATTTCATTTTGGTTTGAGTGCGCAAGATAGGACAACACTTCGTATTATTGCAAGCAAGTCGCAATAATTAATGCAACAACATCGCATTTACGTATGAAACGCCGCAATACGCCTTCCAAAACAGCAGTACTTTCAGCGCTGGAAGCTGCTAACACTGCTTTGAGTCACGACAACATTCAGGAAGCCATTTCCAAAGACATTGACCGGGCCACTATCTACCGTATTTTGAACCGGTTCTGTGAGGATGGGATCGTGCACCGTATTGTAGCCGATGATGGGAAGCAATACTTCGCGCTCTGTGCTGATTGTAAGCATGATGAGCATCACCACGACCACTTCCACTTTCGCTGCCTTAGCTGCGACACCGTTGAATGTCTGACTTCTGAAATTTCAATCAACCTTCCCTCAGGATATCGGGCCAAAAACTTTAACGGCGTAATTTCGGGAGAGTGCGCACGATGCGCAGCTTAGTAGCTTGGCAGGTGCATGCCTGCTTCTAGAGTTCACTTGTTGAATGAAACTCGACCTCCGGGTGATTGTCCCGAGCCATTTGCAGCGTCCAGGCTGAGTCAGCCAGGTAAACGAGTCGGCCTTCCTTATCGTGCCCAATATGCTGGCGTCGGCGTTCTTCGAATGCCTTAAGCGCAGCTGGATCAGGACTTGTTACCCAAAGTGCCTTGTGCAGATTTATGGGTTCGTAAACTACTTTGGCTCCGTATTCGTGCTCCAGGCGGTACTGGATTACATCAAACTGGAGTGCTCCGACACAACCAATGATCTGTGCATTATCATTTGTCCGGGTAAAAAGCTGGGCGACGCCTTCGTCCATCAACTGGTCGAGCCCCTTGGCTAATTGCTTTGACTTGAGGGGGTCGCCATTGTATACCCGTCGAAACTGTTCGGGGCTAAAGCTGGGGATTCCTTTGAAGTGAAGTTGTTCTCCTTCGGTTAGGGTGTCTCCGATTTTAAAGTTCCCGGAGTCATAGAGACCAACTACATCTCCGGCAAAAGCTTCATCGACAATCTCTTTACGATCGGCCATGAAGCTGGTAGGGTTAGCAAACTTCATTTTGCGCCCCTGGCGCACGTGGAGGTAGTTGGTGTTCCGTTCAAAGGTTCCGGAGCAGATACGCAGGAAAGCGATCCGGTCGCGATGCCGTGGATCCATATTGGCGTGGATCTTGAAAACAAAGCCGGAGAATTTATCCTCATTTGGCTCTACCGGGCGCTCTTCGGTTGTCCTTGGCCGTGGCGGCGGGGCTATTTGCACGAAGCAGTCGAGCAACTCCTTTACCCCGAAGTTATTGACGGCGGAGCCAAAGAAGACTGGACTGACGTCTTGCCGGAGGTACTCCTCCCGATCAAAGTCAGGATACACTTCGTTGATCATTTCTACTTCGGAGCGTAATTCTTCAGCGGCGTCTTCGCCGACGAGTAGGTCAAGATCCGGATCCTCGAGGTTATCGAACTCAATGGTTTCCTCGGGGCGCCCCTGCTTATTGTCGGGCCGGAAAAGGACCAAACGCTGCTCGAAGATATTGTAGACACCCTTAAAGCGCTCTCCCATTCCGATGGGCCAACTTAATGGGGTGCAACGGAGCTTCAGCTTTTGCTCGACTTCGTCGAGCAGATCAAAACCTTCTTTACCTGGCCGGTCCATTTTGTTGATGAATACGATGACCGGTGTCTTGCGCATTCGACAGACCTCCACCAGCTTTTCCGTCTGTTCCTCAACCCCTTTGGCGACATCGATGACCACGATCACACTGTCTACCGCGGTCAGGGTACGGTAGGTGTCTTCCGCAAAATCCTTGTGCCCAGGAGTATCAAGAATGTTGATTTTCTTATCGGCATAGTCAAAAGCCATCACCGAGGTGGCCACCGAGATCCCCCGTTGGCGCTCGATCTCCATAAAGTCGGAGGTCGTGCTCTTCTTGATCTTGTTACTCTTTACGGCTCCGGCAACCTGGATGGCTCCGCCGAAAAGCAGCAGTTTTTCGGTGAGGGTTGTCTTACCGGCATCCGGGTGCGCGACAATGCCGAAGGTTCGGCGGCGGGCGATTTCTTGCGTCTGGTTGGTCATTGCGGCGCAAAGGTAGGGAGATAGTTAAATAGTAGGTAAGTAATTAGTGAGTAGCCAATTAGTTGAAAGTGAATATTGGGGAGTTGTTACCAGGCGTGGCGGAGGTTGCAAGATTTTTTTTACAAATGAAGTGTATCCGCTTTGACTGCCCACTATTCAACTAAACACTAATTTCACTATCCATTATTTGACGATTTGACTCCAAAGTATTTGACTATTTCTTTTCCCCACTTATCTTTGCGACCCGCATTTAAGCCGTCCTAGCTCAGTTGGTAGAGCAATTCATTCGTAATGAATAGGTCGTCGGTTCGAGTCCGATGGACGGCTCAGCAAAAAGCCCTTTTCCGTGTGTACGGAAAAGGGCTTTAGTTTTAACGACTGTGCTCTTACTATTAAGACATTGCCATTTCCTGCAGGTTGGTTACTGGTGCGCCAGTATTGTACCGGTAAGTAGCACAAATCCGGGTGTCTTCTCGTGGCAGTTCATCCTGGGGGACGACGTGTACCCGTCCGCCTGCTTCGTAGGTCTTGGAGATCGCTAGTTCAAATAGATCCTGGTCTGCATTCTCGTCGATTTCCACGCCATTGTTTTCTGGAATGTACCGTCCTGATTGGCTGGCACCCTCAGCTACCCAGAGTACTTCTACACGACCATTAACGGCCGCAGGTACGATACGCTTTAATTCGTCGGCAGCTTCGCCTCGGGCGAAATTCAGGTCGAAATTGTTACGGTCGTCCTCTGCCTCAGCATTGAATCGTTCTCCGATAATATGCTTTGCCTTGGTATGGAGCTCCTTAATGTCATCGTTTTCTACGTTGCCACCAACGTAGCAGCTTTCAATGAGGTAATTGTAGCTGTTTGCAGACTTGTATATGGGAATAAGTTCCTCTACTCCGGCGAGCAATAGCGGGCGGGTATCATTCTTAAGCAGGGTCTGTACACCACGATCAACTACGTCGAAATAAGCTTTAAGGTGTCCGTTTTCGTCATCCTTACCTGCTCCGTGGCCAAAAAATACGCCCTTACCACTTCCTTCCGGACCACCTGCCCGCTGGATTGTGGCGTTAGGGTCATCTAACAAGAGAGCTGCATCCATATCTTCTGGAATGATCCCGGTAATGTCAATCTCTTCCATCCTGTCCTGATCAGCGAGGTAGAGCTTAATGGATCCACGGCTAAGCGCTAGGAGGTAAAATTCCATTGCATTAGCAGCAAGGGTGCCAATCAGTTGACCAACCCTAAAATTTTTACCGATAGCATAAGCGGGCTCTACAGATTGACCAAGCTTTAAATACTCAAAACGATCAGCGCTGATGAACATTGCAAGGCCTTGCTGTTGCTGCTGCCAGAAATTAATCTCCTCCGTTAAACGAGTTGCGGGCTTCAAGAGGTTGTCGATCTCGGAACCACTCAATTCAGCACCCTGCTCAAGATCACGACGGATTGCCAGTACCATATTCTTAAAAGCTATCCGGTTTTCTTCTTCTCTACCAACTTTAGCGGTTGGCAGGTAAATCGTGATCAAGTTGCTTCCCGCTTGATCGCGTAGATCGTCAATTATACTTTCGTAAGTCATATTAATTTATATTAAGTTAAATCGTTGTCCGCAATACATACTAAATACTGCAAATCAACTTGTTAGATATTACGCAAAGCCCCTCTATATATGTTCGCCCAAAGAAGTTTAATCTTTAAACCCTCCTTATTTAGACTAAATACACATAAAATTTTACCTTTGCGGTGGAACAGAAAAAATATCCGAATGTCTACTTCCCGCCCTACCGCAATGAATACTCGCATGCGCGTGATCCACCGCTACCTCGGTTTCTTTTTAGCCGGCATTATGGCTGTGTATGCGCTTAGTGGAATTGTACTCGTCTTCCGTAAGACGGACTTCCTGAAAAAGGAGGTAAAAATCGAAACACAGCTTGCCGCCAATCTTCCTATGACTGAAGTCGGCAAGGCTTTGAAAATCAAAAACTTCAAAGCGGATGGCACCGAGGGAAACATTGTGTCATTCAAAGGGGGCACCTACGATACGGCAAGCGGTTTGGCCGTACAAACCAAGAAGCAACTTCCCTTTGTATTAGGCAAAATGACCAAGCTTCACAAAGCGACAACCAACGACCCGCTCTATTTTCTCAACATCTTCTTCGGCTTCGCGCTGTTGTTCTTCGTCATCTCCAGTTTCTGGATGTTCCGCCCGAGCAACGACATCTTCCGTAAAGGCATGTATTGGACTATCGGAGGGATAGTATTGACGCTAATCCTACTTTTTGTTTAGTAGGCTTCGTGCGACAAAAGCCACTTTTTCGGCCCCTACCTTATCTACCCTGCGTACCTTGAGCTCAGAAGCTCCCCTACCCTGGCATTCCGTTAGTGGATGTTCCCTTTGCCGGCCTGCCCGCAAAGTTCGTCTGATGCCTGGAATGCCCCATTGAAGCCAATACGCATGCGCCGTTGTCTATTAAGTTCCTTGTCCTTCCTCTTCACCCTGCCGCTACTCGCGCAGGTGGGCGGCATATCTGCCTACGAGTTCCTCAACCTACCCAATTCCGCCACTGTGGCGGGAATGGGCGGACATCATATTGCGCTGATGGATGATGACCTTAGTCTCGCCCTGCGCAACCCCAGCCTCCTGAACCCGGAGATGGACAACAAGTTTGCCCTCAGCCATGCCTTCCATCCCGCCGGCATCAGTAATAGTTCGTTGGCTTACGGTACATACCGGGAGAACCTCAAAGCTACTTTTCAGGCAGGCCTTCAGTTCGCCGGCTACGGCGGCGACTTGGTCCGCCGTGACAATACCGGTCAGGCGCTGGGCACTTTTTCGGCCTCCGACTACGCCCTGACCGTTGGCGCTGCGCGCCAATTCGAGAAACGGCTGTCCGTTGGTGCTAATCTCAAATTGATCTCCTCCCAGCTCGCCGGCTTTACCAGCATCGCGATCGGTGCCGATGCCGGCATTCACTATGTCGACACCTCCGGCCTTTTTGGCATCAGCCTCGTCGCCCGCAACTTCGGTCGTCAGCTGACAAAATACGACCCAACCTCGCTGCGGGAACCGATGCCCTTCGAACTTCAAATCGGCATCAATAAAGAATTGCGCTACCTCCCTTTCCGGTTTAGCCTGATCTATCGCTACCTGGACCGCTGGAACGTACTCTTCGACGACCCAAACACAGAAAATCAATCGATCTTCCTCACCTTTGGTGAAGAAGCTACCCAGCGGGGAGCAGGGGCTATTTTTCTTGACAACCTTGCCCGACATTTCGTTTTTAACGGAGAGCTTATGGTCGGCAAATCCCGTAATCTACGCCTACGCTTCGGCTACAACCACGGCATCCAGCGCGAACTGCGATTGTCAGATTTCCGCTCCGGGGCTGGCTTCACCTATGGTTTTGCCTTCCGGACAAAACGCTTCTCCATCGCCTACGGCAGAACGACTTACCATTTGGGGGGTGGCGTCAATCAGCTAGGTTTGGACTTTGGCCTGGGGAAACGCTAAGGGTTTATCGGGGAAAGAGATGGCATAATCCCGCCAGACTACCAGCCCTCTCTACTCCCAACTACGCAATAAAGCCTCTCCCGTACTGATTGCCTTTTTGCCTAGCAGATCTTTGACCTGATGGCGGCAACTTGTCCCATTAGCTACCACGACTGTTTCCTGCGGCAAATTCCGCAAGTGGCGTAATAGAGATTGCTCCGCGATGGTCGTACTCAGTTCGAAATGCTCGGCTTCGTAGCCGAAGGAGCCGGCCATACCGCAACAACCGCTGTCCAGTAAGGTAACGTGGAAGTGCTCTGGCAGGGAAAGTGCCGCCGCACATTTGCGGGCATCACCAAGCGCCTTTTCGTGGCAATGGACATGCAGCACGATGTGCAGTGCCGCCGGCCCAAAGTCATCGGGGCCAATCCGCCCCGCTTCCATTTCCCGGAACAAGAACTCATCCAGGGTAAAGACGTGGTCCGCAAGTGACTTAGCCTGGTCTGCTGCGGCTCCGCGCAGCAATTTTGGATATTCATCCCGGAAGGAGAGGACGGCACTCGGTTCTAACCCTACTAACGGATGATCAGCTGATACCAAGGGGCTAAAGACTTTTATGTTCTCAACTGCGCGTTCCCGGGCAGCAGGCAGTAAACCTTTACTCAGGTGGGCGCGGCCGCTGGCCGCGTGTTCGGGCCAAAGTACCTGATACCCCAGTTTACGGAGCAGGACAACCGCAGCAACTCCCGTGTGTGGATCCTGCAGGTTGGTAAACTCGTCGCCAAAAAGGTATACGATTTTTTCACCACATGCAGCGCCAGGATGGCCTTTGAACCACTTGCGCATGGTTTGCCGCGGAAAGGCTGGCAGGGAACGACTAGCCGCAACCCCCACAACTTTCTTCACTAGTGGCCCGAAGAGTTGTAGCCCCAGGTTGGCCAGGCTGGGTACGTGGCTCCCAAGGGCATACAGCGTTTCATTAGCGGCTACTAAGCGGGTACGCAGGCCGACACTCCCCTTCTGGTGCAGGTACTCAGCCTTCAGATTCGTCATGTCGACCGAACTCGGGCATTCGCTGGTACAAGCCTTACAACTCAGGCAGAGGTCCAGTGCTTCTTCCAGGGCCGGATGCGCAAAAGGGTCTTCCTGCTGGTTCTGGGTCAGTACTTCCCGCAGCAAGTTGGCGCGGCCGCGGGTGCTGTGTTGTTCTGATAGGGTTGCCCGGTACGAAGGGCACATGGCTCCTCCGGACAGCTTACGGCAATCACCGCTACCATTGCATTTTTCAGCAGCGCGGAGCAAGCCGCCCTGATCACTAAAATCAAGGCTTGTATCATATTCCGGGGTAAGCTGGTCGGCGGCGTAACGCAGCCCTTCGTTCATGGGCGGTGCTTCGACAATTTTGCCGGGATTAAAAACGCCTTCCGGGTCAAAAGTCTGCTTGAGGTCCACCAGCATCTGATACACCTCAGGCCCCAGCATATCCGGCAAAAACACGGCCCTGACCCGACCATCACCATGCTCTCCACTCAAACTCCCCCGGTATTTCTTGACAATTTTTGCCACATCCCGCGTGATCCGGAAAAAATCTGTTCTTCCCGCGCTTGTTTTGAGGTTCAGCAAAGGGCGCAGGTGGAGTTCCCCCGCTCCAGCATGTGCGTAGTACACGGGGTTTTGCTGATATAACGCGAGGAGCGCCGTGACCTCTTCAGTGTAGGCCGCCAGGTCTTCGACGGCTACGGCAGCATCTTCGATACAAGCTACTGCCTTAGCATCTCCGACGATGTTGCCGAGAATACCCAATCCCGCTGCCCGAAGCTTCCAGACTTTCGCTACCGTTGTCTGTCCCCTTAAAACCGGAGCTGCGTAGGCCGTTGTTTCTCCCCGGGCGGCCGTTTCGGCCATGGCTGCCGCCTCGGCATCCGTCTCCCCCCGGTACTCGACGAGCAGGAGTGCGCGGGGATCTCCGTCAACAAAGGCCGCGTTGCGGGCCTGTTCGGGGTTGGTTCTTGCCAGCCGCAGGATGGTATCATCCATCAGCTCGCACATGAATGGAGCGGTGTCCATGATCCGCTGCGTGGCGCGCAGCGCCGCGTCGATCGTCCGGAAATGAAGGGCGGCCACTGCGCTGCCGCTGGGTGGCAAGGGCAGGATGCGAACGGTCAGCTGGGAAGTAAGGGCCAGCGTCCCTTCGGAGCCAGCCAGTAGGGTACATAGGTTGAAGGGAGGTCCGTCGGGGGTAAATGGCTGCTGCGCAGCCAGCAGGTCGAGTGCATATCCAGTATTGCGGCGGGTTACCTCCCGCCGGGGAAAGGCCGCAACGATCTTCTCCCGACGTTCCGCATCACCAAGCAGGTCATGGAGGAAGCCGTTGATCTCAGCGGCAAGCTGAGAACCGATAGCCCCCCCTTTTTGCTCCTCGATTCGGTCGCCTGCACCTGCGTCCGCGCCTTCTTCTCTGGTCACCTCCTCCTCGTTGGTGCTACCAACCGGGGGAGAACCATAGGTAATGACGCTACCATCGGCTAGCACCACCCTTGCCGCCAGCACATGCTCCCGGGTACTTCCTACCGTAATTGACGTGCTTCCACAACTGTTATTACCAAACATACCTCCCAGCGTACACCGATTTGCCGTACTGGTATTCGGGCCAAACCAATAGCCCAAGGGAGCGAGCGCTGCGTTAAGCTGATCACGGATAACACCCGGCGCGACAATGGCATATCCTGCTGCCGTATCAATCGCAATGATCTCACGCATGAACCGGCTGACATCGACCACTAAGCCTGCACCAACGGCTTGTCCGGCCAAACTCGTCCCCCCTGCCCGCGGAGTAATAGCAATGCCGTGATGTTGCGCAAATTTCACGCAGGCCACCAAATCCTCCTCCGTACGTGGAAAGGCAACGGCGAGCGGGACTTCCCGGTAAACACTCGCATCAGTGGCATACAAGATACGGTGCACCTCGTCCCAGTGCAGCTCTCCTGAAAGCTTACGAGCAAGGCTTGCCCAGGGCAAGGTGACTATAGTATTTTTCATGGACGAAAAATAAACAATTAACTATTCGCGATTGGGAAAGCCCGTACCTTTGTGCCACAATCCCAAAACGTTTAATCATCCTTAATGATACTACGCCTTTTCGCCTTACTTTTTTGCCTTTTTTCTGGTTTATCACTGTCTGCTCAAACACAAATTGACTACACCCCTCTCGCCAATCGTTTGGCCGAATATGGTCAATTGACCATGGCATGGGATATTAACGGATTGTTGAACATGACCGTCCCAGAACTCTTTGAATACATTCCCCAGAAAATGCTCCGGGAACAAATGGAAGGTCTCCGGTCAGATGACAATATGGAGATCGTTTTCTCTGGCTTCACGGTAGACGAAATAGGCGAAGCTGTCCTTGAGTTCGATGCGGCCTACGTGCCCGTGAAGTGCCACCACAGCATTACTTTCAAATTACTGTCTCCAGAATTCCGGAATGCTGATTTCTCAGGCCGCATGGTCAGGATGCTCGAAAAGACATACCCACAGGTAACTTTTGATCCGGCCAATTACGCCATCAGCGTGTACGTTGATAAGCCGATGTTCGCCATTCGCAGCAGCGAAAACGGCACCTGGAATTTTGTGGAGTATCGTTCCGAGAATGCTGCACTGATGGACCTATTGGTTCCTCCGGCGGTGCGTGAACAATTCAAGTAGTCTTTGCCTTACCTGTTCTGAACTTTCAATACATATGTACATAATCGATTCCATCCTTGTCAGCAGTGAGGTGACCGACAAACAATTTGCCTGTGACCTGAACGCCTGTAAGGGGGCTTGCTGTTGGGAAGGAGATTTCGGAGCACCGCTTGAGGCTGAAGAGCTTGACATCCTGGAAGAGATTTACCCAGCGGTGGAACCTTACCTTACCGAAGAAGGCAAAGCCGCCATCACAGTTCAGGGCAAGTACACCACCAATACCCAATATGGTGGTCATGACACCCCGCTGGTTGACAATCGAGCTTGCGCCTACATGGGCCTCAATGAACGTGGTATGGCTTACTGCACCATCGAGAAAGCCTACAACGACGGCAAGATCGACTGGAAGAAGCCCATTAGTTGTCACCTCTACCCCATCAGGGTTAAGACCAAACCGGAAGCCAACTTTGAAGCGCTGAATTATGATCGTTGGGAAATCTGTTCCGCAGCCTGCACGCGAGGTCAAAAGGAAGCAATCAGGGTTTATGAGTTTGCGAAAGATGCCCTGATCAGAAAGTACGGCAAAGCGTGGTACGAAGCGCTACACGCTGCCGTGGAACGAGGAGAATAAAAAAGACCAGTTACGCAAGCGTAACCGGTCCAGAAATAAACACCTAAAACCCTATTAACATCTTTGAAACGATGGTAGGTACATCGTTTAGTATCTTTCGCGCCGTGAAGGCGACTTGTTATTTGTCAGATGAATGACCTAATCAGTCTTCACATCAAGTGCGAAAATAGTGGACTTCACTCATACCCCCAAGAAAAACCGGCAAAAAAATGATTGACGCCCTCATCACTGGTATCCTTGCGGTGATAATGTTTGGCATAGGTTTAAGCCTACGTGCCATGAGTTTCAGGCGGTTAGTCACCGAACCCAAGGTCGTTTTACTGGGATTAGGCTTACAACTAATTTTTCTCCCTGCGGTAGCGTTTCTTGTAGCTACACTCTTTTCATTGCCCCCGGCGTTTGCTACGGGTGTCGTCATTCTTGCCGCCTGCCCTGGCGGTTTGACGAGCAACTTTATCAGCTACTTACTGAAAGCAAACACGGCGCTAGCCATCAGTCTGACCATCTGCAACACTTGTCTCTCGCTGATCACGATCCCCTTGATCACGAATCTGGCGCTGACCACCTTCTGGTCAGGAGAAGGCATCAGTCAGCTCCCCTTTTTACCAACTGCTGGAAGAATATTCCTGATCGTGCTACTTCCCGTAGGGCTCGGACTGCTAGTGAGGGCGCGGGCGCGGGTGCTGGCATCGTTCCTGCAGCAACGACTGCGCTGGGTGAGTATCATCGGGCTGGGTTTACTGTTCTCCATCAAGCTTTTTGCTCCTGCTGATGCAGGAGGTAGTGACCTGACCCTTACGGAGATTGGCATCATCCTTCCTGCTTCGTTGGCTGTAAACATCCTGTCCCTCCTCTCGGGCCGGGCCGTTGGCCGGCTCTTCCGTCTGCGCAGAGACAACCAGCTCACCTTGGGCGTGGAAGTTGGCATTCAGAACACCAACCTTGCCTTCCTGATCACGGGAACCCTGCTCGCTAATGAGCAGATGCTCAAGCCAGCGTTAATTTACGCCATGTTTACGTTCATCACGGCAATGCTGTATGGCCTGTGGATCAAGCCGAACATGGTCCGGGAACTCTTGACGGAGTTCGGACTTCGTCCGGAACAAAAGGCCGCTAAATAAGCGGCTTACTTGCCGGTAAACAGTTCGATGTATCCACTCACGGGAGTAGGAGCTTCAATAACGCCCTCCAGCCTCTGTTCGAACACCTGACCAACATAGTGGTAAGTACCGGAAGGCAAGGGGTCTCCGTTCAGGTTAGTACCATCCCAATTAATGGCGGGGTCTTCGGTTTCAAAGACCAGCTGTCCCCAGCGATTATAGATTTTGAAATTTACCCGCTCAACGAAACAGCGCCCACGGGGAACGAAGCGTTCATTCTGTCCGTCACCATTTGGGGTAAAAGCATTTGGCAACTCGTAGATGGGGCAGTTAGTGATACATACTTCGGCACTCGCTTCACTCTCGTTGTTGAGGCCATCAAAAGCGGTCACAACGTAACACCCAGTAATGCCGTTTTCCGGCATATGTTCGAAGGTTAGTGGTTCTCCCGCTGCCACCTCTCCGATCAACTCACGTGATCCACCAGAGGAAGTACTAAAGTAGAGCCGGTATCCGGCGACGTCATCGGCACAGCCCGTGGAATCAGGAACCCAATTGAGGGTGTTGAACAGGTTGTCCTGAATGGTGCAGTCTACCCCACGGTCACATACACTGATCACTGCTAAGGCAGGAGGACATGGCGGAACATTGTCTAGTGGCCGCAGACAGAGTTCCTGGCTTCGGTTGAGTAGTGGAGAGGGGATATTATCCACACTGTACGTTCCCGAAGCCGTGATGAAATAGCAATACACTTCACCGTTTGTCAGGCCACCATCCCGTAGACTCGTCTGAGTTGTAGTAGTGATCAATTCATAGTCAGCGGCACCTGGCAGTCGACGGAAAACATCATAGCTGGTGTTCGTCCAGGGGACGACGGCCGTCCAGTTCAATTCGACGGCTTCATCAGTAGGGCTGCCTCCCAGGCGAACACTACTGGCAGGTTGACCTGGCTGCAGGGGCTCACTTTCATTTTCCACAAATAGCTCAATGCGGTAAGAATAGGCAGTCCCCTCGGTGTTCAATCCCGTATCGATAAAACAAGTATCAACTTCCTCGGCAAAGAACTGGGTGGTAAAGGAGGCGACTTCTGCAAAGGCACCGACTACAGGGTTAAGCCCCTCTGCCCGGCTGAGGACATAGCGATAGGGGCCGGAATTAAGGATGGTGTCTACCGCATTTGCTTCCGGTAAAATCCAGCACACATCAATGCTACCATCAATAGCACCGGTAGACATGACATCGACCTTGGTGAGGATCGGTATATCTCGGGAAAGCTGTACACAGATTTCCTCCGAGGGTATCGACTCAATTTCTTCGAAGATCAGGCCGAGGTTCTCAATGGGTCGCCCGAACAGCGCCACTACCCGGTAACAATAGGTTTTACCGCGCTCGATCTGGTCATCAATATATACGTACCGGTCATCCAGCATTTCAGTGGTCCCTAATGGGGTAAGTAGTTCGTATCCCCGGCCAGCCAGTCCAGTTTCACAGGTATCCGGCGTGAAGGGGTTACTTCCTTCTCTGCGCCAGACGGTAAAGCCCAAAAACAATGGATCATCTTCGAGTTCACAATCCTGAGGTTTGTCCCAGGTCAAGACTATTTCTTCATCATCCGCCAGTGTTTGCAAGCCGCTGGGCGGGGGAGCAACCACCTTTATGGATACGGACCTCAGGGTAGCCAGGCCTCCGGATCGTCCACTATTATTAAGCTGAAAGAAATTATCCTCGGCCCTGAAAACCACGAAGTATGGCTGGTTACTTATGTGTTCACAGCTTGTTTGCCAACGGAAGGTTTTCCGGAGAGGGTCATCCGTAAAGGTGAGAGACTGAGGCATCAGGGTAGCAGCATTCTCCTCCAGGTCGAATGGCCGGCCATTTGCCTCCAGCAGTACCAATTGGTCGGTATCGGTAAATGGCGCACCGGCCACGACGTCAAACTCAATGAGTTCTCCGGCAACTACACAGATTTCCTCATTTGGCAGTTCGAGTGAAGGGGGCTCGTTGTTGCATTCCTCAACTATGATCTGCATGTCCCGAATCACGGTATCCAACGGGATACCGTTTCGGAAAGACTTCACCAAAAAAGCAAGGGTGTACTCGCCGGCAACCAGTGGCGTTTCCCAGGTAATCTGCCCCGTTCGCTCGTTGATGAACAGCGAAGCGCTGCCCTGAGTGGCCAGGTTAGGCTGCACGAAGTTAGCGATGGGTACCCGGGGTGCCCGCTGCGGCACGGTGAACTGAAAAGCAAGGCTATCTCCATCTACGTCAAAAGCTCCGGGATTGTGCGTCCAGGTGGAACCAACACACGCCGCCTCGATCGGAATCTGTGTCATTTCCGGACTGCTGTTACAACCGTTGAGAATAGGATTGGTAAGCGCGAAGGAAGTGGAGACACTAAAGGGAATATTCACGGACCCACCGTTATCAATATTGATTACCTGAGCTACCCGGTTCATGTCTTCAAAACTAATGAAGTAGCGCCCAAATCCGGAGTACCGGTGGCACATGGTATATTCATTTTTCTGAATCCCATCTCCCAGCGGCTGAATCAGGGTTCTTCCAATCCGCTGAACGGAACCATCTCCCCAAAAGATCGTCAGAGAATCCCGATCCACATCTGTATCAATTGTTTCTGTATACGTGATGATCGTCGCGCAGGCAGTCAGTTGATCGTTAAGGTCCGTACAGTCGCCTGAAGCACGTACAATAATTTCACCGGCCCGGTTATGGGTTGCGGTCATTGCCAGCGGGAGACAGAGGAAAAACACCAAGAATGAAAAAATGCGCATGCGGTAGGGATTTAAGGATGCCGGGTCGAGGCTGAAACTTATCTGGCAACCGTTAGTTGTGCAACAGAGTGCCTTTCTCTGGATGCAGCATACTGAGATAACGCATAAATTAGGATTTTGCTTTTTACTTTTTTGTCGGATTGGCAGGAAAACAGGCA
>CAZTTF010000056.1:0-9951 GCA_964616365.1 uncultured Lewinella sp. | reverse complement strand
ATTACGCTCCGTAGCTGTCCTCATCACCGGAAGTGAAAGATGTCACTTCGAGGTTGGCCTTTGCATTATCAGCCATGTATCCATCTGAAAGCGGGTAGTTCTTAGTATTGAGGCTATCGTTTTCGTTAAACCAGTCTTTACGGAGATGATCGGCTACCCGGATGGCATTTGCAATAATCGTAAGAGTAGGGTTGGTCGCTCCCTGACTTGGCATAAAGCTTGAGTCTACTACGTAGAGGTTAGACAAGTCCCAGGCTTTGCAGTTCGGGTCTAGTACTGATGTCTTTGAGTCCGTTCCGAACTGGGCGGTGCCGGCCTGGTGCCAGGTAAATTCAAGTTCTTTTGTGGAACGATAGAATTCAGAGAATCCTGCCTTTTCGAGGTAGTTCTGTTGGAAGTAGTCCAGGAATTCAAAATGACTCTTCCGGTTATTAGGTACGTAGTTGAACTTGATGCCCTTGTCGGTCCACTGAATAGTCTGCCGCTTAGTCGGAAGATCTTCGGAGGTAAACCAGAAATCAACGGCAAGTTCTTGCATGCGGCGGGCTTGCTCCTCGGTAATATTGAGGTGGGCGTAGTCTCCCATGATTCTTGTCCAGTGTGCTTTTCCGGTTAGCTGTATGGTCCCCATGGGATAGGGATGTTCAGGGCTACCGTGGTAGAAGTCATGACAGCCGAGGGTTTTCTGGAAGATGACGTCGTTGACCTTGTTGGGGTTGATGGCTGAGATCCCCGATTGGTTGTGCTTCGTGAAGTTGCGCCCAATCTGATCGGAGGAGTTGGCGACTCCGGAACGGAGCAACAGGGCAGCTGAGTTAATCGCACCACAGGAAACGATGATCAGATCCGCCGACAATTCCATCGGGGCACCGTTTTTCTCACCAACGACTCGGGTGATCTTTCCGCCTTCTTCGATCAGCTTGTCAACTCTGGCGTTTGTCCAAAGGCTAACATTACTATGCTTGAGGGCAGGCCTGACCATAGATGTTTCTGCGTCTGACTTGGCGTGCACCATACAGGGGAAAGGGTCGCAGGTATTACAAGCGATACACGGCCGTCGCCACGGTTCATCGACGTCGCGGTTGAGGGCGAGGTTGGAGTGATGAATGTTGAGTCCTAGTGCGGAAAGATCATCAGCTACCTCGGCAATTCTGCCCTCATGCGGGAAGGCTTTGAAGGGGAATGGGCCGGAGGCCCAGCCTTCGGTCGGATCTTCTCCCCGGTTTCCGTGAATTTTCATGAGGTGTTCCGCCATCATGTAATAGGGCTCAAACTCATCGTAGCCAACGCACCAGCCTGGACTCACGCCTTCTTTATGTTGCTGTTCCTGAAAGTCTTCAGGGCGTTGGCGGTGCAAGAGTGCACCGTACATCTTGGTGTTCCCGCCCACCCGGTGATAGACAATCGGCTTAACAAGTTCCTGGCCACCATCAGGGCCCTGCCAGGTTACATCAGCTTTATAGCCATCGGGACCGAAAATAAAGTGCGGGTCCCAGTTCTTTTTCTCCCGGGGGAGGAAAGAGCCTTGCTCAAGGATCAGGATTTTTTTTCCCGTGTCGGCGAGGGAGTAGGCCATGGTGCCGCCTCCGGCACCGGAACCGATGATAATGACGTCGTAGTTAGTATCAGGCATGTTGTGTATTACGCGTTTAGTAGCTTCTGTAGGAGTAACAGCTATATTCCAGAAGGTTCACGCTGAGCTAGTATGAAAAGGGGCGCGGCCGCAGGTGCAAAGTGGTGCTGAAGTGCAAGTTGCCTTAGCGCCATTCAAGTCGGTACAAAACCCGGTGAGGATGATTCCTCTTGCGTTTGTACCTAACATGGCACCCGCGGCCGCGCCCGTAAAATCTCTCAGCAATTTTCTATCTTCGGCGCCTTAACCCAATACAACCAAATGAAACGAATACTACTATTTTCCCTCATCGTCCTGTTGGCCTTGCCACTGGCTGCCCAGCGCAAGCGCAAGAAAAAACAAATGCAGCAGGACACCGTACCCACTCCTGTCATGGTTGAAGCACCAAAGAAGGAGGAAAAGAAGCCAAAGAAAAAATCCGAGTTCAAGGATTACGACAAGGTCATCACCGAAGATGCCATCTCTTCGGATGGCCTTTGGAAGACCCACCAGGTTGGCAGCAAGTACTACTTTGAAATTCCATTCTCCGTACTGGAAAAGGACATCCTCCTGGTTAGCCGGATCGCCAAGATTCCTTCGGGGCTCGGTGGGGGATACTTCAACGCTGGCTCAAAAACTAACGAGCAGGTGGTACACTTCAAGCGCGTTAACAACCAGCTGCACCTCACTTCCGAGTCATTTAACAACGTTGCCGACGAAGATGACCCCATCAACCTTTCGGTGGAGGTAAACAACTATGCTCCGGTTATCATGGGCTTCAAGATTGAAGCGTTTAATGCTGATAGTTCAGCTGCAGTCATTGCTGTTAATGATCTGTTTATCAGAGATGTACCTGCAATCAGTGGACTAAACAGTCGAGCACGCAAACAATACAAAACCCGTGGGCCAGACCCCAAGCGGAGCTTCATCAGCCGGATGAGTGCTTACCCGGAGAACGTTGAGGTACGCCATGATATGACTTATCCTTCTGCTACGCCTCCGAGCAATACCCGTACCGGAACGATCAGCATGCAGATGGCACAGTCGTTCTACCTGCTGCCCGAAGTACCCATGATGCCAAGAATGTATGACCGTCGGGTTGGTTGGTTCACCATGAGCCAATACGACTACTCCAGCGATAAGCTCAAAGCGGATCGTAAAACATACATCCGCCGCTGGAGAATGGAGCCAAAGGACCCTGCCGCTTACGCTCGCGGCGAGCTCGTTGAGCCCGTTGACCCCATCGTTTACTACATTGACCCAGCTACGCCCAAGAAGTTTGTTCCTTACTTCATCCAGGGTATTGAGGATTGGCAGGAAGCTTTTGAAGCTGCCGGCTTCAAAAACGCGATCATCGCTAAGGAGGCACCATCTCCCGAAGAGGACCCCGACTGGAGCATGGAAGATGCGCGTTACAGCGCAGTCCGCTACGTCGCCAGTACGACACGTAATGCTGTTGGACCAAGTGTCAGCGACCCCCGTTCTGGTGAAATCATCGAGTCGGACATTATCTGGTACCACAATCACCTCCGGAGTTACCGTAATCGCTACCTGCTGGAAACCGGTGCCGCTAACCCCTCCGCCCGTACCCTCGATACCCCTGATGAGGAGATTGGTGAGATGATGCGCCGGGTAATCAGCCACGAAATCGGCCATGCCCTTGGCTTGCCCCACAACATGAAGTCTAGCTTTGCTTACCCGACTGACTCTCTTCGTTCGGCTACCTTTACCCAAAAGTGGGGACTGGCCACTACCATTATGGACTACACCCGCTACAACTACGTCGCTCAGCCAGGTGACGAAGGCGTGCGTTGGGTCCGTATGCTTGGCCCTTACGATGTATATGCCATCAACTGGGGCTACCGAGTGATTCCTGGTGCTGATTCTCCGGAGGCGGAGAAAAAGACCCTTTCGAAGTGGATTGCTGATAAAGAAAACGATCCAGTGTACCTGTTCGGTGCCCGAAATGGTTTCGACCCGAGTTCTCAGACTGAGTCCGTGGGAGACGACCCCGTAAAGGCTTCTACCTACGGTTTGATGAACCTTAAGCGCGTGGCGCCTAACCTGGCAAAGTGGACTGCCACTCCGGGAGGAGATTATGCTGACCTGGCTGAGTTATACGGCGAGTTGATTGGAGTGTGGTCTCGTTTCTCCGGCCACGTTGTGGCCAATGTTGGCGGTGTCTATGAGCTGCGTAAACTGGTTGATGAGCCTGGATTCTCATACACCCAAACCCCTAAGGCTAAGCAGAAGGAGTCAATGGACTTCCTCAACGAGCACGTGTTCTCCACTCCAGACTGGCTATTGCAGGAAGAGATTGTACGCAATATTGGCCCTGCAGGGGTGATGTCTCAGATTCGCCGCTTGCAAGAGCGTCAGTTGGGTAGTCTGCTGCGCAAGGACCGTCTCGACCGCCTGGTTGAGCAAGGAGTTATGAATGGTAGAGATGCCTACAGCATTAATGAGATGCTCCGCGACCTCCGTCGCGGTATCTGGGCAGAGGCTTACGCAGGCCGTGATATTGATGGCTTCCGTCGGAACCTGCAACGTTCACACGTTAGTTTCCTGATGGCACGGATGAAGGATGACGCTGGTAAGCGGACAGATGTAAGCGCTGCTGTAAGGGCTGAACTGGAGACCATTCGTAGCATGGCGAAGTCAAGTGCAACAAAGTACCGCTCTGGGCTTAATCGCGCGCACTTACGCGATGTTTTCGCCATGATCACTGACTTCCTGGAAGCGAAGTAACCGATGAGCTAGAGCGCTTGTATGGGCGTGAATCCCCATCAAGTTTTTCAACCTTGTCTGAGTTTAGGGCCTCAATAGATGAGCCTTAAACTTTAATTGGGGTTGCGTATTTCTGTAGGCGGAGCTTGACTCCTTCCAATCGGTAATACGCGACCCCTTTTTCACTGATGTAGGTTAGGTAGCGTTAATGCGATAACCCTAAAGCTATGCACCTTCGATACTTACTCCATGCCGGATTAGCGCTCCCTCAACTGCCCTTCATGTATCTTGATGGAAAGCGGATTCTTGGATCGGTGCCGAAACTCCCTGACGCCAGTGGTCCTGGCGGGGTGGCTTGCATAGGGCTTGGTCCGAAGTTTCGTCTGCTGTGCATTGGTGAAAGTACAATGGCTGGCGTAGGCGTGGCAACGCACGCCGAAGGGTTTGCCGGTACGCTCGCAACCAGACTGTCTCAACAGCTAGTGCGGGAAGTAGACTGGCAGGTCCACGCAAAAAGCGGCGCAACTGCGCGCCGCCTGATTGAAACTGTTCTACCGAAGATAACGACCGACTCAGCGGACCTGATTGTAATTGCCACCGCTGGCAACGACGCCTTCAAGTTGTCCACCCCCTGGACTTTCCGGCGCGATCTGATAGAGATGGTTGACCGCTTGCAGGAACGGTATCCCGGAACGCCGTTGGCGTTCACAAACACTCCACCTATTCGTGAGTTCCCGGCCTTTACGCCATTAATTAAAAGGACGATAGGACGCCTTGTAGAATTTCACGGTAAACAGCTGGAGTGGGTGGCAAATAAGCGGCCCGGTGTCTTCTTCAATGCGGAGAACATCACCTTGGAGGGATGGATGCGTAAACATCAGGTGGAAGGAGTTCCTGCTGACTTCTTTAGCGATGGTGTGCACCCATCGGGCTTAACCTATCAGGTTTGGGCAAAAGACTTTGCGCAATTCCTGGACGATCGGGTTTTTCAATAGAGCAGCCGTTCGTCTGCTTATGAACGGCTTTTGCTAAGTATCTTCCGGGAATGATACGCCTCTTCACCGGACTATGCTTCGTCCTACTCATAACCACCTGCTCCCAGCATAGTGACCAGGAATTGGAAATGATGCCACCTCCTAATATCATTTTCATCCTCACTGATGATCAGGGGTATGGAGACCTGGGCGCACACGGAAACCCTTGGTTAAAAACACCACATCTGGATCAATTACACGATGAAAGTGTCCGTCTGACAAACTATCATTCGGCAACTACCTGTGCGCCTACCCGTGCAGGGTTGATGTCTGGCATTAATTGTAATCGTGCGGGCGCCTGGCATACCATAATTGGTAAATCGTTTCTGAGTACGGCTTACCAAACGTTACCCGAGAGGCTAAAAGCTTCAGGCTACAGCACCGGTATTTTTGGCAAGTGGCATTTGGGTGATAATTATCCCTATCGCCCTCAAGACAGAGGCTTTGATGAGGTCTTGATCCACGGTGGGGGTGGTGTTGGGCAAACCCCTGATTACTGGGAGAACGATTACTTCAACGATACTTACTTCCACAATGGGAAGGTAGAACGGTATGAAGGTTATTGTACTGATGTTTGGTTTGAAGAGTCCATTGAATGGATGGCTGCTAAGGCGCAATCCGACGCTCCATTCTTTGCCTATATCTCCACCAATGCTCCCCACGGTCCGTTTCACATCGGAGATGAATACAGTGCTCCATACAAGGATAACCCGGAGATCGTCAACCCATCATTTTACGGTATGATCGCCAATATCGATGAGAATGTCGGTAAGCTCAGGTCATGGTTGGAAGCCAATGGCCTTGATGAGAACACCTTGATTATTTTTTCTACAGACAACGGTACCAGTGCTGGCGTTAGCCTGGATGCTCAGGGGCAGGCTTTAAGAGGCTACAACGCAGGCATGCGCGGTAAGAAAGTAAACCACCATGAGGGCGGCCACCGCGTGCCGCTTTTTTTGCGGTTTCCTGAAAGGGAGCGCATCGCTCCCGGAGCAATATCGGTGTTGACTACCTACACGGATTTAATGCCAACATTGCTAGATTACGTCGGAGGAGCATCGGTGGCAGACTATGATCTGGACGGACAAAGCTGGATGAACCTGTTGCGATCAGGTAGTGACGAGGGTTTTGCTGATCGGGTGGTAGTCGTGGATACCCAAAGGGAAGGACTTCCCGTAAAGGGTAAAATGAGCTGCGTAATGCAAGGGGACTGGCGTCTCATTGATGGGAAGCAATTGTATGACTTATCTACTGATCCGGGCCAATTAGAAGACCGGGCATCTGGTCACCCTGAGCTGGTGAATACTTTACGAGCGGAATACGAAACCTGGTGGGGTGGGATGGAGGAGGTCTTCCAGCGGGTAAACCGGATTACCGTAGGGCACGTAGCGGAAAACCCTACGCTACTGGTTGCACACGACTGGTATACGGAGGAAGAACCTCCGTGGAATCAAAAATGGGTTCGTGCCGGCAAGATCAATAACGGTTACTGGATGATTGAGGTAGCATCGGCAGGTAGGTATGCTGTAAGGCTCCATCGCTGGCCACCGTATACCGGCCTGGCACTGGATGATGCAGCGCCGGAGGTCGCTGCTCCTCCGGGTGGCGCTCCGCAATTAGCAGGAACAGTTCTGGTACCTAAAACCGCCTCCCTTACCATATCATCCGAAACCCAGACTGTTCCGGTCGCTAGAGGGGATATCTATGCTGGCTTTGAGGTAGATGTAGCGGCAGGGCCAGCGGCCCTGCAGACCACCTTCGTACTGGAGGACGGCCAGCAATTGGGAGCCTATTATGTTGAGGTGGAAAAGTTGGCGGACAAGTAATTGTCTTTGTCTGGCCAATCCGCTACCTTACAGCAGCACCGACATTGCCTGGTAGCCTTCACGGCACCTTGCGTCCGCGCCCATTATTCGATCATGTTACTACCACCTGTATGAAAATAGCTAAAGTGGAAGCCTATTGGCTTTCCTGCCCGATTCCGCCCGCCAGGCAACATACTTCTGATTACGGGTTGCTTACTGATTTTGATATGACCCTCGTCGTGATCACTACTGAGGACGGACGGCAAGGCTTTGGCGAAGGGAAAGCTGCCGTAGGCTCTTCTGGTGCCTGTGCTTCGATTGTCACTTGCGTAGAGCGAGAAATCGCTCCGATATTAATAGGTAAGGATCCACGGAAAATCAATGAGCTTTGGGAGCGAATGTACAACGGCACGCGGGACCACTACGCATTAGCAAGAGGCAGGGTATTTCCTATCCTCGGTAATCGGGGCATTCACGTAGCGGCAATGAGTGGTGTTAATATGGCCCTGTGGGATTTGTTAGGGAAATCACTTGGTGTTCCAGTGGTGGACCTGCTTGGTGGGGCAGCCCGAACGCGCATGCCCGCCTATGCCAGTGGCGGTTGGGAAGACGTAGATGGTATTGGCGAACAACTTTTAGGTTATACCGCAAAGGGCTTTAATGCCGTCAAAATGAGGGTAGGGGTGATGGATGGCAGCGTGGCTCGCAGTGTTGCGCGCGTCAAAGCCGCGCGGGCCGCGCTTGGCCCGGACATCAAGATCATGACGGATGCCCACGGCACTTATTCCGTACCGGAGGCCAAGCAGTTCTGCCGGGGTGTCGAAGATGAAAACCTCTACTGGTTTGAAGAGCCAATCACGCCTGATAACAAACAAGGGACTGCTGAGGTACGCAGGTCTACTTCCGTTCCGATCGCCGCCGGTGAGAGTGAGTTCACCAGGTTCAATATCCGTGAGTTGATCGACCACCGTGCGGTGGATGTCATCCAACCCGATTGTGCCATCATCGGGGGCATTACTGAAGCGCGCCGCGTTGCGGCGCTCGCCGAGACTTATCAACTGGAGTTGGCTCCACATTGCTGGGGGTCTGCTTTTAGTTTTATGGCCGGCGTTGCCGTTGCTTTTGCCAGCCCATCGGCGGCAATTATTGAGTTCAGCTCCGGTGGAAACCCCATGATGTATGACCTGGTAAACGAAAAAATAACCGCCCACGAAGGCGATATGCTCGCCCCGACAGCCCCGGGGCTAGGCGTCACGCCTAACTGGGATTTCGTCCGCGAATACCAGCAATGATGCTGTCGAACTAAGGACCTAACCTCTAACACGCTAAAAAACTACCATGCAAATCAACCACGTTACCCTCATCGTTGATCAACTCGAAACTGCTGCCGAGTGGTACGAAAAAGAACTAGGGCTGGAACCTATTGCTGCCTTCGTATTCGATTACCCGACGGCATTCTTCAAATTCCCAAACGGCCAGCAGCTGCATCTTTCTGAATGGGAAGACGCGCAATCTTTTCGTGGTCACCTTTGCCTGACGGTTGATAACTGGAGTAACTACTTCTGGCGAATGAAAGACCTGGGCATCATCGATACCCAGCCTTGGGGAAACGTACGGGAAATGCCCGATGGCGCCATGCAGCTGTTTGTCCGGGACCCCTCGGGGAACCTCGTTGAGTTGGTAAGCCGGCCTGAGGCCCGGCCTGAGATTGACCCCAAAGTCTTCACAGACGAGTTATTCAAAGCAGGGCTTTACGTATCAGGACGCAATGACTTCCGTGGCTACAAAGCAGAAAATGCAACGCTTTACACCGGCCTGTGATGAATATACTACTACTGGAGACTATCGCACCCGGAGCACACAAACTACTTAGAGACGGTGCTAGCGTTCACTTGAGTGCAACACCACGTTCAGGTCCCGATATAGCGCAAGAACATGATATCAGTGCTATTGTGACTCGTGGAAAGGGACAGGTGGACGCCAACTTGATTGATCTTTGCCCTAACCTGATGGTCATCTCCCGTTGTGGGGTGGGGCTGGACAATGTTGACGTTGCCTATGCTACCAGCAAAGGCATCAAGGTTGTCAATGCACCCGGAGCTAATGCGGATACCGTAGCAGAGCATACGCTCGCGCTCATGCTAAGTCTGCAAAGACACTTATTTACGACGATCACTGCTGTCAAGGCGGGGAATTGGGGCGTTAGAAATCAGTACGGTGGCGATGAAATTCGGGGTAAGACCCTCGGGATAATTGGCTACGGGAACATTGGAAGACGCGTGGGAAGGCTTGCGGAGGCTTTTGGAATGAAGATCATGTACGTGGCGCGGACGCAGGAGCATGGGGAGGATGACGTGCAGGGTAGCAGCGTGGTCGGTACAACGCTGACTGAAGTACTGCGGCAGGCAGATGTACTATCACTTCATCTTCCGCTTACTGCTACCACTCGCGGCTTGCTTTCTGCTGAGCTGCTTGATGCACTGCCGCAGGGGGCTTTGATCATTAATACTGCCCGGGGGGAGATCGTTGATGAAGCCGCGCTAGCCGAGCGATTGAAAAGTGGTCGCCTTGGCGGCTACGCCGCCGACGTATTATCCGTTGAACCACCGGACCCTGCTTCACCACTGCTGGCGTTGCCAAATGTATTGGTGACCCCTCATGCTGCCAGCCTGACGGCGCGGACTTACGAACACATTTGTACCTTAACGGTAGAGAACACGCTCTCGCTGTTAAACGGTGATTCAATCGATAGCCGCTTCATCGCTAACGGCCT
>CAZTTF010000055.1:0-16745 GCA_964616365.1 uncultured Lewinella sp. | reverse complement strand
TTGGTTTGGCTGGCCTTTCGTTTGAATAAAAATAAGCATCCCGACCCACGACAGCGCGTCCTTATGCCCATGCTGAGTTACTTCATGGCCCTCCTTGCCCTGATGGGTTTTCTCGGGTCTTTTTGGTCTGCCTTCAAATATCCTACCGTCGGTATCACGGAGAAGAACATTGTGGTTAACGGGACGGAGTTCCCCCGCCCCCTGCCGGGTGATATTCGGCTGGAGAGCTATACTGGCAGCGGATTCAGTTCTACTACCCGGGTGCTATTGGTCCAGACACGGGACCGGCGTACCTGGGCTTTCCCGGAAGACAGGTATCCCGTAAACGAGATGATGCGTCTACTGGGGAAGTAGTTAGCCTACTGATTTAAGGGATAGAGCCAATATGGTTTAGGGCGCGGACGCAGGGCGCGATCTTGTTATGCAAGAAGCTGTGGCGGGCATCGGACAAAACGGCAACGGAGCTGCACCATCTCCGGGACAGGGGCCTTGGATTACTTTACGCCTGCACGGTAGATCACGGAGGATTCGGATGCAGTAATGATCACACTTGTTCCGGATGGCAGAAATACAGACCGTTGGTTGGGATTGAGCTGGATTGAAGATGCATTGTCGGCAGTGGCCGAAACACAGGCTCCGCTAAACAGGAAGATAATCTCAGGTCCTTTTGCCTCAAGTTCTATCTGGGATCCTGCGGTAAGCGTTAAGAACTGCAGGCTGAAATCCGGAGCGGGGGTGGGGTAGTGCGCCCAACCGCTGGCCGGCTGTACTGGCCGCAGTACCTGCGGCGTCACGGCTTCGGTACTGGTGTTCAGCAGCAGCTCTGCTACGTCAATGTGTTTTGGCGTCAGGCCTCCTCTTAAGACGTTGTCGCTGTTCGCCATCAACTCGAAACACTTTCCTTCGAGGTAGGCATGGGGAATGCCGGCGTCCTGAAAAATGGCTTCTCCCGGCCGCAGGTGGACTATGTTGAACCAATAGATGGAGAAGATCCCCCGGTCATGATGCCCCTGCTTACTGTATTGTGATATGGCACGTCTTGTCCAATAGTCAGGCTCCAGTTTGTTGGTTGGTGCGGTTGGAATCTGAGCCGCCAGTGGCTGTAGCAATTGATCGATTGTTGCCTGATCCGCTTCCATCACGTGCTGGTAAAGACCGGCTACGCCTTCTTCAAAAAGGATGGGGTGGAGGTCCGCCCAACCGGGAACTTCGCGTAGGGTATTGGCGATGGCGGCTTCCTCCCGGAAGCCATGCAGGAGGTAGAAATCTGAAATGGCTACCCCGAGTTCCGGTTTGTGGTTGTCATCCCGATAGTTACGATTTGGCGCCATTCGGGGAATCCTCGCAGCTTCCTCGCGGGCAAACCCTGCTTCAGCGGTGCCTTTGTCCGGATGGACCTGAATGGAGAGCATCTGTTGCACATCCAGTATCTTAAAAAGATAGGGGAGCCGTTTACCGAATTGTTGGGAGACTGCAGCTCCCAGGCTTTCTACAGGGTTGTTCACAATGATAGTAGCCAGTGATTCGTCAGCACCAACGACTGCGGCAGGCCCTTTGGGGTGATCACCCAGCCAGTATTCTGCGGCAGTTTGTTCGGGGAGGCCTAACAAGTTACTGAGGTATGACGTCCCACCCCAGGCATAATCCTGCAGGACTCCGTTAATGGTAATTTGAGCGGGAAGCTTCATGGCTATCTACTTGTTTGGCTGGCAAAGGTAAACACTGATTTACGGACAGCCCCGCTAGCTGAGTTGATTGATCAGGGCAAAAAGCTGGCGCATAGTATGAGCCCTTGAAGAACGCTCCTTACGTCGCTACCAAGGTATGTGTAGCCACCTCGAATAACCACAAAACGAGTCGTTTGGGCATAGCATGTGTCCTCCTGAGACCACCTCTGGTGGGATTAAAGAGGCTTATCCTATGTCTAAGACGGCAACCCGCACCGCATAACATAGGTAGCATATGATCAAGGGGTGTTGACCTCTTTTTCAATCTGACGAAGTCAGAAGAAACATCGCCTTAAGACGTAAGGCCTTGAAAAAAGGCGGACTTTGCTATTGCCCTGATCCTTATCCCGCCAGTAGTGCAAAAATTCTAACTTCTACCTTACCTTCGCCGGTCCAAAATAACCACAACATGCCTTACCTCTTTACTTCCGAGTCTGTTTCTGAAGGACATCCCGATAAAGTTGCTGATCAAATCAGTGATAACCTCGTTGACCATTTTTTGGCCTTTGACCCCAGCTCGAAAGTTGCCTGTGAAACCCTCGTCACCACCGGTCAGGTGGTGCTGGCTGGTGAGGTAAAGTCTACCACTTACCTGGATGTTCAGCAGCTTGCACGTGATGTGATCGAGCGTATTGGATACACCAAGTCGGAGTACATGTTTGAGGCCAATAGCTGTGGTGTGTTGAGCGCAATCCATGAGCAAAGCCCTGATATTAATCAAGGGGTTGAGCGGACCAAGAAAGAAGACCAGGGGGCTGGTGATCAGGGAATGATGTTTGGCTATGCCACTGACGAAACTGAGAACTACATGCCGCTTGCACTTGATCTCAGCCACCGTATCCTCCAGGAGCTGGCAGCGATCCGGAAAGCCGGAAAGAAAATGAAGTACCTGCGCCCCGATTCTAAGAGCCAGGTAACTATTGAGTATGATGACAACCACCAGCCGGTACGCATCGACTCTATTGTTGTCTCCACTCAGCACGATGACTTTGACAGCGACAAAAAAATGCTGGCCAAAATCAAGGAAGACGTCATCAAGATCGTTATTCCTAAAGTGAAGAAAGGACTCAAGAAGAGCCTGCAGAAACTATTCACTAAAGACATTACTTACCACGTTAACCCAACGGGTAAATTCGTAATTGGTGGCCCTCACGGAGACACCGGTCTTACCGGACGTAAGATCATCGTCGACACCTATGGCGGTAAAGGAGCGCACGGAGGTGGTGCTTTTTCAGGTAAGGACCCCAGTAAAGTAGACCGCTCTGCGGCCTATGCTACGCGCCATATTGCCAAGAACCTAGTTGCCGCCGGCGTTGCCGGTGAGTGTCTCGTACAGGTAAGCTACGCCATCGGTGTGGCCAAGCCCACGAACATCTATGTCAACACTAACGGTTCGGCTAAAGTCAAGATGACTGACGCCGAGATCGCGAACAAGGTGATGGAAGTATTTGACATGCGTCCCTATGCCATTGAAACGCGCCTTAAACTGCGCAAACCCATCTACTCGGACACCGCAGCCTATGGACACATGGGACGTACGCCGGAAAAGAAGAAGCTCACCTTTAAGGATGGTTCCGGTAAGAAGAAGACCATGACGGTAGAGACTTTTACCTGGGAAAAGCTGGATTACGTAAAAAAGGTTAAAAAAGCCTTCAAGATCAAGTAGGGTAGGGTTGAGGTTTAATCAACTCACATGGCTTGATTCTTATGGCAGAATGGGTAGTTTGTAGTAGTTCAAGCCGTGTTTGACGGCCTGCCTGCTACAAATTACCTATAGCCTACTACGGCCAGAACTGAATGGGGTCTACTGATTTCTTTTCCTTGCCAAGCATGACTTCAAAATGCAAATGAGGGGTAGTCCCCTTAGCATTACCACTGTCTCCGACAGTGCCCAGTTCATCTCCTGCTTTTACGGCATCAAATTCAGCGGCGGACCAGGACTCCAGATGGGCGTAATAATACAAACGACCAGCACCGTCGCGCAGGTAAAGCTGTTTGCCTCCACTGCCTCCTTCCTTGATTCTTTCCACAAAGCCATCGGCCACGGCTACAATGGCCGTACCACGGGGTGCCTTGATGTCAATACCCTGGTGAAGTCGTGTTTTGCCTCTTTTATCGCCAAAAAAGGAAATGATCGCTTTGGTGCTGTATCCTTTAACTGGAAAGGTAAGGCTCGGTTTTTCAGATTGCGTTGCCTTATAGGTAGGGGGCGTGATTGGCTCTACGGCCAAGTCAGCAGGCTGCGGCGTTGGTGACTGGTCTATTTCCTGGGTGGTGGGAGTGGTCGCTCCTGGTTTCGAATTAAACTTCAGGTACAGCATTCCTGCAATCAGCAGCGCCTCAAGAAATAGGATTTTATAGACCATAATCCACTCGCTAGTTTGCCTTAGAACTCATTTGAGGAGACTGATGTTGCCGTCAGTTGCTACTTCTTCAGCCAACAGCGAGGCGCTGCTTACCCCATTTCTTGTCTTGGTCAAGGTAAATGAGACAACTTTCAGGCTGGTGGATAACATCAAACAAGCCACGCAAGACTGATGTCCTGCGTGGCTTGTTTATAGTAGTGCTAAGGGTTAATTCTCCTTATGCTGGTACTTGACCTGGAATTTCTTGCCGAGGGTGTCACCATACCGTTCTTGGTATACTTCTATGAAGCGACTATGAACATTCGCAGCCATCTTTTTACCGTTGATTTTCAGGGAGCTATTGTCAAGTTTGAAGGTATTTACTTCTCCTTCAGGGATCAGGCCTTCGCCTTGTAACACCTTTACAATGCTTTCGTAGTCGGGACCATCACGGCGTTCTTTCGCCTCGCGAGCCATGACTTTTGCCTCCCGCATCTCCAGCTCGGCATCCCGTTGTTCCCGCAGCGCTTCGCGCTGCGCCTCCCGGACTTCGATTTCCACCAGACGACGCTCCTCCCGGACTTTGCGCTCGGTTTCGCGCATCTCCCGTGCTTCGCCGTTGCGGATAGCTTCAAGCTCCCGCTTCATCGCAGCCTTCTTACGCTCCAGCCTTTCCAGCATGGTTTCCATCTCCCGAATTTTTTCTTCGTCAGAGAGTGCTTCTTTGCGCATACCGTCACGCGTGATCCAGGTGGCACCTCCGTCTCTAAGGATACGTACATCGCCGTCCAGTTCTATGTCTTTACTATTGAACTTTCTGATGAAGTTAGCATCACCCCGCAGGAACATGGTGTCAACTTTAAATGCAATAGAGTCTGCGAAGAACCGGAAGTTGCTGCCGGGGAGGCTGTCAAAGTCAAAGGAGAATTCCTGAGAAGGGAAACTGGAGCGAAAGCGGAACACATTGGCGCCATCTTCAAAAATACCCTCAAAGTCTTCGCCGATACGCTCGCCAAGAGATTCAATGGAGCCGCCCCAGCCTTCGAAGTCTTCGCTGAATTTTTCGATCAGTGTTTCGAATTCAATGGCCTCTCCCTCCAACTCGAGTTCCATGTCTTCGAGGTCCCGGCCATTCCAGAAGAAGGCTTTGGTTTTGGTTTCGTTGGTGCCAAGCATCCGCTCAATCATCGGTTGGTGCTCGTCGTATTCGCTGGAGGGTATGTCCTTACCATCAATTTTGAGGGACTGAATAGCACCGTCCTCAACCACAAACTCTGTTGATTTACCGTTGCGGTAGGAGGTAACCTTATGTCGACCACGGGGTAGGGTGTCTATAGCGGGAGGAACGATCCGCCCGAGAGGAGCGGACACGGCGTCCGGGGTAATATTACGGTTCGCAACATTGGAGGCCTCGGTAGTGGTAATGTCAGAGGCATCAGCTACTTCTGCGCTTAATTCGGTAGCTGAGGGGACATAAGCTGCTGTAGACACGAGGGCGATAAGGCCCAACAGGGGAAGAAGGAAAAGGCGTGATTTCATTTGATAGGGAATATTTTGTTTGTGGAGAAAACGTTGAACGCGGCCCAACAGGCCGCCGGGGTTATTGGTAAGTGCTACCGCCGTAGTTGGCGTGGAGCGTTGTGTTTCAAAGTAGAGTAGGGCCTTGGCATAAGGAAGACCACCTGGGCCGTAGGCCAGGACAACATCGTCACAACAATGCTCGCGCTCTTCCCGGATCCGGGCACCGATCCACCAAATCATGGGGTGGTATTGGAACAATACCTCAATCAGGCATTGCAGCAGGTTCCACCAATGGTCTTTGCGCTGAAGGTGGGCTAATTCGTGCAGGATTACAGCCTCGGCCTGTTCTGGCGTAAGCTGGTTGATCATGGCGACGGGGAAGAGTAGTATCGGTTTCAGGTGCCCGACCAGGGCAGGGCCATCAACGGCGCTGCTCAGCGCAATGCGGAGTTTGCCCAGGTAGCCGATCCGTTGGGCCAATTGCCGGACGAGATGGTCGAATGCTGCTGGCACTGCTCTTTCAGCACTACTTCGCATCCTGCGGACGCGCCCAAAAGAAATGCTTAGTCGGACCACGCCGATCACCAACCCTAGCAACCAGAGCAATACTACGTAGGGCAGAATACTGCCTGGTTCCCATCCGCTGGTTCCGGTTTCAGTCAGTAAAAACGTCAGGTTGCCTTCGGCCAGAGGAGCCTTAATCGGTGCTGCCAGTGGCTCGTAGCAGTAAGCGAAAGTCAGGCAGGATAGCAGCAGTTGACTCAGGAGGGTGCCGTAGGCAAGGCGGTAACGCAGTTGCGCCGAACTGATGGTCCGTGAAGTAATCCACAGCAGACCACCAAGGAGGGTGGCTTGCCATAAACTGTGGACGATCGTCCAGCCAAGCGCATCAATTATCGGTAGGGAGAAGGGGAGGCTAATCATGCTTCGGTGCATTTTCCAGGTCTTCAATCAACTGCTTAATTTGCGCTAGCTCCTCCGGGCTAGCCTTGCCCTGACCGAGCGCCCGCAAAACGAGCTCGCTTGCTGAGCCGCCAAAGGTGCTGTCCACAAATCGCCGCAGCAAATTCCCTTTAGCTTTCTCTTCGGGGAGGGCAGAGGCATAAACGTGCGTTCTACTACTCGTGTCTCGGGTAACCAGACCTTTCTCTGCCATTAACTGCATCAGCTTCAGGGTGGTCGTATACCCAATCGGCTTAGTACTAGCAGCATTCAGGCGTTCATTTACTTCCCGGACGGTATGCGGCCCGGAGGCCCATAGCACTTGTAGAATGACTAATTCAGAATCTGTAGGTTGCAATGGTATTGGTTTTAATCAGGGTTATAATCTACGAATCGTTTCGTACAAAGTTATACGAACTGTTTCGTAGATGCAAATTTATTTTCACGCTTCTTTAGCAGAATGCGGAAATACTTACCGATATTCCCAGAAGGTGAGGAGGCGAAAACCGTTGATGGTCAGGATTGTAAGTGAGTCCTCTTTGTGGATCGCTTTAATCTGGAAAGACTTAGTGCTTAGTTGTTGAATTGCTACTTTATCCGACGGACTTCAGTAGCTGCGCCAATCCGAAAGTCGTCGGAGCTATTCCCTTCGAGGCCACTTAGCACTAACAGTCCCGGGCGTTTTCCTACTTCCAGGCTTCCCAGCTCGTCGTGGAACTGAAGTGCTTCTGCGCCGTTAATGGTAGCCCAGGTGAGCAGGGTGTCCAGGGGAAGGTAGCTTTGGTACTTGCTGATGGTTTTCAACTCCTCAAGAATGGACAGTTGCCAGTTGGAGGTAAGGCTGTCGGTACCGACGGTCACCTTGGCGCCTTCGGCAATGAAGGTATCGTACCGTGGCAGGCGGTTCTCGATGTAGAGGTTGGCATTCGGGCAGGTGGCCCAAAAGACACCGTTTGTTCCCCAGGCTGCTGCTGCTCTGATCCCCTCGGCAGTGGTAAGGGTGTTATGTACGAAGATCGTTCGGTTAGCGGGATTCATGTGTGCTAGTGCGTGATGGATCGAGCTTTTACCGGTTGCTTCAAAGCCGTCGATGCTGGCACCAAAGCCTTGAAAAAAAGCATGGAAAGGACCGCCGCCGGTGATGAAGAGTTCGTTTTCAGCGGGTGTTTCTTCACTGTGGATAGAGACTGTTTCGGTTCCTTGGTTAGTGGCGTTGATTAAAGCATAGAGTGGCGTAGAAACAGTGTATGGCGCGTGGGGGACGGCACTTTTGGCGTTTCCATTTTCGTCTGCCTGGCCATCGTACACCGCTTTGTAGCCGTCAAAGCTTGCCTGAGCGCGGTCAGGCTGCAGGAAATCGAACATTTCCACGAAGCTGTAATACCGAATCGGGCTCCTGGCCTTCACCGGCGCAGTATCCAGTTTGTTACAGATGTCTCCCACAGCCTGAATGCCTGCTTCCCACATCAAACGATCTTGTAACTCAATGGCTGCATCAATTTCTGCTTGCTCAACTTCGCGCATGGTCACCACATCCACCAGAAAAGGGAGTAAGGTTTTTCCGGTTTGACTTTTGCCTACGAGGTGACTCAGCTCCAGGTGGCAGTGGGTATTAATAAAGCCAGGGATCAGGATGCCGGCATGTTTTTGGGGCGCGGACGCAGGTGCCGTGTAATTTGGTGACGACGGGTCGAGGATCTCGACAATCTTGCCTGCTTCGTCAAGGCCAATAACACCTCCTTTGATCGGGGCAGTAGTAATGGGGTAGACGTAGTCAGCAGTATGGTAGGAGATCATGGTAATGAATTGGGGAGAGGGGCTTTGGCCCGAAATGAACAGGGTTGCTCGGATGTGTAGCGAAAAGATGACTTGGTAGGAATCGATTTTTCTTTGCCCTTGATGGCGGCACGTTGTAGCCAAGCGGTAACCCGGGGAGCGTTAGCAGAATTTTGGAAGCCCAAAGTTACTCCGCCTTGTGACCTTCCCAAAACTTCCTACCTTCAAGCCCTCAAATTTAGTAGTGTCATGCAAAAAATAATGCTCTCTGTCCTGCTGCTAGCGGGCTTATGCTCCGCTTGCCAACAAAATCCTGCTCCGACGACCTCCTCAGCACCAGCTGATACCACTAAGGAAAAGATGGTTGAGGGACCCGTTAGTGCTAAAGAGCGTCAGGCGCCAGATCAGCTTTTCGGGGAGCTCTTTCGCCGGATACAAATGGAACGCGTCTTTGCCGATGGCAAAACATTTGTCGACATGATTCCTAAGGCTTCAGCTTCCGAGATCATGGAGGCCTACGCCGCCGAAAAAGATGCACCGGGTTTTAATCTGCTGGCCTTTACCAAAAAGTATTTTGCGCCACCGGCCCAGCCCGAAAGTGGATTCTCCGGCGATGCCTCCCGGTCGATCACGGAGCATATTAATACCCTATGGCCCGTCCTGACCCGTAAGGCAGGTGCTGACGAAGGAGCTGCTGGAAGCCTAATCCCCTTACCCCACGACTATGTCGTTCCCGGTGGCCGTTTTCGGGAAGTCTATTACTGGGATAGCTACTTTACGCTTCTGGGGCTGCTTGAAGCCGGCGAGGTAGAGCTCGCAGGAAATATGGTGGATAACTTCGCCTACCTGATCCGGGAGGTTGGCCATATCCCTAACGGGAACCGGACGTACTACCTTACCCGTTCCCAGCCACCTTTCTTCGCACTGATGGTTGATGCCCTTGCTCAGAAAACAGGGGGAGAAACTTACCAGGGGTACATCACGGAGTTAGAGATAGAATACGCCTTCTGGATGGACGGATCGGCAGCGGTGTCAGCTGATCAACCCGCTGTAAATCACGTAGTACGTATGGCGGATGGTAGTCTGTTGAACCGCTACTATGACGCGGGCGATCGCCCGCGCGCAGAATCTTACCGCGAAGATGTACTTACTATCCGGGAATCCGGACGAGACAGCCAAACAGTCGCCCGACACCTGCGCTCCGGTGCGGAGTCTGGCTGGGATTACTCTGCGCGCTGGTTTGCTGATGGTCAGAATATCAGCTCGATCATCACTACTGATATCATCCCCCCAGACCTCAATAGCCTCCTGTGGAAGCTTGAAGATATCCTGGCGACTGAGCACCCTGATCAGGCGATGCAGGCCACTTACCGCCAGAAAGCTGATGCCCGTCAGGCTGCAATCAATACTTACCTGTACGATGAAGCAACGGGCTTTTATCAGGATATGAACTGGACCACGGAGGAATTTACGGGCTACCTCACACTGGCTGGTGTTTATCCACTATTTGTGGGGTTAGCGGATAATCGCCGAGCTGCCAATGTCGGAGAAATCGTTGCCGGTAAGTTCCTTGCTCCAGGAGGTGTACGTACAAGCCTCGTGGATACCGGCCAGCAGTGGGATGCCCCAAATGGTTGGGCACCACTACAATGGATGACTTATCAGGGGCTGGTGAATTACAACGAGAAATCTACCGCCCGCAAGATTCGCGACCGATGGATGGCCAACAATGAGCGGGTGTATGACAACGTCACTAAAATGGTAGAGAAATACAACGTCGAAGACCTTGGTCTGGAAGCGGGTGGTGGTGAATACCCAGTTCAAGACGGCTTTGGCTGGAGCAACGGCGTATACCTGAAGTTTGGAGCAGAGCGCTAGGGGAGGAGCTTACTTTAGGAGCGCTGCCTGATCACAATGCCTTATTCCTAAGACTCAGTTTGAGTGGGTAGTTTGTAGAGAGTAGTGCTCGTCAAGCATACTACGCTACAAACTAGCTGCTGCTGAGGTATCCGTTCAAAAGCCAGTGAGGCCTGCCTGGGTGAAGGAGCTCTGCTCCGATTTGTTGTTAGTGATCGACTCCATAAGTACTCAGCCATTTAATTCGTTACCGCGGCGCTGTACTTCCTGGCCGAAAAGCTCAGGTAGTTCAGGCTATGCTCACTTTCCGCCAACTCGCGCAGCGCCACGCTAACTGCGTTAGATGATATATTACTTATGAAACTGACGATTTGTCGGAGCAGAGCTCCTCGACCAAATGACCCCGTATTTTCTGAACGTATTTCCTGCTGAGCTTATTTAGCATTGAAAATCAAACCGCTACTGGTGGTCTAGCCCCTTTATTTCGCCTCCTTGTTCTCTTCTTTGATGGCTTTCATCTCTTCCATCCGTTGCTTCTCGTCAATGATCTGCTGCTGGGTGTCCTGCACCGGAGTTCCGATCTCATTTAGTTTGACGAGGTAGGCGTCGCGCTGACTGTAAAAACTGTTTAACAGGCTGTCAGGCATTGGCTCTGCGGGCGGGAACTTCAGGGAGCGGTGATCAATCTGGCGGCCATCCTTCCAAAAGCGGTAACACACATGCGGGCCGGTTGCAAGACCGGTAGATCCAACGTAGCCGATCACATCACCCTGTTTTACCCGGGTACCTACCGATTGGCCTTGCTTGAATTTCTGCATGTGGAGGTACTGCGTGGTGTATTGCTTGCTGTGGCGGACTTTTACAAAGTTACCATTGCCTCCTCTGCGGCCTCGTTCCACAATCACTCCGTCAGCCGTGGCCAGAATTGGCGTACCGTAGGCTGCGGCATAATCTGTTCCCAGGTGGGGCTTTACCCGCTTAAGGACCGGGTGGAACCGGCGCATGTTGAAGCCACTACTCATGCGGCTGAAACGGACTGGCGACTTTAGAAAGGTAGACTTCATGGGTTCGCCGTTGAGGCCGAAGTAACCAGAGTAGGTACTGTCGGGGCTTTCGTACCAGAAAGCATAAATGTCTTCTCCACTGGTACTGTATCGTGCGGCAAGTACGCGGCCAGGAGCTGCGGTCTCTCCTTCAACTTCTTTCTTTTCGTAAAAGAGCTGGAATTGGTCGTTAGGCTGGACGTGGTAAAAGTCTACGCTCCACTGAAGAGCATCCTCCATTCTGTCGGTCAGCGCATAAGACATCCCCGCGTCGGTCATAGCATTCCAGAGGCTGCTTTCAATCTTTCCGGCAGCCAACTCGAGGTGGGTCGTAACCGGGAGCTCTTTCCGCTCATCCATTCCGGTTTCCCGCAGGTCTAAGCGAATGTATTCGTAGATGGATGGCTGGTAGGCCAGAAAATCGGGGCCCTCAGTATCGGCATCGTCGATAATGGTGTAGGTCTTTCCAGCCCGTAGGTTCCGGACATCCAGCAGCGCGTTGAAGCGGTTGGCTGCGTCGAAAGTTTGTTGGTTGTCCAGGCCCTGGGCCTGGAGCATGTCCGATAATGTTTCTCCTTCCTGGATGGTGTCCACCCGTAGGGAGACGGTATCAATAGCAAGACCAAACCGTAAGGTCGGGGCAACAATCGGGAAAGCGGTTTCGCTCAATGCTGGTGCTGGTGGGGCAGGGGAGAGGGCTACCATTGAGTAGACTATCCCAGTCCCTAGGATAAGGCAAATTGCTGCGGCGATGACTACACGGGGAAGACGTAGTTGTCGCTTACGTTGCGATGAATTCACGTTCTGGTTGTTTCGAGTACCGTTTTAAAGGAACGGTCGTTTTTCTTTAAAGCTCTTTTTACAAGCCGGTAAGTCCGGGCAGCAAAAGTAAGCAAATTGTTCGGTTTTTGAGTGTACGGCTGTATTACTGCGGTATGACTAATTGCTCAGGAAGCGAATAGTGCTGGTTCTTCAATTGCTGTCAGCTAGGAACTAAGAAATTGGTGATGTTCAACGAGTGCCTATGGATTAAGTGGTGTCAATTTCATGGATGTAGTGCGCCCTGTTTTTTCAGGCCAATGTTTCCCCGTGAAAAACAAGTGGTGCGGTGACTTCGTTAATTTCCGGCGGCATGAATAGTAAACATCTATATTTGTAACTGATTAACCAACAACTATGCCGGCTTACGGCGCTTCTTACTTTTACCAAAACGTCTTCCTAATGAAACTCCTTTCAGCCCTTTTTGTAGCCCTTTGTTTGGCTACTACCGGACTCCAGGCGGAACCGGTCTACGTATTTTTTGACGCTAGTTGCAGTGACCAGGTGCTCTACGATCAGGAGATTCGCCCCGGTACTTTTGTAGATTATGTAGCTTACCACCTGCCCCTCTCCGGGAACGATCAGCTCATTCTCGAAGTTGGAAATCCAAGCGGACAGACCCTCAATTATGTCCCTGAAGGAACTTTGTTTTGTGGAGATCCCCGCCTGAATGCGGAGCTGGCCAATCGGATCAATGCAGGCAAGGACCAGGTTTTCATCGTCCAGCGGACCGCCCAGTCAACAGTATTCCTCATCGATCCGGTAACGGCAGCGGCCACCCTGGAGTACCAGGGAAGTGCGTTCAATTTTAATTCCTCCCTAACCGGCTTTCAGTTTGACCTCGAGAACGGTATTATTGGAGAGAATTTGGCTTACAATAATCCTGGCGCGAAGGTCTACTTTGAGGGCAGAGAGGCAGGCCCTTGTAGCGGTACCTTTATGTTCCGTCAACTAAAGCCAAACACGACCTATCCCGTAGTTGACTTAAAGGTGATTCCGGAAATAGGGATCATTGAACGTCGGCTAGGAAGCGACGGGGTGACCAATAATCCTGGAGGTACCATATTCATTCGTTCGGTGAACGGCGAAGAAGTTACCACCTACCTCAACCGAATTTGCGCTCCTGAAGCAACAGCAGCCCCTACGTTACCTGCCCCAACGGCACCGGCTGCCGTGGCGACTTACAGTAATCAGCCGGTGTACACCGCACCAACGGTACCAGCAACTGCTCAACCTGAATCTGCGGCAGTAGCTGTTAACCCGCCAACAGTCACGACCAGTGTAACGCATACCGTTGCCAAAGGGGAAACGCTTTACGCGATCAGCCGTAAGTACGGTACTTCCGTTGCCGCGGTTAAATCCAGCAACGGACTTTCTGGCAATGTGGTGTACCCTGGTCAGCAACTCACGGTCATGACTACTCAGCAAGAAGCAGTTGCTATGGCACCTCAGCCCACTGCGTCTGCAGCTCCTGCGGCGACCGTCCCCACCTTACCCTATAGCCCCGGTAATATTGCAAGCTCAAACCCTGGAGCAGCAGCGCCTACTCCTTACGGAGCAACCCAGGCCCCCAAAGGATATTCGGTGTACGGAGAGGATATTCACGTGGTACAGCCGGGGGAGACAGTTGCGAGCCTTGCGCTGAAGTATGGCTATACCTCCGCAAAATTCCGGGAGTTAAACGGCTTAGGGCCAAACGACGTAGTCCGCGTTGGGGAACAGCTAAAAACTACTGACTGTGATTGCCCGGAGCTGCCGGCAGCAACGCCTGCTGCCCCTAGCAGTTATGGAACTGCTCCTGCTGCCCCTCAGGCCTTCGTGCCTCAGGCTACACAACAAGTAGCGCGTCCACAGACCTTACAACCCCAGCCTTCAGGTGTTCCGGTTAACGCGGCTACAGTACCTACGTACACGCCAGCGGCGGAGCTGCCCCAGACAGCTCCTACCATTAGTAACAACCCAAACTTCGGGCAGGTGGTGCCAAACACAGCTGCTGCACCCACCACTACGCTTAACCAGTTGGAGTCCAGGTCAGGAGCAGTTCCAACAAGCGCACCTGCCGGTGCGCTGGGCGCCCGCCCTGCCGGCATTCCCGTCACGGCACCTGCGGCCGCGCCTGCTACTTACGGTAGTGCTCCCGCCAGTCCAACAACTTTTGGCACGCCACTCGGAGCTGCTGCTGCAGCGAATCAGCCAAGCACCGCTCCCGTTTCCCGGTCCTTCCACGTAGTTCAGGCAGGCGAAACGCCTGCAGCAATCGCCCGCCGGTACAACCTGACGGTAGACAAATTGCTCAAGCTTAATGACCTGAAACCCACTGATGTAGTGGTCCCCTTTCAGAAGCTTTACGTCAATTAAAGGAGATAAAAGGAACTGCCTGTTTCGAACTAATGGCAGTGCCAGTAACTTTTAGATAAGTAGCGAAGACGAAATGCCGTCTTCGCTACTGCTTTTTAGGCTTGTTTGGCCTTTGACAGGGAGCAGGAAGGAATGACTTTCCTGTAAATTGTGAGAGGAGTGCCTGGGACTGAATAACTGTCCCGATCAACTGGGATTATAAAAGACCGGCATACCAGACAAGTGCTTACCTTTGTAACCTGATCAAAACCACGAACTCCGGTTCTTTGCCTTATGGGTACCCTGCTATTTTTTGCGATCGTTTCTATCGCTTTTTCCTTCCTCTGTTCCATCTGGGAAGCCGTTCTATTGTCCGTCACCCCTACGTACGTGTCTATGAAGATGCAGGAAGGCGGTGCTACCGGAGAGTTACTTAATAAGTTTAAGAACGACGTTAACGCGCCGCTGACGGCCATCCTGAGCCTCAACACCGTGGCGCACACGGTTGGCGCAATTCTGGTTGGTGCAAGTACTGGAGCTGCCTTCGGAGAGGGGTATGCCTTCACAATACCGTTTCCGGAGCTTGATCTTTGGTTGTTTATGCTGGGCCCGATGCCGGTTTCATATGAGTTGATCGTATCGGTCGTGATGACCCTTGCTATCCTGATCCTCTCTGAGATCATCCCGAAAAACCTGGGGGCTACTTATTGGAAGCAGTTGGCTCCATTTACAGTTAAAGCTTTGAACGTTCTGGTTAAAATATTTACCTGGACAGGCTTCATCTGGATCTCCAACAAGATCAAGAAGTTGTTGCTACGGGGGGATGATCCTCATGGGACAGCATTGTCTCGCGCTGAATTTCTGGCGATGGCGGAAGCCCAGGAGGAAACCGGGCAATTGAAGGCAGAAGAAGGCCGGATACTCCGGAATCTGATGCAGTTTGAAGCGCTCTCTGCCCGCGATGTGATGACCCCACGCACCGTAGTGGTAGGTGCCAAAGAGGATTTAACCATCCAGGATTTTTACGAGAAATTTGATGATAGCCCCTTTAGCCGCTATCCTATTTTCGGGGAAACACGGGATCAGATCCGGGGGTATGTCCTTAAAGATATGGTCTACAAATCCATTATCGAGAAGAGCGAGGGCGATTCAATCAAGACCATCATGCGGGAGATGCTGTTGGTGCCCGAAACTACCAGCCTGCATAAGCTGATCGACATGATGCTGGAGCGGAGGGAACCAATTGCTCTGGTAGTAGACGAGTTTGGAGGCATGGAAGGCATCGTTACGATGGAAGACGCAATGGAAACCCTCCTCGGGCTCGAAATTATGGACGAAATGGATACCAGCCAGGATATGCAGGACCTTGCTCGTCGGCGTTGGCGCAAACGTGCTGAAGCGATGGGCCTCAATATCGAAGAAGTAGGGGAGTAGGTAGACTAGCTGTTTAGAATGCCTGGGGGGATTAGCGAGCTCCCAGCTCGATAACCTCCATATTCGTTACGCGTGCATCCTTGATTTCGAAACGTAACAGGGTTCTAACCTTGTGAAATCCGTGTCGGCCGCAAGCGCCTGGATTGAGGTGCAGGATGTGTCGTTTTTTATCCATCATCACTTTTAGGATGTGGCTGTGACCACAGATGTATACATCCGGTTGGTGTTCGTCCAGCAATTTTCGTAAACGTGGGGTGTAGCGGCCGGGATAACCACCAATGTGGGTCATGACAACGGACAGGCCAGCTATAGTAAAGATATTATTCAGTGGAGTTCGCCCTCTGATTTGGGTGTCATCGATGTTGCCATAGACAGCACGCAAAGGCTTAAATGCTTCGAGCTGATCGAGCACTTCAGCATCGCCAATATCTCCGGCGTGCCAGACTTCATCGCATTCTGCGAAGTAATCAAAAATAGCGGAGTCCAGGAAGGAGTGGGTATCGGAGAGGAGGCCGATTTTCATTAGAATGGAGTCAAAAACTGTAAAGTCAAGTAGTCAAATAGTGCAAAAGTGGTTCGGCTACCTAGAGTATGCTTACCACTATTTGACTATTAGACGACTTGACTAGTTGACTGGTTACAGAGAGAGCTGTAAATCTGGCCCACCCGCATAATTACGGATTGCGTCCAGAAGTCGGCGGCGTGCGCTGAAGCGCACGCGGGGCAGACTGGCCTGGGCCTGGGTGAGCTCCGCCAGCTCTCCGCGAAGTACCGGGTCAGCAGCAATGGCTGCCTCCGTCGCCTTCGTCTGGGCTGGGGTGCTTTCGCCGTACAAATAGGCGATCATGTCAATTTGAGGAGAGGTGTGCGGCATGATCGAATGTTAGTGGATTAATTTAGTGATGAGCTGCGGCTGACCGTAGTTAAGGATACCGTTTATCACG
>CAZTTF010000054.1:0-7532 GCA_964616365.1 uncultured Lewinella sp. | reverse complement strand
GCCCGGGGACGAGGTCAAGGTGGTAGAGCGCCCCGGTGGGGCGCAGGATGAGTTCACTAGCAGGGATCATGATAAGGGAATAAAAGTGATAGAAAACGGTGACGCAAAAAGGAGTACTTACTCCGCAGCAGCCTTAACGGTTTTCTTCAGTTCCATTTCCTTGATCTTGCTCCGGTAAAAGTCAGCTATGGCTTTGCCCTTGTGGACAACAATCGCCTGTGGGCTTTTATGCTCTACGTCAAGTACTTCGGCAATTTCCACTTTCAGGTCCGGGGTGTATTGCACCACAATCCCGTAGATATCGATATCATGCTTGGCGTGTGCCACCTCAATCTGGGCAGCTGCGCTGAAGGGACAGGACGCACTGTGCTTGAAAATTACAACGGGTTGCTCCTCGCTGGCAGCAATAGCTGCTTTCAGATCGTCGGAGTTGTGCATGATGTGAAACATAATTCGGGGTATTTGGTCTGTTGGCTCAACGTTTCTGAACGGACTTAGTTGACCAGGGCGCGGACGCGGGGAGCAAGGCGAAGCTGTAGGAGCAGGAGGGGCGACCCAGGTGTACGGCTCGGCTGACGCCCCTGAGTACAGCTTGACTATCGCCCCGGAGCACAGCTCGGCTAACACCACGGAGTACAGCTCGGCTAACGCCCTAGCCTTCATCCGGGGATAAGCGATGTTTGACACCTACGGCGTCGGCCAGACACTACAGATACGTCACGACACACCCCAGAGTACAGCTCGGCTACCGCCTTAGCCTTCATCCGGGGATAAAAGATATTTGACACCTACGGCGTCGGCCAGACACTACAGATACGTCACGACACACCACGGAGTACAGCTCGGCTACCGCCTTAGCCTTCATCCGGGGATAAGCGATGTTTCACACCTACGGCGTCGGCTAGACACTACAGATACGTCGCGATAAACCACGGATTATAGCTCGGCTACCGCCTTAGCCTTCATCCGGGGATAAGCGATGTTTGACACCTACGGCGTCGGCAGAACACTACCCAACTACCAGACTAAACCCCTACCTTCCCTCCATGAACGTCTCGGATAAACTCTCCGCCCTCCGCCGGGCCATGCTCGAAAGTCAGATCGATGCCTACGTAATTCCCAGTACTGACCCACACCAAAGCGAATACCCCGCACCGCGCTGGGCAGCGCGGGAGTATTTCAGTGGATTTACCGGCTCAGCCGGCACACTCGTGGTCACGCTCCACGAGGCCAAGTTATGGACGGATGGCCGCTACTTTGTGCAGGCCGTCCAACAACTTGAAGGTACCGGAATTGAGCTAATGAAAGACCGCTTGCCCGAGACGCCTACCATCGAGCAGTGGTTGGGCTCTACCCTACTTGAAGGGCAAAACGTCGGCGCCGATGGCCGGGTCATCAGTGAGCAAATGGCGCGCAGAATGGATCGTCAGCTCGCCGCGAAGGGCCTGCAGTTCCTGACCGATGAAGACTTGGTACGCCGGGTCTGGAAAGACCGGCCGGAAGTCCCCAACGCTCCGATCTTCCTGCACGATTCCCCTTTCAACGAAGCCCCCTGGCAGGATCGCCTGATCCGGCTTACGGAATGGATGGAAAATCAGGAGCTGGATTACTACGTGGTTTCAGCGCTCGACGACGTTGCCTGGCTACTGAACCTGCGGGGGAACGACATTGCCTTCAACCCACTGTGTGTCGCCTACTTCGTCGCTGGCCGCCAGGGAGACCACGCCCTGTTTGCCGAGCCACGCCCTAATTTTGACGTCTGGACGGAAGGCGTTCCCGAAGGACACCAGCTCGCCTGTTACCACTACGGAGACATCAGTACCTACATCCGCAGAACTAACGCCATCAATGCCGACATCGGCCTGGACCCGGCCACCATTTCTACCCGCTTGTGTATGCATGCGGGAGATACCAAAACGGCCAAGATTGCGTGTCCCATTCCCGAGTGGAAAGCGATCAAAAGCGCCAAAGCACAGGACCACATCCGGCAAACCATGCGGCACGATGCCGTTGCCTTGCTGCGCCTTCGGCGTTGGCTGGACGGCGCCATCGGCGCCGGAGTAACCGAATATGAAGTAGGGCAACAGCTAGATGCTTTCCGCAAAGAGCAACCCTACTACCAGTCAGAGAGCTTCCCGGCCATCGTCGGCTATAACGGCAACGGCGCCATTATCCACTACCGCGCGCCGGCAACGGGCAGTGCCACCCTTAAAGCAGCAGGCTTGTTGCTCCTCGATTCCGGAGGGCAGTACCTGAGTGGGACCACCGACATCACCAGAACGTTCGCCCTCGGCGAAACTACCACCGAGATGCGGGAAGCCTTCACCAGGGTATTACAAGGGCATATTGAACTCGGAGCGGCCAGGTTCCCCCAGGGCACCAGCGGTGCCCAGCTGGACGTTCTCGCCCGCAATGCATTGTGGTCTAACCTGCAGGATTATGGCCACGGCACCGGGCATGGGGTTGGCTATTTCCTCAACGTACACGAAGGGCCGATGGGCATTAGTCAGCTGCCCAAATCCCCTAAAGCGCAATACCCCCTGAAGGCAGGCATGGTTCTGAGCAATGAGCCCGGCTACTATGAGGAAGGCGCCTTTGGCATTCGGACCGAGAACCTCGTCATTGTACAGCCTGCCGCCAAAGAAGGATGGTTGGAGTTTGAGACGGTGACGTATTTTCCAATTGATAAGTCCATGATCGTTCAGCCTTTGCTCACGCGGTCGCAACTCAGCTGGATCAACAGCTACCACCAAAAGGTCCTTCAGGAAGTTGGTCCTTTACTTGAGGGAGAGGAACTGGCCTGGCTGGAGGAAGCTTGTGCTCCGTTGGGGTAATGGGTTCTTAGCCAAATGTTTCCCCTAGCTCCGTACTATCCGTAAACCACCAGGGCTGATTGAGGGGCGGCTGCACCAGCCGCTCGGCAATTCCAGCTTCTTGCATGCGGGAGGTCGCCCGGCGAATGGGTTCGCTGGCGGGCTCATTACTCAGGTCGTAAGTACCATGGTGCATCGGCCACCAGTAGCGTGCGCCCAAATCCTGATAGCCGGCAAAAGCTTCGTCCGGGTCTGCGTGTACTTCCTGCATCATGTAGTCGGGGGCGTAGGCCCCGATGCCGAGCATGCAAACATCAATGGTAGGATATAAATGACCGATTTCGGCCCAGTAGGATGTGGCGGCGGAGTCGCCACCAAAGTATATCGTCCTGGCGGCAGCCCCACCCATTGCGTCTTGATTTTTGCTGGCACCTGCGTCCGCGCCCACCTCAATCATGAAGCTCCCCCACAAGACTCGATTAAAGTCGGTCAACCCACGCCGACACCAGTGCTGAGCAGGTAAAAAAGTCACCTCAAGTCCGGTATGTTCCATGCCGTATTGCTGGTACCAACCGGCTTCTTCGATCGGGCAATCACCCACCCAGTCACCAATAACGCTGGATAGTTTCAGCGGGCAGAGAATCTTCCGCAGGTTATTGTTTTTAGCGATGGACCGGATACATTTTTCGTCAACGTGGTCACGGTGATCGTGGCTCAACAGCAGATAATCTACTCCCCGGATATCCTCGTAGCTAAAAGGGGGGAAAACACGCCTTGGAACCATCGGCATGTCCGTCAACTGCGGATCAGTGAGTAACCTCACCCCATTCACCTGTATTAAGTAACTCGCATGGCCGAGCCACACCATCCAGTTTTCGGTACGGTCATCGAGGTAGGCCGTAGCAGCATTCACCGGCGGAACCCAGACATCCCGCTTCTTCTCCTGGCGTTGCGGGTTGGGAGAAAACACCATCCGCAGCAACGCAGTCCAGTCCGGTTTAAAGGAATCCCGAACGTACTGGAATTCTTTACCGACAAACGGGTTGCCGCGCCAGCCGGAGGGAGCATTGCTAATAAACGGGAGGTCAGGGTTACAGAGGTACTGCACAAGGGGGGTTATAGTGCTTCCGTCAATACGCCGTAGAGCGTTTTTGCGCCGGAAAAATAGTTTTTCAACAGGATATTTTCGTTCGGGCTATGCTGGTTGTTGTCTGGATTTACCAAGGGGAGCACCACGGCCGGAACATCAAGGATATTCACAAAAGGGGCAATAGGAACAGAGCCGCCCATGGTGCGGAGCATCACGGGATTTTTCCCGAAAGTACTCTTAATTGCCCGCTGTAACCAACTTCCCGTGGCGGCGTTCAGGTCTGTCCGAAAAGCACCGTAGCTCGTCTGGCCACCAAAACTGGCCAGTCTGGGATAAGTTGCCCGCTCCGCATCCGTTGGCTCGCGTCCTTCGGGGATGATGTGGTAGCCCTGCGCTTTGATGTGGCCACGTACGAGGTCAAGCAGTCGGTCGCCGTCCGATTCCTTCACGAGTCGGATATCCATATTGACGACGGCGTTTGCGGGAATGATGGTCCGGGCAGCTTTACCCACCCAGCCGCTCTTAAAACCTTTGATGTTCAGGCTGGGGTATTGCAGGGCTTCCTGCAGGTTGTCGCCCACGCCATCCGGAGCTTTGAAGCCTATCCGGGCATGAATGGCCGGCAAATCATCGGGAACAGCCGCGAGCATTGCTTTGGTGGCGGCATCGAGGGTGATTCCGTCGTAGAAGCCAGGGATGGTTACCCTGCCGGCATCATTTTTCATGCTGGCCAACAGCTGCGCGAGGCGCAGCGCCGGGTTGGGGGCGTAGTTACCGTAGTGCCCGGAGTGCTGCGCGAGTTTGGGGCCATAAACCGTTAAACGGGCACTGGCAATGCCCCGTGCCCCGCCTACGATGGTTGGCTGATTGGTGGTATGCACGGGTCCGTCGAGAATAATGAGGTGGTCTGCAGCCAGTGCCTGGCGGTGCGTCCGCACCGCCCCGGGGAGATCCGGACTACTGGCTTCCTCCATCGGATCGACGATGAACTTGACGTTGTAGTTCGGTCTTTTATTATTGGCCATCATCTCGTCCCAGGCCACCAAAAAGAGCATGATCGGCGCCTTAGCATCAGAGGCTGCGCGAGCAAAGAGGCGGAGATCCGTTTGCTCCGGATTTTCTGGCAGAGGCCCGGTCGCTTTTTCGTACTTGATCGTCCCGTCTTCCAGGGTGTTCATCCTGCCAAAGACTGGCTTAAACGGAGGGCTCAATATCCACTTCGAGTTATCCACCGGCTGGCCGTCAACGTGGCCATAAAACAAGACCGTTTCCGCCTCCGGATTGGACGCTTTAAAGGTACACAGCAAGAGATCAATGCCGGCATTTTCAAGTCGCTCCGTAGTAAATCCACGCTTACCGAATGCTTGCTCTACCCACTGCAGATTCGGTTCCAGTTGGCCGTCGATGCGAGCATCATTAGGAAGCGAGAGAAACTCCTGATAGGTTTTCAGGCTCTCCAGGGTACGTTGGTGCAAACCATCCTGGGCGCGGACGCAGGTGCAAAGGAGAAGGAACAAGAAAAAAGGAAGCAGGCTTAATCGTTTCATGCGGCTTAAGGTACAAAGTTGCCCAGATAGAAGCTTTGCTACTTCGCTAATCCCTAAACTTTGCGCAGCAACAAACCGGAAACAACAGCCTGGATAGTTGTTTAAGTCCCCGATGCAGCGCCTAAGGCTTTCCAGCCTGGCTCCACAAAAGCTAGAGGATAAATTGTTTCACGCAGGATTACATGGTACTTTGAGCAGCCTAAGCGTCTGCGCTCCCTTTCGGGGAGCAAAGCAATATTTCACCACCTTACTACCCCCCTCACCGTGAAGTACCTTATTCCCTTACTGTTGCTCCTTTGCACCGCCTGTGACCCATGTGATTGTGATGATTGCTGCGTCGATTCCATCTCTATTCAATTTCAAAACGCCTTATCGGATTCCCTCACGCTGTACTGGTACGTTGACGTGGACATTAGCCAGGGGCCAACGGGGTTTATGGGGATCATTCCCTATGCTTACGCTCCGATCGCAGTCCCCCCCGGAGAGACCATTGAGTTAGCCGGTTTCTATGCCCCTACTGCCGTTGGAGCATTGTCAGGCGTATTCCCCTTCGACCCCGGTACTGATCAGTCCAACTTTGACTCCCTGAATATTTCGATTGCCGGGCAAATTGTCGAGAGGTTTACAGCTGCTGACTGTACGGAGACGCCTTTATGTGAATCAGGCTATAACAGGACCGTCCGCCAGTTGGAAAACAGCACGGCCACTTCCTACTTATACATCTACGAGTAAGCGTAGCAACGATCTGTGATCGAGGTTTTTCACCTATCGGTCCTCAACAGAAGACATTGCCTTTTTAATCCCTTTCTTTGCACCCTGCGACCGCGCGCAAACCACGTGACTTTGGACCAGCTACTATTTCACTGCTTGACTAACCGCCCATGAAAACTCCTCGCCGCTTCCAACGATCTCAGGCGCGCAATGCTGCGCGCCCTCCGGGCCTGGACCGCAAACCTGAAGACATCATCGGGATGCGCCTCAACAAATACCTGGCCCACAGCGGCGTTGCCAGCCGCCGCCAGGCCGGAGACCTCGTCAAGGCCGGCAAGGTTACCGTGAACGGAGAAACGCAGGATAACCCCGCCTACCAGGTCCAGGCTGGCGACGAAATTTGTTATAAGGGCAAAGTGGTCAGCCCCGACGAGCAATTCCTCTACATCTTGCTGAATAAACCCCGCAACGTGATTACCACCACTTCGGATGAGCTTAACCGAAAGACGGTTATGGACTTACTCGAAGACCCCATTCTTGAGGGCTATCGCCTCTTTCCGGTTGGGCGCCTCGATCGGGATACTACCGGATTATTACTGGTCACTAACGACGGCGATACCGCCAAACGCTTGACCCACCCCAGCCACGAGGTAAGTAAGATTTATCATGCTACACTGGACAAGCCCTTCTCTGCCATGGACCTGGCCAAAATGGAGATCGGGTACGACCTTGATGACGGACCAATGCAAGTCGACTGGGTCCGCTACGCCAAAGAAGGTGACAAAATGACCGTGGCACTCCAGATCCATATAGGACGCAATCGCATTGTCCGCCGTGCATTCGAACACCTCGGGTACACCGTAGAGCGCCTCGACCGGGTCTACCTGGCCGGGTTGACAAAAAAAGACTTGCCCCGTGGCTTCTGGCGCTTCCTGGGAGAGGAAGAGGTCCGCATGATTCGGCACTTCAGCTAGTGGATTACAAGCCAAGGTCGGCACCTCTCTTTTCGCTAAAGTGGTAGTAAGTATTACCCGGTATAACACGGGCAATACTTACCATAAACTAACAGTCATACATTAACGTATCGCCTTAACCTAACGTCAGGTTTGGACAAGGCAATAATGCAAGTTGCTGACTATCATCCTTTAATCTCCCGTGATTATCAAGTCTGTTAGTCTTTTAGCCTGTTAGGCAGTCATGACCGTCTAACAGATTAAATGACTAACAGACGAAACATAGTACTTGACCCATTTCAACAAAAGGAAACCAAGTATTTTTTGCCAAACCTCACGTTAACCTACCTTATGCAGGTGGACATCTGTCTGAGGGAATGGGATACTGATCCCTTCACGATCAAAAGCCTTTTTAACA
>CAZTTF010000053.1:0-24543 GCA_964616365.1 uncultured Lewinella sp. | reverse complement strand
GGCAACACCGTCGCCGTCAGTATCCGCCAGGGCACTCGTCACCGTTTGGTTGTCGCCCTGCGGATCGACATCGTTGGTCAGTACGTCGCCGTCCACCGCAACGTTGATCGCCGTGGCGTTGACGTCGTTGACCGCGAAGGTTGAACAATCGAGGACATTCAGCGCGAAAGTAGCAAAGTCTTCCACACATCCTCCTACAGCGGGGTGCGTATAGGTGAATGTATAAGCATCAGGGGTAGCAACGCTGAAATTAACGCTGGTTGGGTTCGAGATGTCAACAGCGGTGGCGCCATTGATCTGACTCCAGACACCTCCATCATCAGCGTCCATTGAAAGTAGGCTAGTCAAATCATACATTGCACCTGCGGCCGCGCAAAAAGTATCGTTATTATCTGCCCCTGCCTCAGGTTGTAGCGTAACGGTAACCGTCGCCCGGTTCAACAAGGTGTTACTACAGGTAAAGCTACTATTGAGTTCTCCTTCAATGATGATATTATCCCAATAATAATCTTCCGAACTAGAAGTCGTTTCTGAACGCAATCGAATAATAGTATTAGCATTACCCACGGGTAACGGTAGGGAACTAATCATTTGTGTCTCCACGTCATCACCTGCAGGGCAAATCTGATTCCCATTTCTGGACCAAATTGTGGTAAAACTATTCCCTCCGTCTGTGGAGACCTCCACCATTACCACATCATTAGCTTCAAACCCTCTGGAAGCATCCTCACATCGACCATCAAGAGAGAGTACTACAGAATTGTAACTGCTTAGGTCGACAGCTCGCGTAGCATTATCAAAGGGATTTCCCCCATCCATGAATAGTTCCTGATTCACTATAGAGGTTTCACCATCAAACGTCCAGTCGCTAGCCCATCCTGTACCTCCACTTATGGTACCGCTATTAAAGTCATCAGCAGCAATGGAAACGTCAAGCGCCAACGTTGAACTTAAGGTGGCAAGAATATTGTATTCAGTCGTTGTTGTTGGCGTAACGTTAAAGACCAAATCAGCTCCCGTCCCCATAAGCGGTCCGGCAATAATCGAGTTATCGCTATCTAGTCTCAACTCATAAGTAACATCAGGTTCAGTATTTGAAATCGTAATCTGTGCCTGATCACCCAGACAGATGGAGTCCCCTGTAATCATAAGATTTTCATCAGGTGCTGGTGGAATCATAACTGTTACTACGGAAAAATCGTCCGGACAACCAGGGTCACTAGCGATTACCGTGTAGGTAAACTCATAGATCCCGGAGGGAACATTACTCAGGTCGAGCATTGTGCCAGTTCCGATTACTATGCCAGAAGGGGTTCCGCTGGTGGTCTCCGTCCAGGTTCCGCCAGGGTCTTCGCCGGAAATGATATCGAGTAAGTTGACATTTATTCCATCTCCCTCGCAAAACGTTACTTCTCCATCTGTACCAGCAAACACAGCGTCAATACAAATATCAAATCCACAATTCTGGGGGCGTGAAGCAGGACGTATAATGGCATTAAGGTACATTCTATCTGCGTCGATATCACCATTATATTCATGGCCAGCTAAATAATGTACATAGCCCCCAGAAGGAGCAGTAGCCCCGTCTATCAAGCCAACATACGCTTTGTAATGATCAGACTCTCCTCCGGTACCATGAACAATTCTATTGCCTCCTGGCGGGTCTGTCACGAAACCAAAGTTTTTCAGAGACCCCCCCCTATCAGGTATGGTGCCCTCAAACTGCGCGTAGGGTTCAGTAGGGTTATCGTAAAGAAAAACTCCCAAACCGGGTGTGTCTTCGAACCCAGCTCCGGAAAACAGTCTATTATTTTGAGACTGATAGGCTCTAACCGCTGCACACTGTGCGAGAAAGTTGCCTCCATTACGGACAAAATCCCTGATCAGGTTCACCTGAACAGATGTCACTTCACCAACTTCCGCGTGTGGCTCGGTGGCAACGGTGAAACAAGCATCATCAGATATTGAAGTTACTAGAGTAACTTCATAATGGACTCCTTCGCTTAAGCCTGCCGCGTCCAATATATCAGAATGAATATCAGCATTATCTCCATCATCCAAAACGGCTACTTTGGGACGGTGGGTAATATCACTGTAGACATTTACCGAAACGGAATTTTCTAACTCATATACCCGTATATCGTTGCCAAAATCGTTGATTACGCTAACGGCCTGCGCTTCATACCCAGGAAAAACAGCAAATGCCCCGGATCTAAAGCTTCTTATAGCAAATCCACTAGTTGTCGGGAAGGCCAAACGGGCGGAGGCGTTAAAGTCTATATCGTTACGACTCGTCTTATTGGGGTCAATAATCCATTTAAGAGGAATTCCGGCATGCAGCAGGTGTACTGCCAAGCCGTAAGCTCTGCGAACCCGGTTATCACTGCCATCCTGTAGAGCATTATCCGTTGCAATAACTAAAGTACCCGCGGGGAGTGACTCCACATTAATGATACTATTATCCACTGTAGATTTAAGATAGCCATGATCGCTATACGATTCACTATCAGAGGCAATTTCAAAAGAGCTACCTTTTGATATACTTAGCGTGGACGCCGGACTTTCCGGATCATCACTATTGACTAAAGTTGAAGCATAACTTTTTCCACAGCTCAGTATACTAGCCAGAAGCATTAGAGCAATTAATATATGTTTACTGCTCGGAATAGAATACCATTGTTTACAAAAAATTGAAACTACTGTGGAAGTACAGTTTTTAAAAAGGTTAACTCTTTTATTCATGTGTAACTCTTGGAAAAGAAGAATGGGATACAAAGACAAGGAAAGCATCATGGTTTCATGCCTGCTTTACTAGATAAAAGGGATCTTCAAAGTGCCTACTACACCTTTTAACGTCAATACGAAACAACGGTCACATATTATTTTTACCCAACTATTCAATTGCCATCAAGTCTTCAGAACAAAGGAGTGCATACCTATTCACGTTAGGTTTGGGAATTTCCTAAAGCTTACATGTTAGATGTTTACCAGCCCCTTGCGGGTTAAGCAGACCCTGCACGAGGTACTGCACAGCAAAACCATTTTGGTTTGAGTATATCAGATTTAGGGATAAGAGTATAGATTATTTCAACTTCATGAATATCAAATATCAGCGGTACAATTGTCCAACTCCTTAGGGAGTCTAGTGGTCGAGTTTATAAGTAATAGGTCAACTTAAGCTGCCAGCGTGGTAGTGAATGAGAGGACAAAAAGTGGGCATAGCCTGAACTACGTGAGCTTTTCGGCCAAGAAATTCAGCGCCGCGATAGCAAGTTAAATGGCTGAGTATTTATGGAGTCGACCTTTATGCGTCTTGCGAATTAAGCTCGCCAACTCTGACTAAGGCAAAATAACCTTCGATGTAATTAGGTGAATTCTTTTCTGGGCCATTGTTGTTTTCAGTATCGTTGGTCATTAGCTGCTGAGATTCTTCGGGCGCGGCCGCGGGTGCAGGGAAGGTTTTGTTAGCATGGTCTTTAGTCCATGCACCAAGTCAGTATTTAACAACAGCTTTCGTAATAGTCAAGGCTACGATGAATACTTTGCCTCCCGGTACACCACTGCACCTGCGTCCGCGCCCTGCATCAAAGCCATGTAGTCTGAGAAGTGAAATTGTAGCGGTAAACGACCGAACTACCAAACTACCGCCCTACCGTACTATCTTCCCCCCATGGAACCGTTTATCACCAACGACGCCGTAGCCTTCGGCATCTTGCTCATCGTCCTCGCCGTAATCTTTACCACCAGTAACAGCGAGGCCTCCTTCTGGAAGAAGTTTTACACCTACGTGCCCACCTTGCTGTTGTGCTACTTCCTCCCGGCCTTTCTGCATTGGCCCCTCGGGCTAATTGCCTATGATTGGTACACGCCGGATACCGTAGAGGCGATGATTACTGCTGGCGCCAACATTGATGCCGGTGCCAGCTTTGGTGAAATCAATAAAGCTCTGGAAGTCGCCGGACTGAACCCCGACGATTACGCCGGCGAAAAAGGCCACAGCCAGCTTTATTTCATGGCTAGCCGTTACTTGCTGCCAGCTTCGCTGATTCTCCTTTGTCTCAACATCGACATCAAAGGCATCATCAACCTCGGCTGGCGCGCTATTGTGATGTTCCTGGCCGCTACTTTCAGTATCGTCCTGGGTGGCCCGATTGCCTTATTGATCATCACCTACCTTTTCCCGGACCTGATTGGCCTCGATCCCGAGCAGTTATGGCGCGGGCTCAGTACCATCGCGGGGTCATGGATTGGCGGCGGCGCCAACCAGGCCGCCATGAAAGAGATCTTCGAGGTCCCTACCGGTATCTTCGGGCAAATGATCATTGTCGACGTCTTAGTAGCCAACATCTGGCTTGGCTTCCTTCTCTTCGGCGCCGGCCGCAGTGACAAGATCGATCGCTTACTAAAGGCCGATAACTCCTCCATCGCAGAACTTACCGAGCGCGTCGAAGGCTACGCGGCCAGTGTCAAGCGGGAACCAACCACTTTGTCAACCTTCCAGCTGCTCGGCATTGCCTTTGGTGGCGTTGCGCTCGCCCATTTTGGTAGCGACATCATCGCTCCTTTCTTCGCCCAGTTCAGCGACACCCTGGAAGCCTGGCGCCTGACCACCCTGAAAAGTGGTTTCTTCTGGCTGATCGTTATTGCCACCACCGTTGGTTTTATCCTGAGCTTCACGCCCGCCCGCCGCTTCGAAGGCGTAGGTGCCAGCCGCTGGGGTTCGGTCTGCATCTACATTCTCGTGGCCACCATCGGAATGCAAATGAACATTGGCGATATCTTCTCCAACCTCGGCCTCTTCGCCATCGGTGCTATCTGGATGATCATGCACGTGGTGATCCTCCTACTGGTAGCCTGGTTGATCAAAGCACCGTTCTTCTACGTCGCCGTGGGCAGTCAGGCAAACGTGGGGGGCGCGGCTTCCGCACCGGTAGTAGCCTCCGCCTTCAGCCCCGCGCTCGCGCCGGTAGGCGCGATCATGGCCGTGATCGGGTATGCGCTGGGGACTTATGGCGCGTTGATTTGTGCGTATCTGATGCAGTCTGTGGTGGGATAGTAGGGACCAGGAAAGAGCAGACAGAGGCAAGGCTAATGAATTAGCCTTGTGTTAAAAAGGGTAGATAAAATTCAATACCTCCAAATTAGAGGTATTATTGCAGCATGAAACCGCTGCTTACGCTTCTTTTATTGTTATTCCCCCTCTTTTCTGAGGCACAACTGACCCTTTCGGGGAAAGTACAATCTGAGAATGGTGCTGCTCTGCCCTTTGCGAATGTTCGTGTGTTAAGGGCAGATAGCGGTGACCTTGTCCGGGGGACAACGGCGGACGTGGAGGGTAATTTTCAACTCAAGCTCACTGCAGCGGGCACCTACTTGTTTCGGGCAGACTACCTTGGCTACGAGCATTATGAAACCAGTATCACTTTCAGGGAAGACTTGCACCTGGGAGTAATTACCCTTGCAATAGCAGCCAGCGATTTGGCGGAGGTTGTCGTCCGCGGAGATCGGCCGGTCATTGAGCAACACGAAGACAAGCTGCTATTCAACGTTGCTACCAGTCCGTTGAAAACGGGCTATGATGCCGTGGAGGTACTGGCCCGGTCACCCAACGTCTGGGTGTCGGAGGATGAGGGCGTACAAGTACGCAACGCCCGGGCTATGGTGCAAGTCAACGGACGACCGCTCAACCTGCAGGGCGCAGCCCTGCGTGCCTATCTCGAAGCTATTTCGTCAGACAATATCATCAGGATTGAAGTCAAAACCTCTGCCGATGCCGCCGTTAACGCAAATATTGCAGGAGGTGTAGTCAATATTGTCCTGAAACAACCCGTCCGGGGCATCAACGGTAATCTACGTGCGGCTTACCTCCATCGGGCAGCAGCATCATGGTCTGACCTCGCTGGGTTCAACCTCAATTACGGCAGCAAGCACTGGAACATCTATGGGGGATATGATTACCTGAAGAACAAACGAGACACCAGGGTAGAGAACACTACGGATTACTTCCTGACCGGAAACTTCCTCGCCGACCAGCAATTTAACCGGGATACTTTCCTGAACAATAACTTTCGCCTCGGAGCCGTCGCAACACTTCACCCGGACCATACCGTAGGTATAGAGTTCTTCCGCCGCGCTTCCGATTTCAACTTTGACGAAACGGGTACTTTTGATCTGTCTAATAACGGGGAAGCACTGGAATTAGGAACGACAGATTTCATCGGTATCCGCAACAGCAGCTCTGCAAACGCCACCTTCAACTATACCTGGAAAACCGATACCGCTGGCAGTGTATTCAACCTTTATGCTGAAATAGCCCGGGACCAGGCTGACGCCTTCAACCAGACTTCGAGCTTCTACACCATGGGCTTTCTGCAAGACAATCAGGACCGGAATACGACCGACAACGCGACTGAGATTCGGGATGTACAGGCAGACTACGCCACCCGGTTGGGAAAATTTAAAGTAAGCATTGGCGGAAAATGGACTGACATCGCCCGCAAGAACCTCCTTCTGGCCGAGTCACAAACCGAGCAGATTTGGCGCAGCAACGATCGTTCTTCCTCGTTTAACTATGACGAAACGGTACTTGCCGGATATGTCACCCTGAGCCGACAACTGAACGAAAAGACTTTTCTGAAAGTGGGGCTGCGTGCCGAACAAACCCAACTCTTAAAAACGGACCTCCTGGATGGCAGCGTGATTGAGCAACGCTACTCAAACTGGTTTCCTTCCTTTTTCTTCTCCCGGAAAATGACGGAGCAGACGACTATTTCCCTGAGTTACTCCAAGCGATTAAGGCGCCCCTCATTCAACTTGTTAAACGACAATGTCTTCAAGCTCAATGACTTCAGGTTTAACCTGGGCAACCCCAATCTCACGCCGGAGTTCCGTCACCGCTTTGAGCTGGCGGCCAAAGTCCGCAAGCACCAGTTTGCCCTGTTTTTCAACCGGGTGACGGATGCGATTAACGGCATTTACTTTCTGGAGGGCGACGTCGCTTTTTATCAGAAATTCAACTCCGGCAGCCAGACGGAGTATGGCCTGGAGTACAATCGGGCTGCAGACGTGACTCCCTGGTGGTTCTTGCGGGCGACAGGCCGGCTTTTCAGCCGGCAGTTCATCACGGAAGATGGAGCGACGACCTTTCAGCAATCCACCCTCAAGCTGCGGGCCACTAACAATTTTAAGTTAGGGAAAACGACTCGTCTGGAAGTCCGCGCCACCTGGTATAGCGCACAGGCTGATGCTTTCTTTATCCGTGAGCCTTTGCGCGAACTGGATGCTATGCTACAGCAGCAGTTATTGGGAAAAAAGCTGGCCGTTCGTTTTCACGTCAGAGACCTGCTCAACACGCTTCGATTTGCTAATCGTCGCCCCTTTGACACCTTTTCCACCACCAACGAAGTATGGCCCATAACCAGGACGTATAACCTCCGGCTGGCCTATACCATTACGGGGAATAAGGAAGTCAGCAAACGGAAAAACAGGTCACAGAACGAAGCCCGGCGGCGGATGTAGCGAGCGCTTTATTGAGTCTGAGGCTGGAACCGTGAATATTGCCCGAGACAGGTCCTGCATTCTACCGATCTTTGCCGATCGCTAACTCCTAGCTCCTCGTTCTCAACTATGAATCGCGAAATCCTCCGCCTTGCTATCCCCAACGTCCTGGCCAACATCTCGGTGCCTCTGCTCTCGAGCTTTGATACGGCATTGATGGGCGGGCTGAGCGCCGCCCACATCACGGCGGTTGGGCTGGGGTCAATGGCTTTGAATTTCGTGTACTGGAACTTCGGTTTTCTGCGAATGTCAACTACGGGCATGACTGCCCAGGCTTACGGAAAAGACGATGTTGTAGGGCAGCAGATCATCCTGCGGCGGGCAGCCATTATGGCTGGCATCCTGGCTATCCTATTACTGGTATTGCAGGCTCCACTGGCCCAGCTGACTGGCTGGCTGCTCAACCTACGTGCGGAGCAGGTAAGCATGGTAAACGAGTATTTCTACATCCGGATTTTGGCAGCGCCTGCGGCGCTGGGCCAAATGGTACTTTTCGGTTGGTTCTTCGGGCGGCAGAACGCCCGCTTTCCCCTGGCCCTGACGCTGCTGATCAACGTGGCCAACATGGGCCTGAGCTACTATCTGGTACACACTGCCGGCTGGGAAATTGAGGGTGTTGCCTGGGGAACCGTAGCCGCACAATACCTCGGCCTGGTAGCTGGCCTTGGGCTATTGTGGCGGGAGGTCAGCAAGACAGCTGCACCACCCCTGCCACAACAACCCGCACGGCATCCTGCGTCCGCGCCCCCTTTACGTGAGTTTCTGCAAATCAACCGCGATATCTTCATTCGTACTTTTTGCCTCACGCTCAGCTTCATCTTTTTCTATAATCGGGCCAATGCCCTCGAAGTCGACGAAGCGATCATTGCCGCAAACGTAATTTTACTGCAACTGGTCAATTGGCTCAGCTACGGAACTGATGGCTTTGCCTTTGCTGCCGAAAGTCTCGTAGGGAAATACCACGGTGCCAGACAATCCGAAAGGTTGCAAAGGATTATTCGCCTGATCTTTGCCTGGGGCATGGGCCTGGCGGCGCTTTACGCCTTGATCTACGGTCTGGGCGATGTCCACATCCTCCAATTGTTTGCTCCGGAAGATGCTGCTCCGGACGTGCTCATGGCAGCCGAGCGTTTTCTCCCCATCATCATCGCCTTTTGCATACTGGCTACGCCTTGCTACCTCCTTGATGGCATCTTCGTCGGGCTTACCAAAGCTCGCGCCATGCGTCAAACCATGATCGTGTCACTAGCCGGCTACCTCCTCGGCTACTATCTGCTCGGTCAGCACTACGGCAATTGGGGACTATGGGGAAGTCTGACCTTTTTCATGGTGCTCCGGGCGGTGACGATGGCTGGTTGGTACCGATGGAAGGTAACAGATGGCAGTGTCTAACAATGATTTTATCGGCCATCTCAATTCTCCCCACTACGTTCTACCTTTGTCTTATGAACCCCATCGACCTCCTGTCTATCAAAGCGACCCAGTCTGCCCTTCGCGACGGACATATCACGACCGCTGCGCTCGTGGAGCATTTTCTAGCGCGGGTTGAAGCAACCCGAAACCTCAACATCTACGTAGAGGTATTCTCCGACGAAGCGCGGCAGGAGGCAGCGCGGCAGGATTTGGCGCGGACGCAGGGAGCCAAGTTGGGTAAATTAGCCGGGGTGGTCGTCTCCCTTAAAGATGTGCTGTGTTATGCCGGCCATGGGGTAAGCGCCGGAAGCAAAATGCTCGAGAACTTTGTCTCTCCTTACACCGCTACCGCGGTGCAGCGCCTGCTGGACGAAGATGCCATCATCATCGGTCGCACCAACTGCGATGAATTCGCAATGGGCTCCGGGAATGAGAACAGTTATTACGGCCCATCACGTAATGCTGCCGACCCCAGTCGGGTACCCGGCGGCAGCTCGGGCGGAGCGGCCGTGTCTGTTCAGGCAGGCACTTGCCTGCTTGCGCTGGGGTCCAGTACCGGAGGCTCCGTTCGGCAGCCAGCCTCATTCTGTGGTATCCACGGTTTTAAACCAACTTACGGGCGAATCAGTCGTCACGGACTAATTGCCTACGGGAGCAGCTTTGACTGCATTGGGTTTCTCGCCAATAACCCGGACGATATTGCACTTGCGCTGGAAGTTACCGCGGGAGCAGATATGTACGATGGCACGGCCCCTAATAAGACGGTCCCACTTTACAGCAAGGCTGATCCTGAACGAGGAGCGCAAAGTATTGCCTACTTCGAGGATGTTATGAACAACGAGGCCATTGACCCTACTATTCGGGAGACCATGCACAAGGCCGTAGAAAAGCTACGAGCCAGAGGCTACAAGCTCGTACCGGTTAAGTTCAATTATTTCGACTACGTCGTTCCGGCTTACTACGTCCTCACCACGGCCGAAGCCAGCTCCAATCTCAGCCGCTTTGATGGTATGCGCTACGGTCACCGCAGCAATGATGCGACAGACCTACAGGAAACCTACACCAAGTCCCGCACCGAGGGTTTTGGCACCGAAGTACAACGCCGGATCCTACTGGGTACCTTTGTTCTCTCCAGCGGCTACTACGATGCCTACTACGGTAAGGCGCAAAAAGTGCGCCGCCTGATCCGCGACCAACTTCAGGGCATCCTGGATGCACACGACTTCATCCTGATGCCCGTTTCCCCGAGCCTGCCCTGGCCCGTCGGTGAGCAAGTGGATGATCCCGTTGCCAATTACCTGGCGGACATTTACACCGTACTGGCCAACCTGGCGGGGCTGCCTGCGGCAGCCATTCCGGTGGCCTCCGAAGGCGACTTACCCGTTGGCTTCCAGCTGATGGCTGACCAGTGGGAAGACGGAAAATTGCTACGCTTTTTACGGGGGATGTAGGGAGGAGGAGTTGTCAACTTCAAAAAAAACAAGTCATCGAGCAAACGGCCAACAATGTTTAATGCTGAACTTCTAATTGCTGTAGAGAATTATTTTAATAAGCATCAAGTAATAAAGTTCGAGGGGAAAAAGGAAAGCAAAGACAGCCTCCTCTCCTTACAGGACAGACTAAAATCTATTCTCCCAATCTGGTATCAGGAGTTCCTTTTGAATTACCCTATTAACGGATTAATACTCGACCTGAATATTGGTACCGATGACAAAAGAAGTATCGAATTTGTAGGATTCGAAGGAATACAAGAGGAGTTTTATGACTTATACCCTGGATGTGCTATTGGGGAGTTAGGCTACCTATGCATTGGGGAAGATCCAACGGGAGGTGGCGACCCTTATTTCATAAATATTCATGAAGGTCACAACCCACCTGTTTATCAGGTCTATCACGATGCCGGTGAGGTTGGAAAGGAAATAATTGAGAATGGCAAGGAGAAAATAGCCAATCAGTTATCTGACTTATTTAAAATCGCAGGTATTAATTAAGAAGCAACCTGTAACAATAGAAGCTTAGTAAGTCACCAGGAGGTTCATCGTCAACTAGTATGATTAGGGAAAGCGTCTTGCTTCAGCTTTTTTTTAATATATCAGACTTGACGGCTTTACGAACGCTAGCTTTTCCGCTAAGGAATCACTTCATAATAAACAGTATCCTTCCCCAGGTAGTAGATGTGACTAACATCGCAATGATTACAATCAAAAGATTCACCCTCTATCAGGTATTCGGTACTACCCGAATAAAGCTTAAATCTAACTAAGCATGGATACCCATCTTCAGGTGTTGCAACATTCCCTTCAAAGGAACCATTTTTCCTGTTTGCCGGGGAACCTTCGTATGGATGGTAGAACACAGTCTCTTCATCACAAATATTCATCCTAATACTATCAACTGGGTAGTCAAGTTCATAAGTGATAACAAAGTGGTTCCCCCATTTAATAGCGACACAACCCATCGCAGTAAGCACAATAGAGCAAAAGAAGAAAAGACATATTCGTTTCAAATGGATCAAGTTTACCTGGTCAAATTAAGGTATCATAAATCATTTACGGCACGTTCCTACTAAATGAAGTACGGCTACTGCTGAAGATAAAGTTACCCAAATGCTAAAGATAATCTGTCCTTAAAAGGACATCACTTATCCCATTTCTACCAGCATCTCCTCTTCTGCATAAGCAGCCTGCAACGACTGCTCGATATCCCGTACTAAATCATTACTGTTTTCTACTCCTACGGATAGGCGAATCAGGTTGTTTTTAATGCCAATTTTCTGCTTGAGCTCCGGACAAACCCCAGCATGGGTCATGGAGGCAGGGTGCTGCACAAGACTTTCGGTACTCCCGAGGCTTACGGCGAGTTTTACCAGTTTAAGGCTATTGAGGAAGGCAAATGCTTCTTTTTCTCCACCTCGGAGATAGAACGAGATCATGGCTCCACCAGACGTGTATTGCTCCCGGTAAATACGATAAGACGGGTCACGTTCATCGGTATGACCGAGGTAGCAGACCTTGTCTACTTCAGGTTGCCCAACAAGAAAATCTGCCACAACGCGTGCATTTCGCGCTTGCTGTTCCATGCGAATTTTCAGGGTCTCAAGACTACGTAGCAGTAGCCAGCAAGTGTGGGGGCTGGCCATGTTGCCAAGGAATGTACGCAGCGTCTTCACGCGCTTCATTATTTCAGCATTGCCAAGCACAGCTCCGGCAATGATATCACTGTGCCCGCCGATATACTTTGTTGCGGAGTAGATAACAATATCGGCACCGTGCTGCAGCGGGTTAGACCATACGGGCCCCATGTACGTATTATCAACCGTAATTTTAATATCGGCAGTTTCAGTGGCGAAATGGTCTGCTATTTCTCGGCACATTCTGATATCGATCAGCGCATTTGTCGGATTCGCTGGTGTTTCGATGTAGATGTGTCGTAGTCGATCTGCCTTTCCGGTTGCTTCCACCGCCCGAATGATTTCTTCTTTGGTGTGGTGCGGGTAAAAGCCAACGGCGTCAACTCCGATCTTCTTTAAAAAATGGTTGATGAAGTGATCCGTCCCACCATAAGTTGGTGAGCTAAAGAGTAGCAAATCTCCAGGCTCCAGAAACTCCAGGAGGGTAGTACTGATAGCAGACATGCCGCTTTCAAAAACAGCACAATCATCAGCTTTATCCCACAAGCAGAGCCGGTTCTCCAGTATCTCCAGATTTGGGTTATTGATTCGGCTGTAGATCAGTCCCAGTTGTTCTTCTTCTTTTCCTTCCCGAATACCGTAGGCAAGTTCGAAAAAAGCTTTCCCTTCCTCTGCTGTCTTAAAGGTAAAAGTAGAGGTAAGGAATAAAGGCGTTTTAATCGCTCCTTCAGACCACTCAGGTTCGTAACCGTGGGTCATCATCAAGCTTTCCGGAGACATTTGATCTTTCATGGTCAATAATTTTAGCCGAAAAAGGCACTGCAAAATTATTTCTAATCAGGAATTAAAACTACCATAAACATCTAACACAATATATATTCCTACACAACCAACCGAAACCCGTAATTATATCGTATTTTCAAGTCGTAACTAACCGAAAAAAGGAATAATTCCCGTGACTAAACTCGACGCAACGGATATCCGGCTACTGGAAATCCTGCAAGAAGATGCCAAAGCGAACGTCAAAGCAATTGCCGCGCAGTTAAACATGACAAAAACTCCCATCTACGAGCGTATTAAGCGCTACGACCGGGAGGGGATCATTGATAAATATGTCGCGGTGGTTAATCGCGATGTACTCCCTACTTCAATGGTGGTGTTTTGTTCGGTCTCTTTGGACAGTCAAAAGCTTGAGGAGATTGAAACCTTCAGCAAAGCCATAGAGGAGATTCCCGAAGTACTGGAATGCTACCTGATGGGAGGAGCGAATGACTTCCTCCTCAAAGTTGTTGTTTCAGACTTGAACGCTTACCATCGATTTTCTTCTGGTAAATTAGCGGCCTTACCCAATGTGGCCCAGATCAAAAGCACCTTTGTGTTGCATGAAATAAAGCGATCAACGGTCTATCCGGTTAAATAAAGTGTAGCTCCAAAGAACTATTAACTTTTCGTACAACCATAAAAGCAGAGAAGGTACTACCCCCCGACAGGGAGTAATACCTTCGCACATTAAAGCTTAAGAGCAGCCACTATTTTCTGCCTTTCGTCTCTTCTTCTGCCTGACGACGGAGACTTTCGTTGGCTTTGATATCAACTTCCACGCGACGATTCTCAGCACGGCCAGCTTCCGTCTCGTTCGTTGCTACGGGGTTCGTTTCACCGTAACCACGGGTAATCATCCGGCTACGGCTAATCCCGCGTTGAGCGAGGTAGTCAGCTACAGCAGCGGCTCGTTGTTCACTCAGGGTTCTATTGTAAGCAGCGGCTCCTTTACTGTCAGTATATCCGGCGATGGTGATGTCAGTTTCGGGGTATTTAACGAATACATTTGCCATCCGGTCGAGCTCATTCTTACTGTTATTATTCAAACGGTAACTATCGAAACCAAAGAGAACACCAGAGTCAAAAGTTACGATAATCTCATCGGTGACCGGTTCACCGTCTGCACCTACGGTAGCTACTTTTTCGACGCGGGCTCCCGGAATTTCTTCCTCAATTTCTTCTGCCTGACGATCCATATAATCTCCAATTATGGCGCCGGCAGTACCGCCAATCACACCTCCAATAATAGCACCTTTAGTGCCATCCCCACTCTTTTTACCGATGGCGCCTCCAATCACACCACCAAGGGCGCCACCTGCGGCACCGCCTTGTACGGCTTTACTGGTATTACAGGCCGGGCTGAGCAGCACCAGACACAAAAAAAGAAAAGTCAGGGGGAAAGAAAGATAGTTTTTCATGCTGTTGGTTTTACCTATTGGTACCTCCTCCAACACGCATATGTTTGATTATGTGAAACTTATCTTTATGAACCAGTATCAGGCCCACCCGTTTTCAGGCCAATATCTGGTACACCGCCATCGCGCTAACGTAGGCCATTACCGTCATGAAAGTAAACTGGATGGCGGGCCATTTCCAGCCGCCGGTCTCCCTTTTGGTTACCGCGAGTGTGGACATACACATCATCGCAAAGACATAGAATACCAGCAAGCTCCAGGCAGTGGCCCGGTTATAGACCGGTTGGCCGGTGACGGGGTTGATTTCCTCCGCCATTCGGTCCCTGATGCGCAACTCATCGTCGGCAGAGCCGACCGAGTAGATAGTTGCCATGGTTCCGACGAAGACCTCGCGAGCAGCAAAACTGGTAAAGAGGGCGATACCGATTTTCCAATCATAGCCAAGCGGACGAATAGCAGGCTCAATGAATTTACCGATATGTCCGGCATAGCTGGCTTCGAGGAGCTCGCCGGCCAGTAGGTCGGCAGCTGCGTCTTCATCCAGTCCTTGCTCTTCTACCGTTTGTTGCACCTGCGTCTGCGCCCGCTCCATCGCACTTGACGGACCGTAGCTCGAGAGCCCCCACAGGATGATGCTGATCAGAAGGATAATTTGTCCGGCTTCCACAATAAAGGTCTTGACCTTTTGCCATACAGTGATGCCGACATTACGCCAGACCGGGCTACGGTACTCGGGCATCTCCAACATCAGGAAGCTCCGCTCTGGTGTTTTGAGAACTAGTTTAAAGGCAAGTGCTGAGAGCATTGCTGCGAGAATACCGAGGAAGTAAAGTCCGGCAAACGCCAGCCCCTGCAGGCCGAAGCCGCCAACGGTTTTTTCGGGCACCGCGAAGCTGATCAGGATTACGTAGACAGGAATTCTTGCGGAGCACGAGGTAAGCGGTGTGACCAGGATGGTTAGCAAGCGCTCTTTCCAGTTCGCAATCGTTCGCGTACTCATGATGGCAGGAATAGCACAGGCGTGCCCGCTGATCAGCGCCACCACCGAACGTCCATTCAACCCGAAGCGCTGCATCAGGCTGTCGAACATGAACGCGGCCCGCGCCAGGTAGCCAACTTCTTCCAGGATGGCGATGAACAGGAATAGGACCGCAATTTGCGGGACAAAGACCAGAACGCCCCCCAGTCCGGCAATGACACCGTCAACCAACAAGTCTGTTAACCAACCTTCCGCCAGGTTTTCCCGGATGCTAGTCCCCAGCGTTTCAAAGAACCATTCAATTCCGTCCATCGGCCAGCCCGTCCAGGCAAATAGTGCCTGGAACAGGAAAGTCATGATGACCACGAAGATGAGGGGCCCAAAAAGCCGGTGCGTCAGGATATCGTCAACCTTATCGCTAAAGGAAGCCTTGTCTCCTGCCCGGCGAATGCTATCACGCACAATGGGTTCAAAGCTATCGTAGCGCTCCATGGTTTCTTCTACCTGCGCCTTCAAGCTGTGGAAACCGTGTTTCACCCGGGCGTTTTGCACCTGATGGCGAGTTGCTTCCGGGATGTGCTTTAGCCAACTGGCATGGTGGGTCAGCAAGAGGGCATGGTAATCGTTCCTGGCGGGTAATTCCTGCCGCAGTTCGGTAAGAACGTCACGAGCACGAGCACCCGGTTCGTAGAATGGCTCTTCTGGCCGGTAGGCCAGCGGGTCTGCCAGGAGATCAGCAATTGTTTGCTTCAGTTCGCGGGCACCTTCGCCAGCACGAGCACTGGCTTTCACTACCGGAACGCCGAGTTTCTTGCTCAGGCGAGGAAGATCAATGGCGATGCCGGTTTCTTCAATCAGGTCCGCCATATTAAGGACCAGAATCATCGGCAGATCCAGGTCACGCAGCTGGGTAAAAAGCAATAGGTGCTTATCCAGTTTGGTGACGTCGGCAACGTAGACGATCGCGTCGGGAAAGAGGTCGCCTTTAGGGTTGGTAAGTTCCTGTACTACCAGCCGCTCATCAAGGCTGGTGGGGTAACAACTGTAGGCTCCGGGAAAGTCGACAAGCTCGGCCTGCAGGCCATTGTCCAGTTCCAACACTCCTGACTTTTTCTCCACGGTAACACCGGGAAAATTGCCGATCCGCTGCCGCAGACCAGTCAAAAGATTGAATAAAGAGGATTTTCCGCTGTTAGGATTGCCTACCAGGCCAATTACGGGTGGTTGATTCAGCACAAGTACTTACTTGATCATGATGCAGGCGAGCTCTTGCTTGCGCAGGGCGATGCAGTGGCGGTCAATCTTGACGTACCAGCTCCCGCCAAAAGGTCCTTTCCTGATAATGCGCAGCATAGAGCCCGGGCGGACACCGATATCCAACAACTTACCGGCAAGGTTCTCGTTGGTGAACCTTTCGATAACGCCAGACATTCCGACGGTAAAGTTGATAGCTGCGGTGGTACGGGGGAAGGGCATAATCAGGAAAAATTGATTGCCGTAAAGATAGGAGAAAGTCCTTCTATTTTTATGCGGTCTAAATAAAATGACGGAAGGATGGTCAAGCATGGGCGCGGCCGCAGGTGCTGACTGAAAGACGAAAAGGCAGTGGAAGGGGGAAATTGTAAGCCTCACCACACTGCACGAGTGATAACCTTTACTGACCTATGTCTCTGGGTGGGTCGTCAGCAGAAGTTCGGGTACCATCGTCTCCATAAGTCCTTGCTTTACGGTCGTAGAACCTTAGGTAATCTTGCTCATTCCAGCTATTATCCCTGTCCCTGAGGGTGTAAAAACCAATAGAAGGATTATCGGGTAGTTTTTCACATGATTTATACAAGTCATCCCAGTAGTACTGTGGAATTTCATAGCGCTTCATTGCAATGGTGGCAATGTCCGTAAAATTGACCAGAGGCTGTACGTCATAGAAATCCCAGTAGGGCTTGTTTAGCTCGGTATCAATATCATTGTAGCTACCTGCACAAGGTATTTTGCAACCTACCTTTTGGTATTTTTTGGGCAGTGGCAAATCCACTACCCGCAAGATGGGGTACTCCCCAGTACCATACCCTTTGGTTAAGTTAGTTAGTATTGCCATACGGAGAGGCTTTGCACTAACAACTATGCCTGGGTTCAAATCTCCTCTTAGCAAACCATTATACTCTGATTGGATCACGATAATGGCCATTACCATTATCCGGAAAAAGTAGAAGAGGAACAACCAGGAAACGAAGATGCATAAGGTTAGCATCAGGGCAGTTATGAGAATAGTCTTCTTGAGGTATCCTGGTTTGCCTTTCACGATAGCCCACCAACCAACTTTCAGGTTGGCCTGATGGGAAGCTGTAGCGGAGAAATCCGTGATGAATCCAGCAGCTTTATGGTTGGTATTGATATTGACCTGTCCGGTTATTTCATCGACGTGTAAGCTCGCATTGCGTGCGGTATCTAAAGCAGCGCTAAATTCCGGATGGGCTTCTAAGAAAAAAGAAGTTTCTACTTCAAAAAGACCTGAGTCTCGGTCGCTATCAACTTCTCTTCGATCTTCATGGCTAATGACAACCCAGTTTCCCGAAACAACAACCGCCACGCCAGGAGCAGCCCCGTTTATAACGCGCTTAGAGACGTAGACTTTCATGAGAAGATGTTTTCAAAATACTGGGTAGCCTTTTCAAGTATAACAAAAAAGAAAAGCCCCAGAAAAGGGATCATTAACCAGCCCCAAAAAGATGCTGGATTAATGGTGAGATAAGCGAAGTATAGGGAAACAGCAAAAGAGATCCTGGCTAACCAAGGGCTTATTTTTGCGTAAGCATCTAAAAAATCTTCTTGGGTCATAAGATTAGGGGTTTAGCCAGCCAGCATTCTCCAAGGTAGCAACTAATTACTGGCAACTTCGTCTCCGACACATCAAAAAAGCGCATCAGCTCTTCATTATCCCCGTATTCATTATCTTTGCGCTCGCTTTAGTGGCCCCGGCAAGTTCGGGGCTTCTTAAATTTAGATAAAATGGCAAGAAAGAATAACATTGGCCGTCGCCCATCCGGTACGCCAAATACGGGCCGGACCCGAGGTAATGTAGGCGGTACCGTAGCAGAAGGAGACGAAACACTCGTTGACATTGTTGAAGTACGCGACCAGGGTCTCGACTTCTTTGAGCGTAACAAAACCCTTATCCTCGGTGTGGTCTTTGGTCTCGCGGCACTTGTAATTGCGTACTTCGTATACCAAACCTTTGTGGTTAAGCCAGCCGAGCAGGATGCTGCGGCTTCTTTACAGACTGCGCAGGTTGAATTTGAGCGTGACAGCTTTAACCGGGCACTCGTTAACCCTAATCCGGGCGAACTTGGTTTTGTCGACATCATCGACCAGTACGGCAACACTCCTTCTGGCAACCTTGCCCACTACTACGCAGCTGTGAGTTACCTCAACGTTGGCCGCTACGACGCTGCCATCAGTTACATGGAAGACTTTGATGCTAACGGTACTATGCTGGAGGCAATGAAGTTCGGCATTATTGGTGACGCACAGAGCGAAACTGGTGACTTCGATGGTGCTATGGCTAACTACAAGAAAGCCATTGATGCTGCCGGAGACAACTTTGTAACCGGAGGCTACTACCTCAATAAGCTGGCATTGCTGTACCGTAACCAAGGCAACAACGCTGAAGCACTCGATGCCTTTAAGCGCCTCAAGCGTGATTTCGCGCAAAGCCCTGAAGCTGGCTCTGCTGATAAGTACATCCAAATGCTGGAAGCGAGCAAGTAATCTGGCTCCTACTTCTACACGCTAAAAAGCGGTACCGGACGAATGTCTGGTACCGCTTTTTTTGGTTCTGCTAATTATGCCTAGCTAATTGTTCTCGGAGGAACTGCAGGTAAAGTTTACCGATTAAACGGCAACGTCATGTTCACGCAGGGCCTGGTTGAGGCTTGTCTTCTTGTCCGTACTCTCTTTACGCTGACCGATAATGAGCGCACAGCTTACCTGGTAATCTCCTGCGGGAAATGATTTGGTATAACTTCCAGGAATCACAACGGACCGTGGTGGCACGTAACCCCGGTGGGTTACGGGCTCAGCGCCGGTAACATCAATGATGCGGGTACTCTTTGTCAATACTACATTAGCACCTAGTACCGCCTCTTTACCAACACGTACACCTTCTACTACGATTGAGCGTGAACCAATAAAGCAATCATCCTCAATAATTGTAGGTGTTGCCTGCAAAGGTTCCAGGACACCACCGATTCCGACACCACCACTGAGGTGGACATTACGGCCGATTTGCCCACAACTACCAACAGTAGCCCAGGTATCCACCATTGTACCACTGCCAACCCAGGCGCCAATATTGACGTAACTTGGCATCATGATTACCCCTTTCTCCAGGTAGGCGCCGTAGCGCGCAATTGCGTGCGGAACAACCCGCACTCCCTGGCTGGCGTAATCTTTCTTCAAAGCCATTTTATCGTGAAACTCGAACGGGCCGACTTCGATTGTTTCCATCTTCCGGATGGGGAAGTAAAGCACTACGGCTTTTTTCACCCACTCATTGGCTTGCCAGCCACTGCCATCGGCCAGTGGCTCTGCCACGCGGAGCCGACCTTTGTCCAGTTCTTCAATAACGGCGTTGATAGCCTCCTGGGTTTGTACTTCCTGGAGCAACTCCCGCTGCTCCCAGGCAGCTTCAATAATTTTCTTTACGTCTTGCATCAATATTCTTTTGGGGGTTTACAAGCGTAGAAAGGACAGTTAACCGCGGGAGATTGTTGACCTGAAGCACTACCTCTTCCATAAAACAGTGCGAAGTGTCCGCAACCACTGAAGCGAAGTAGCTTGATTCCAAATTTTAGAGAAGTTGCAAGCTTTAGGTTCAGGGTGTTCCGCAAGCACTTACAGGATGCTGCAATCCCCCCGGAACTGTTTGTCCGATGTAAGAACGCAGTATGCCTTGTTCCTGCAATACCTCATCTAGAGGCGCTGTAATTCTGTAGCAACCACTGAGAGGTACTATGTTTAAGTAACTGTTTAGAGGCAAACTGTGAACGGAAAGGTTACGGTACCTCAACCACGTTCAGAACGCGGGCAATGATGTCTTCCTGCTTGATATTCTCGGCTTCCGCCTCGTAGGTTAAGCCGATACGGTGACGTAAAACGTCTTCACAGATTTCCCGGACATCTTCCGGAGTGACGTAACCACGGCCTTCGAGAAAAGCATGTGCTTTTGCGGCCTTTGCCAGGTTAATGCTCGCCCGGGGGCTACCACCAAAGGAAATAAGCGGTTTGAGATCACCGAGCCGGTAGGCCTCGGGTTCACGCGTTGCAAAGACGATGTCAATGATATAGCGCTCAATCTTATCATCCATGTAAATATCCCGTACGCTATCACGCGCCTTAAGGATCTCAGCAGTTGTTGCCACTGCATTCACCTGCTCGAATCCCTGCGAAAGGTTCCGGCGCATGATCTCACGCTCATCTTCACGCGTAGGGTAGCCGATGGTGCACTTCAACATGAAACGGTCCGTCTGCGCTTCGGGGAGCGGGTAGGTACCTTCCTGCTCAATGGGGTTTTGGGTAGCAAGTACCAGGAAAGGTTCCGTGAGCTTGAATGTCTCGTCTCCGATGGTGACCTGCCGCTCCTGCATTGCTTCGAGCAATGCGGACTGGACTTTTGCCGGAGCCCGGTTGATCTCATCCGCCAAAACGAAGTTAGCGAATACAGGCCCTTTACGGACAGTAAAATCATTTACACTCTGATTGTAAATCATGGTACCGACGATATCCGCTGGCAAAAGATCCGGCGTAAACTGAATCCGGCTGAACTCCGCACTGATCGTTTTTGAGAGCGTATTTATGGCCAGCGTTTTTGCAAGTCCCGGCAAGCCTTCCAAAAGAATGTGCCCCTTACTCAATAAGCCAAGCAACAGACGATCAATCATGTATACCTGACCGACAATGACCTTAGCCGTTTCCTGACGGATACGCTGGATCACTTCGGAATCAGCCTGAATTTGCGCGTTTAAGGCTTCGATGTCTACAGAGGCCATATTGGTTACTTTGGGGTATTTGATACTGTCGGGACGCTAATATACTTGATCCGCAGAGGTTTGAGAATTTCCGTCCCTTTTTCTCAGGAAATGCGCGCTTACTCGCTGTTATCGCCACCACCGTTTTTACGCTACTTCGGCCTTTAAACACAACCTAATCACGTCTCCCGAAGCAAGTAATTTTGACAAAATGCCATTTAATCCGTAGGCTTCTTCCTGCGAAAACAACGCATAGAACATTGAACGTTATTTACCTTGGCAAAAACAGACGGTAACACTATGCGTAATAGAAAGACCTGGCTATTGTTGATGATTATCATTGCTACTTCCAGCTGCCTCCTACTGATGACGGGATCATCACTGCTAACGTTACCAGTCGATAGCTCCAACTCAATTCCATTAGGAACTTTCATTACCTGGGCAGGCTTAATCGCCTTTTCTCTGAGCTTCTACCTGGGAGTAAAGGAATTCAGGGAACCTAAAGCTAAGTTCAATAAACTATTATCCCTTAGCTTAAAATTCATCTTACTGCTCGCCCTACTTTGGGTACCGATCTCCTACCTCCTTGCGGGAAACTTATCCTTCACTTTTACCGAAAGGGCTACATTTCAGGGAGGACAGATGGCGATGAGATGGTTCTGGCGATTAACCTACGGCATCTTCGTAACCCCAATCGTTATCTACCTTCTCTATCAGGTATCCCGTCTGTTCGGGAGATCGAAAAATACTTAAAGCGGAGGGATGTACCAGATGTAAGGGTGGCTGTCGGCCTCCTCGGCTCCGGACTCCACTGAGCGTAGTCGAATGTACTCGAAGACCGGTGCCCAGTGATTCATACCGTCGTGCCTGCGGCACGACGGGAATTTGAGGGATTTACTCCCCCCCAGCGAAGCCGAGGGGCAAGGAACCCTATTCCTACATCTGATACCTCGCCTAAAGCGGAGGTTCCTGCAACTTCCAGGTCCGCCACGCTGCTTAATCCGCTACAAGCAAACAGAATAAGTATCCATGCCGACCTCGCCTGTTCTTCGTAAAATCACCCGCTCAGATTGCCATAGCATCCACAAAGCTTTTCTGGAACAGGGTTGGGATAAGCCCGTCGCCCAATACGAGCGCTACCTGGGATATCAGGAAAATGGCGAGCGCGATGTAATTATCGCGGAGATCGACGGATGTTTTGCGGGGTACCTCACCGTAAAATGGCAATCAGACTATCGCCCGTTCCGGGAGCAAGGAATACCTGAAATCGTAGATTTCAACGTGCTAAAAAAATACCAGCGGCAGGGCATTGGCACTTGCCTTATGGACGAAGCTGAGCGCAGAATCAAGCAGGTCGCGAAATACGCAGGCATTGGTTTTGGTGTGTATCAGGATTATGGTGCCGCCCAGATATTATACATTAAGCGGGGTTATGTTCCGGATGGGCTAGGCCTGACCCGAGACTCCACTCCCATAAAATACGGTGACTTCGTAAAGGTGGATGATGGTTTGGTGATGTGTTTGATTAAGTGGCTTTAGGCATTGAACAGCGCAGAATATGTAGTACCCATTAAAGCGATCAATGCCATCTCCCTAGAAAAACGCCTGCACCGCCGCCCGCCCTACATGCACCGTGCGGGCATTGCCTGTTTGTCGCCCTTCGTAACTCAGGGTCAGTTGCAGGTACTGCCCCAATTGGCGCGTAGCGCCAACATTCCACAACAAGTTCCTCCCGGGCTGAAGGCCCTGAAGCAGGGCAAAACCAACTGGCGATCGCGGGTCACCGGCGAAGTCGATTTCCACCCAGCGAAAGCGGGTGGTCAGCCAGTTTTTGTAATTGCCCTCAAACTGAAACTCCAGGCGGTTAATGCGTTCTCCGTTGCCAGCGGGTAGCCTATTCTCTTCATTACCCACCACGATGCCCGTCACTAGCCGCAGTTCGCCAGGCTGCCAGTTGATGCTTGGTTCGAGGCGCTGCTGAAGAATAGAAAAATCCTTGTTGTTAAAAAACTCGGAGTCAGCTTCGCGCCGGCCGTTCACGCCGGCCGCTTCCAGGCTCAGCTGGTCATTCGGGCGGTACCGAAAGCGCAAGGTCCAGTCCTCTTGCCGGCCAGACTCGAAGCCCGTGGTCAGTACCCGGCGGTTTCGCCGGTCCGTATTACTCAGTTGGATATCATAACGCGGGCTCGCCCGGTTAAAAAACAGTCCGTGCCGACGGGCCAGGTTCAGGGCCACCAGACTGGAGTCAGCAATGGCTAATTGCAGGGGGTTCCAGGATTGAATGTCCGGAGATTCACGGGTCTTGCGGTCAATCTGCAGACTGTTGTTAAGTCCGATTTTGCGCAGGAATTTCCGGATCCCTTTTTTCCCTTTCCAAAGGCGACCAAAGTCCCAGTTCAGCTTCTGGTTTAAAGCGACGTTGTTGGTCCGGATAAACTCATTGCTGAATACCGAGACCCGGACGTAATCAGCAATGTCCGGAAAGGGAGAAATCTCCATTTCATTCGGCTGGATTCGCCCGTCGTTATTATAAAGACTGTCTTGCCAGATGTATTGCCCCTGACCAGGCCCGACGTAGAGGTACTGAAAATCAACCCGGGGCTCCTGCCCACTACCTACCTGGTAGGTTGTCTGGGTTCGTAAACTTCTTTTCACGGCAGAGGCCCGTAGGTCAAGGCGCCCCAAAAATGTCCTATTCGGCGTATCGTTAGCAAGGTCTGCAGCAGCAATATCCAGGTCACGAAAAGTAAAATTTCCACCTATTTGGACATTTCTTCCGGCGGTATAATTCCCCTGCGCAGCAATCTCCCTGGCCCGGGTTGCGGTCACCAACTCCGTAGCCCGGGGCAAAAGATCAGTGCGTTGCGTTGCACTGAAACCAAAACGGTAGTTTTCGTTTCCGGGAGCATCCAGACCGCCGGAATACCGATCAAACTGGAACGAGAGCGGTGAAAGGGTATCAGTACCTGCCGCACTCCGTACGGAGCGTTCTCCCTGATACTCCGTCTTCAGCGTCCAGCCACCAAGTTCTGCGAACGTCTTATTGATGCTTAGGCTAGGCCGGCGAAAGCTGCCGTTACCATCTTCTGCTTCACTGTCCAGTACACTTGCAGCTCCGTTTATCCGCCAGCCATTAGTGGCCAGTTGCAGGGTACCGGCATGCCGGCGCCCGGAATAGCGGGCGCCACGGGTGAACTGTTCGAA
>CAZTTF010000052.1:0-9918 GCA_964616365.1 uncultured Lewinella sp. | reverse complement strand
GATAGGTAGCCTCCGCATCAGGACGAGGTAATAACACAAAAGTAATTACCTCATCTGCGTACTCATCGGCAACAGTATTTATCGCTTTCGTAAAGGTCTCGCAGATACGACACCCCCAGTAAAAGGTGTAGACAACAAAAGGAAGCTCCAGTACCCCAAGGTTCCATACCTGGTCATTTCTATCCACCAGGTAACTAGGCGAGACTACTTCTCCTAGAACGAGTAATTGCATCGAATCCCTTAGCTGCTCCGCCACTGCAAACTGTCCTTCTTTCATAGCGGTCGCCAGCCTCGAGCTGTAGTCATCAAGTATAGGTTGTAGGTTAACTTCTGTATGGAGAGGGTCTGTCTGGGGCTGGGCGCATAATCTTGTGAGTCCGCAAGATATGATCTCTATGAAGAGCAAAAGGAGCAGGGGCAGGCGGGACATGTTTTAGGGTTTAGAGTAAATAAAGATACTAGATATGCTTCCGTAATTGCCTTGCTTTAAGGTCAATACAACATTCTATCTAATATCAGCATCTTAGCTGCAAAGTACCCCAATGAAGCTGCAACTACTACTTTGCTTGTTGTTGACAATTTTGCCAGGAGCCATCCTAGCTTGTTCTTGTGGTAGTCATTCCAGTTCCTTCAATCTGATGACCTACGATCAGGCGTACGATGTGGTGGAAGTACGCTTCCATGGGCCAGCCGCAGAAAATGCCAGCTCTAAAGATGATTCCGATGCAGCTTGGGCGAAAAACTACGGATTCAATCTGGTTTCGGGTGAGGTAATTTCAGCCTTTAAGGGCAAAATGACGCCCGGAAAGACCGTCTTCAGATCTCCTAACAGCGGCGGCGCCTGTGGTTTCCGGCCTGAATTGGACCAGACTTACCTTATCTATCTCTACCAAGGGGAGCCGTTCGAAGGATTGCCGAGACTAGAATTAACCGCATGTCAACGCAAATTGATGGCAGAGAGGAGTCTCAGCTCCTACTTTAGTGAAAAGTGCATTCTCGAAGACTTACAAGAAGCTGCAGGAACACTGTCCGCAAGCCAGTTGGCAGGGCCATTGGACTCGCTCTACGAGGTCGCTGTGTTGAGTGGTGGTTTTGTTAACGGAAAGCGACATGGCAACTGGCAGATTTACTCACCCTTGCTCCGGCTTAGTAAGCCAAAAGAGTCAGGAAAACTCCTGTCGATACTAAAATATCAGAAAGGGGTACTAAAGGGAGTAGAGGCAGTAGGCCCACTTTCTTCTTCGTGGTTGGATAGGGAATCAAAACGTCTAGTACGCTTTTATGAATCCTTTGCGCATTCAGATAAGCAATAGTTGAAATTTGGCGCGGCCGCAGGTGCTGGCAATCTGAACCAGGGCAAGGTAGGTTTGCGCGCAATTGTCCATCCAGCCCCCAACTCCCTGACTATTTGACTACTCACTACTTGACTATTTGACTAATTACTGCTTGACTATTTGACTACTCACTACTTGACCATTTACTCCTTAACTATTCCACTATTTGACTAACTTTGCCGCTTACCAAAAACATCCTCCCCATGGCGGCAGCCACTGATATCAAAGTAGACGTTGAAGTAGCAAAGAATCTCGGCCTTACGGCGGAGGAATATGATAAGGTCGTGGAGATCATGGGGCGGACACCCAACTTCAACGAACTCAGTATTTTCTCGGTAATGTGGTCGGAGCACTGTTCCTACAAAAACTCCATCATGTGGCTTAAAACACTGCCACGCGATGGTGAGCGTTTACTCGTTGGCGCCGGTGAAGAGAATGCCGGCCTGGTAGATATTGGTGACGGGCTAGCCTGTGCCTTTAAAATCGAAAGCCACAACCACCCCAGCGCACTGGAGCCCTATCAGGGTGCTGCCACCGGAGTTGGTGGTATTCACCGGGATATTTTCACGATGGGCGCGCGTCCTATTGCCTCGCTGAACAGCCTCCGTTTCGGAGACCCCGAACTACCCCATACCAAGCACCTGGTGTCCGGTGTGGTGTCTGGTATCGGAGACTATGGTAACTGCTTTGGTGTTCCAGTAGTAGGAGGAGAGGTGTACTTCCACCCAAGCTACAATCAGAACATCCTCGTTAATGCCATGTCTGTCGGTATCGTAAAGCACGGTGAAACAGTATCTGCCTCCGCAGATGGCCCGGGTAACCCGGTCTTCATCGTCGGGTCTGCTACGGGTAAAGATGGTATCCACGGCGCTACCTTCTCATCTGCTGACCTGACGGAAGACAGTGCGGAAGATCTTCCTGCGGTTCAGGTAGGTGATCCTTTCCAGGAGAAGCTCCTCCTCGAGGCCAGCCTTGAAGTAATCACTACCGGAGCCGTAGTTGGTATGCAGGATATGGGTGCTGCAGGTATCACCTGTTCTACTTCCGAGATGTCAGCAAAGTCTGGTACCGGTATGCGGATCGACCTCGACAAAGTGCCCACCCGCCAGGCCAATATGGCCCCCTGGGAGATTCTCCTCAGTGAGAGTCAGGAACGGATGTTGATCGTCTGCAAGCAGGGAATGGAAGAAGAACTCCTCGCTGTCTTTGACAAGTGGGATCTGGAATGTGAGCACATCGGAGAAGTAACGGACACTGGTCGATTGCATTTCTATGCAGGTGGAGAACTGGTCGCAGACGTACCTTCTGAGCCACTCGTACTGGGCGGCGGTGCACCGGTCTACGAGCGGGAAACTGCCCGGCCGAAGTACATGGACAAAATCGATGCCTTCAGCATGGATGACATAGAAGTCCCTGAAGATATCCAGGCAGCAGCCCGCAAGACTTTCCTTAGTCCAAGCCTCGTTTCCAAGCAATGGGTAACCGATCAATACGACGGAACCGTACGCACTAACAGCATGTCGGAGAACATGGCTTCTGATGCCGCGCTCGTGCGCGTCAAGGGAACAGACAAAGCCCTCGTAGTTACCACCGATTGTAACAGCGCTTACGTTTATGCTGACCCTTATAAGGGAGCTATGATCGCGGTTTCTGAAGCCGCCCGAAACATTGTTTGTTCCGGTGGCGAGCCCGTCGCTATCACGAACTGTCTTAATTTCGGTAATCCCTACAACAAGGAGGCTTTCTACCAATTCGTTAATGCGATTAAGGGAATGGGAGATGCTTGTCGTGCCTTCGGCACGCCGGTAACCGGAGGTAACGTGAGCTTCTACAACCAGTCTCAGTACGAAGACGGTAGGGTAGAGCCCGTATACCCTACGCCTACCATCGGTATGCTGGGAGTTATGGAAGACCTTAAGCACCAGACCACCCTTGGCTTCAAGGATAATGGAGACGTGATCTACCTCGTTGGCGATGCCCACAATGACATTGCTTCCAGTGAGTACCTGCGTCGCGTTCACGGCATCGAGCAGAGCCCTGCTCCACGCTTCGAATTAGCGGAAGAGCAAGCCTTCCAAAAAGCCATCCACGGCCTGATCCGTGCCGAGCTGGTTAAGTCGGTACATGACGTCAGTGATGGCGGTCTGTTCCAGAGCGTTGTTGAGTCTGCTATGGAAGGTGGTCACGGCTTTACCATGACCACTGATCCCGCCTTCCGGAAGGATGCATTCCTCTTTGGCGAGAGCCAAAGCCGAGCGGTAGTGACCACTGATGAGTCAAATGCTGCGGCGCTGGAAGACTTCCTGAATGAGCAAGGAATCGGGTTTACTGTTCTCGGTCGTGTGGAAGGAATGGACATTGTAGTCGATGGAGATAACTGGGGGGACCTAGCCGAATGGATGGTCATGCACAAACTTACCCTTGGTGCCATTCTTGAGGAGTAGGAAGTGCTTCTCAGGAGTGACCTCTGTGGCACTTGTTCTTTAATGGTTATAGCCAGCAGGACGTCAGCTTTACTGGCAAACCAGGCATTATCACGTTCAATTCAGGTAGTTGTACGCATTCCAGGCATATGCCGGAGCGGCTATATTTGTTGGGTACTAACCAAACCCAATTCTCATGAGCTATCTGTCTGGCAATCCTAAACCTTTAAGCGGTAAGAAAAAGGCTTCATCTGCGAAATCGAGAGCTACTTCTGGCTCCGTCAAAAAGGCTTTTTCAGATTTTATCATCAAGCACCACGGAGAGCAATACCAGGAGCAACTCAGGGAACAACGTGCTCAGAAGGTGTCGAAAAAGCTATTGACCAAGCTTAAGGATCCCCTTGATAAAACAACGATTGGCATCATCGGAGGTGGCTTTGCCGGCATGTATGCCGGCCTGATGTTACAATCTTTAGGGATTGATTGCGAGATATTTGAGGCGTCTGAGCGTGTTGGCGGGAGAATTGACACCTGGTACTCCACGGATTACGATGCCAGTGACAAAAACAAAGCCGGCCTTTACGGTGAGGTAGGAGGTATGCGTATTCCCCAGTTCTCCTACGATATGTTACCCGTACAGCATTTAGCACTGTGTCTTAATGCCGTACTCAAGCGCAACAAGCTGGAGGAGTATCTCGTAAAATGGCGTAAGTTCTACTACAACTCTGATGTGCAACGCCTCCGGTACAACAATATGGAGGCTCCCATTGAGGCAAAAGATGCTGCTCTTAACCCGCTGAATTTTGGCGTAGACCATGGCGGGGACTTACCAATGGTTTGGGTAACCCCAGTGAAGGACAAGAAAGGAAACGAATACTTGCCTGTTAACAAGATTCTAGATAAGGTCAATGCGCCATTCTTGGAAAAGATTAACACCTCTTTTGAAGAGGGTTTCACTTATCTCATGCAGTACGATAACTATTCGATGTGGGCCTACCTCACGAATGTTTTCAAACTAGGTGATCTGGGAGAATACTATGACCCGAAAATGGGTAAGAAATCCGATCACCTTTCCTACAATGTTACCAGCTACCTGGAAACAATGAATGTCGGTACGGGGATGTATTCAGTTTCCTTTGTGGAAATGGTGCTGGCGGTGTACGATTGGACGGGAAGCCTCAATCCCTACGATAAGAAAGACGACCAGATCTACATGGTTACGGTAGATAAGGGGATGCAAAACTTTCCCGAAGCCTGCCTACAGGTGCTGAACCTGGACCAGGGAGTGCTCCCTGAAGATGGATATCGAGCACAACAGTTGATTGGCATGATTCCCGGAGAAAACGGTAAGCAGGGCTATTCACCTGATAACCTTACGGCGGGGGCGAAGCCCCCGGCTTCGGTGCCGCCCGCTGACGCTATTCCACCAATAGCAGGAAAGCCATCTACCCATAAAGAGAGAGTGTTTCTCAACCACCGGGTGACCGGCGTAGCGTATGACCCAAAACTCTTTTACCGTAAAGGAGGAATGCGTGTAACAATCAAAAATGACCGGGGAACCATGCAGAAGGAATTCCCATTTGTGATCAGTACACTACCCAATGGGGCCTACCTGAATGGTGACCTGAAGCATAATTTCTTTGACAATTTGTCTTTCCCAAAAGCACGGGCAATAAGAGAATGTAACTATATGCCTTCGTTCAAAGCCTTTCTTACCTTCAAGACCCAGTTTTGGGCCAAGTTGGGTAATCGGCAGAACAAGGGATTGGGCGTTGGAACCTCCGACAGGTCTAACCGGCAGATTGTCTATCCATCTTATGGTTATCAGGCCAAACAGGGTGTTTTGCAGATTTACTGCTGGGCACAGGATGCAGAGCGCATGGGAGCATTGACCGACAAAGAACGGGTAAACGAGTGCCTCAAAGGCATTCAGTATCTCTATCCAGAAATTGACGTCTATAAGGCCTTTGCCGGCTACGACCCGGAGGTGACGACCAAAACCTGGTTTTGGGATAATCACGCCAATGGAGGCGCTTTTGCGCTCTTCGCTCCCGGGCAGTTCAAAACCCTGTATCCGACGCTGCTTACGCCCGAGTTTAATGGCTGCCTGAATTTTGCGGGCGAGTGCTGCTCTGTCCACCACGGGTGGATTGTTGGGGCCCTTGATTCAGCCTATAATGCCGTCAGAAATATCCTGATGCAGGCTGGTGATAAAGTCAAGATCAAACAACTGGAGAAAACCTGGGCGTCGCTTACAGCACCCGATGTAGCTGCAGGAGTCTAAAACAGGTTAGAGTAGAGGAGCGGAGGTAGAAAGAGGATGTTTCGATGGTAATAGCGATGGCTGATTGACAGGATCTTAGTCAGAATTAAGGGCGCGTGCGCAGGTGCCGTGTTGAGGGCAGGAAGACCGTGAAAGCCCTTTTTTGAAAAAAACTACCTTCTTATCTAACGTTAGGGATAAGTACTGAGTCAGTACACTTGAGAGCGGTAGTTTGCTTGTTTTTTAGCTACCCTCAGGATTCAAATTACTCATTCAAACGGGTAGTACACCAGCTTGTCGTCGCAGGGCGACAAGCTGGTAACTCCCAAACTTATTTTACATGCGACACCTTTACTTTCCTTTTCTAGGCCTCATGGCCTGGACCTTAATCCTCATGTCCGGATGTACTGATCCGGAGGCAGGCCCAATCATCAATTTTGACGGTGGGTTACCACTTGGTGCTTTTCCCCGCCTGCAAGAGATCCGTTCCGGATCCTATGACCTGAACAACCTTGGTACCTCTACCTACGAGCACTTTGTAGACTTTGTTGACGGTAACGGAGGAACGGACATTGCATCTTACCGTGTCTTGGTTTCCTTTGACGACAACAATCCCGATAACGGAGATGCCACTACGGAAACACGTGAGTTCCTTGAGTTTTCTCAGGATGATTTCTCAGTTTTCGATGAGTCCGGAAACCTCAGTACTACGCTTGCAATATCCTTTACTCAGGTTGCTGGTTTCCTGGGTATAGCGGCAGAGGACGTCCTTACCGGTGACCGTTTCAGGTTCCGTACAGAGATTACCAAAAACGATGGCCGGGTATTTAGCTCCGCAAATTCGACTCCGGCGATTACCAACGCCTTCGGCGGTATCTGGAACTGGGATGTAGTGGCCAGCTGCCCGCTGGATAATGACAACTTCGTAGGAGAGTATGACATTGAGTACGGATATGTTTACGACGAATTCCCGTTGTTCGATCTTCCGGTGACTCCCTTTGGGGTGCCATTGAATAGAACGGTTACCCTTGTGGCTCCTTCAGGCCAGGATACGCGCCGTACTTTCAACTATGGCACTTACCTCGTTCCGGGGTATAATTTCTCTACAGGAGACATTGCTCTGGATTTCGCCTGTACGGTCATGACGCACTCAAACATTGACTCAGGAGCTGGCTGTGGAACCGGGTCAATTCAGGCTGTGCAAAAGGAACCTACTCCTTTCGACATCATGGATGACAGCACTTTTGAGGTGAAATTCATTGACTTTGCCACCGGCTTTGACGGTGGCTGCGGGGTTGAACCCCGCGAGTTCAGCGTTATTTTCACTAAGCAGTAAGCTACAGTATTGCTGGGGATCATCCGGATGATAGATTCGATATGGTCTGGATGGCCCCCAATAATGTCCTTACAAGGGTAAATACATTGCACCAGCGTCCGCGCCCGAACAAACTAGGGGTATACGACTATATTTTGGCGAAACTACAAGTGTAGTTTAAGGATTATTTCTTTATCTTTGCTTTCAATATTAAACCGAAGAGCCCTCTCAGGCTTTCCTGAAAGAAAAGACAATGCAAAGAATCTTCCCATACATTCTTAGTCTGCTACTATTGACTGCACTTAGTGCATGTGCCGGAGAACCGGAAGGTACCTTGATTAAAGGTACGCTGCCAGATGCCGCTAACCTTCAGGTAGCACTTGATAAAGTAAAAATTGCTGGTAAACAAGAGCAGGTCGCTATCGGACCAATAGATGCTGATGGTAATTTTGCGCTCGGATTTGTTGAAGGCCTGACTCCTGGAACTTACCAATTGCGAATTGGTGCTCGCCGTGCTCTGATTGCCCTTGAGGATGGAGACCATGTCGTAAACATTGATGGTGATCTCGCTACGCTCGACAAGTACGGTTTTACCATTAAAGGAAGCTCGGCTTCCTCCGAAGTAGCAACCCTGATGAAGCGTCTTACCAGTGAGTCTATTCAAGTAACGGACCTTCAAGACCTCCTTAATGACGTCAGCAACGCCGAAGCGGCTGCTTTTATCGCATATAACGCCCTTGGCAAACTTGGCAAGGATGGCATTCCTATTCAGAAGGCTATGGCGGAACGGTTGCCTGATACCAACCCCATGAAGGCCAATTACTCGAACTACATCCGGGCAATGGAGCAGCGCTACGCACAGCAGATGGCGGCAGAGCTCATTAAAGTAGGACAGCCTGCGCCGGACATCAAGTTGCCTAACCCGGACGGTAAAGAGTATGCGCTTTCTGACCTTAAGGGACAGGTCGTACTGCTTGACTTCTGGGCAAGCTGGTGTGGACCTTGTCGCCGTGAGAACCCGAACGTAGTTAAGGTGTACGACAAGTACAAAGACGACGGCTTTACCATCTACAGTGTAAGCCTCGATGGCCCGGATGCGCGTCGTACTGCTGGGTTGAATGCAGAACAGGTTGCTGCTATGAAAGAGAACGGTAAGCGTAAGTGGTTAGCAGCTATTGCTAAGGACCAACTCTCTTGGCCGTATCACGTAAGTGAGCTGTCGAAGTGGAACTCCGTTGCAGGACAAACTTATGGCGTTCGTGGTATTCCAAAGACGTTTTTGATCGACCGGGAGGGTAAGATTGCCGCTGTTGGTCTGCGTGGTGCAGCTTCCATTGAAGCCGCCCTACAAAAGGTGCTTTAGCCCCCCTTTGCCGTCAATACTAATCACAGTATCAACGCCCGCATCGGTCTTCGGTGTGGGCGTTGGTAATTAAGTGCCTTTTATGGATTTCCTAGTTGCTGCAATCGTTGCTTTCGGGCTGTTAGCCGCCTTTATTTATTGGTTATTCAAGCCAGAAAAGAAAGTGCCCCTGGGACAGTTTCCTTCTGACTGGCGAAAACAACTAGAGAAAAAAGTCAGGTACTACAAGGCACTTGACCACACCGAGAAAGGCCGCTTTGAAACGCGTATTCAGCGTTTCTTACAGGAAGTAAAGGTTACGGGAGTGGACGTGGAGGTTTCAGACTATGACAGCTTGCTCGTTGCAGCGAGCGGGATCATTCCAACCTTTGGGTTCAAGCAATGGAATCATTACCCGAGACTAAAGGAAGTATTGTTGTACAAGGATACTTTCAGGTTCGGTGATTTTTCTACTGAAGGTGCTGATCGCAGGATCGCGGGTATGGTTGGTGGAGGTTATCTGAGTGGGAAGCTCCTGTTGTCGAGACCAGCCCTGAGAAAGGGCTTTGAACAAACTGGTCGGGGGAATACGGGTATCCATGAGTTTGTCCACTTGCTTGATATGGCAGACGGAGAAACAAATGGGGTGCCTGCTTACTTTTTGGAGCATAGCTACCTCATTCCATGGTTAGAGATGATGCGTACGGCCATGGCAGCTATTGAGCGGGATGAATCTGACATTGATGACTATGCGCTAACGAATCAGGCCGAATTCTTTTCGGTGGCAGCGGAGTATTTCTTTAATCGGCCACATGCATTTGCGGACAATCATCCGGACTTATTTCGGCTGATGGAGAAAATCTTTAGTCAGGATATGGATGGCGATGGGGTAGTGGGGTAGCATGGAGTGCCTCTTAGCCATCGAAGTCTTTAACGCTGCTCCGATCGCTCCTCTCGCAAAACTATAACAGTGTCCGTTGGTTGTTTTTTTTAACACCCTCAAATTACCCGTATGAAATTCTATTTTACCCTTTGTACTGCCCTGTTAGCGAGTGTTTCCATGTTCGGGCAGATAGTCACTATTCAGGATGACTTTGAAGGTCAAGGGGACATTACAACCTGGTTCGGAGATGATTGCCTCATTGACCCAGGCTTCGCAAACCCCGAAGCAGGTGATGGGAATGCATCTGCAACAGTCCTAAGATATCAGGACACGGGAGGAGACTTTGCCAACGTCCGCT
>CAZTTF010000051.1:0-8310 GCA_964616365.1 uncultured Lewinella sp. | reverse complement strand
GAAAACATTTCTGAGAACTGTTACACGGGAGCCATCAACTTCTTCAATGATAAGGCCAATAAGGTGCTCAACTTCGTAAATAACGATTACGTAGCTGTGCCGGATTCCGCGAAAGCCTACCAGGCTAAAGGCATTGGCACCGTCGTCTTCGGTGAAGAGAACCTTGGAGAAGGTTCTTCCCGTGAGCACGCCGCCATGGAGCCTCGCTTCCTTGGGGTACACGCGGTTATCGTGAAATCCTTTGCGCGCATCCACGAAACGAACCTGAAGAAGCAGGGGATGTTGGCCCTTACGTTTGTGGACAAAGCTGACTACGATAAAGTACGTCAGGACGATATCGTTACCATCAAAGGCTTCGACGAGATGGCTCCGGGTAAAAACCTGATCATCAAGTTGGACCACCACGACGGTACGAACGACGAATTCGAAGTAGCGCACACCTACAATGCTGCGCAGATCGAATGGGTCCGCGCTGGCTCTGCCCTTAATAAGATCCGTCAGGATGTTGCCGCTGGCAACTAAACTGACTTGCTGATATAAACGCCGTTGGCGTTTTTGCTACCCGCCTCTGGACAGTCGTCTGGGGGCGGGTATTCTTTGTTGGGTAAGGCGGGTACTCATGCCGGCTGAGGCGGTTAGTAGGCGCATATAGATTAGTTTATGCATTGCATTAATAAGATAAATGGGAATAAATGCTTTTTGCGTTTACTTTTGTTGCCGAAACAACGATTGTGGCTACGGGAGTTTCCACCACCATGCGGCGAGCTTCGGCTTTGCCATCCCACCACAATCAACCTTTTATCTAGTATTGGGGGTGTTCAGCCCCCGCGAACCAAATGTAAAACCAAATGCAAAAAATTACTGTCGCAAAAGGAGATGGTATCGGTCCGGAAATCATGGACGCTACCCTTCGTATTCTCAATGCCGCCGGAGCGCGGATCGAGTGGGAAGAAATTGAAGTAGGAGAAAAAGTCTACCTCTCCGGAAATACCAGTGGCATCGGAAAAAATGCCTGGGAGGCCATCACCCGCAACCGTGTGTTCCTCAAAGCTCCGATTACCACCCCTCAGGGTGGTGGCTATAAGAGCCTCAACGTTACCATGCGTAAAACGCTCGGCCTTTATTCCAACGTACGCCCTTGTAACAGCTTCTCTCCCTTCATCGCAACCAAGCACCCGGATATGGATGTGGTGATCGTACGGGAAAACGAAGAAGACCTCTACGCCGGTATCGAGCACCGCCAGACCGACGAGGTGGTGCAGTGCCTTAAGCTGATCTCTCGCCCAGGTTGCGAGAAAATCATTCGTTACGCATTTGAGTACGCCCGCTTGTACAAGCGTAAGAAAGTCAGCTGTTTCGTGAAAGACAACATCATGAAACTCACTGATGGCCTTTTCCACACGATCTTCAAGGAGATCTCTGCTGAGTACCCCGACATCGATACGGATAGCTGGATCATTGACATAGGCGCTGCCCGCTTGGCGGACACTCCGGACATGTTTGATGTTATCGTTACCTCCAACCTCTACGGTGACGTACTCTCCGACATCGCGGCACAGATCACTGGCTCCGTAGGCCTAGCCGGTTCTTCCAATATCGGTGAGAAGTGTGCTATGTTTGAAGCCATCCATGGCTCCGCTCCTGATATTGCAGGAAAGAACATCGCTAACCCATCCGGTTTGCTGCGGGGAGCGGTAATGATGCTGAATCACATCGGCCAGCAAGACATTGCCGAGAAGGTGATCAATGCGTGGTCTTGTACCATCGAGGAAGGTATCCACACTGCTGATATCTTCAAGGAAGGTGTATCTAAGGAGCGCGTAGGAACAGATGCTTTTGCTGACGCCGTTATCGAGCGTCTCGGCCGTAAGCCTTCTATTCTGCCAGTAGCTGAATACGAGAAAGATGTGAAGCTGATGGTGCCAACTTACAAGCGTAAGCCCCGGGCCAAGAAAGTCCTGAAAGGCGTAGACGTATTTGTTGACTGGAACGGTGAGCAGGTAGATGACCTCGCAGCATCACTCCAGAAGCTTAACAATGGCATCGAACTGACCATGATCACTAACCGTGGCGTGAAAGTTTGGCCGAACGGTTTCGAAGAAACCTTCTGCACTGATCACTGGCGTTGCCGCTACGAGATTCCTTCGGACGACTCGGTAGTGAAAAACACCATTCCGGAGCTGTTGGCAAAAGCAATCGATGAAAACATCGACGTCATCAAAACGGAAAACCTCTATGAGTTTGACGGGAAACGTGGTTTCTCGTTAGGCCAGGGACAGTAAGACTACATTTGGATTACTAGTGGGCGTACGGAAGTTTACTTCCGTGCGCCCTTCTCTTTTATGGTGGATTTTCTCCCTGTTAATGATCGCTTTGTCCGATCTAGAACGCCACCACGTATTTACAAATAGCTATGTCTTTCCCTTTACCCGATCGCTATTACAATATGTCACCCATACTGGCCTGGCTGGTTAGTATTGGCGGAATGCTCGTAGCCGCTACTATCATTTCCTGGTTTTTTGACCGGCTGGATGTCTCCCAGTGGTACTGGTTACTATTGCCGGTGTTACTGCCGCTGATCGTATTAATCACGACACCCCTGATGCGGGTCAGCGGGCTATACAAATATTACTCTCCGTTATTTTTAGTCCTCAGTGAAACCAAGACCCGCTTTGAGATCCACAGCGGTCCCAGCATCGACTACCTGATCCATTTGCGGGGGGTAGCCCCGGGAGACCAACTCAAGCGAAGTGTACTTGCTTTTTACCTGCAGGGGCTGTTGAAGATGGCGGAAAAAATTGAGGGCGCGGACACGGGTGCAAAGAATGGTACGAAAGCAACGGATGTGGCCATCGTCGGGACTTCCTACTTTTTCTCAGACAGTTCTGTCGAGCGGATGGGCTTTAAGGTTAGCTCGGGCAGCTTGTTTCAGCGCTTTAACCTCATCTTGAATTTTCCGGAACTGACCTTGCTTAATTCGCTTGCCGCAGGCAAGCTGGCCATCCCGAATATACTCAAGGTGAAAAAGGCGACCATGACCGGACAAACCCTCCTCGAGCACCGGGAATACATTCAACGCCTCTATGACCGGTTAGCTACTGAGCGTAACCGTCAATATCTGCAATAATCAGGTCGGATGACCAACAAATCCCTTTTGGGGTTCGTCCTTAAAGCATGTACCGAATACTACTTTTCTTTGGCGGAGCATTCCTCCTCTTTTCCAGTGTTAGTTGTCCCGATCAATGTGATAATGAGTTTGGACTACTTCAGGGCGAGGTTTCCGCCTCGGTGGAAAGCCCACGCACGACACCTTATGCGATCGGGGAACCGATCACTATTACCGCTGATTTTGCTGCCCGGCAAGCGGTAGGAGAAGATGTTTTCGTAATCAGCGAAAACGGTGGGGTAGTTGTAACCGAAGTGTTCCGCATCGGGGAAGACTCGTCCTCCTTTGTGAGCGCTACCGGAGACTTTACGCTGGAAGCAACCAACGGCGAACTATTGGCCCCCACTTCGTCAGGGAACCCCGCTGCAGTAACCCTCCGGTACACCTGCCCCGAAGGACGGTGCAGCTTCCAACAAACTTTTCAACCGACAACTACCGGTACCTTTGTGATTCGAATGGCTGGGTCGAATATAGATGAGGTAGGTGCCCCTTTTCGCTATTGCGTACCTCCGACCCTGCGGTTTTCCGAGCTGGTTGGCGGCGGTAACCTACCGGATGAAGGGGTGAACCTTCCCCTACAAACGGACTTCGTTTCCAGCTTTTTCTGGAACCCGATCACGGAGGATAACCAGACTAATGTGTACTACTTCACCGTAGAATAATTTCAGTGATGCGCAACCTATTTGTTAGTACACTCCTGTTACTCTCCCTTCCGCTACTTGCCCAATCCGAAGGGCGTCACGGTACCGCAACCACCTTTAGCCTGGACGGCACAGTTGGGATGAATTATGCCCTTTCCCGCAAGCCCCGGCCTGACCGTATCTCCAGCCAGGGAGTTGCTCTGCAGACGGGCCTGCGCGCGGGTCTGGCGGGTAATCTGCACCTTAGCTACAGCCGTACCTCCCTTATCCTGGGCTTCGATCTGATTCAGGACCGGGTGATCGTCAATAACTACACCAAGCAGTCGAACAGTAACTTACTGTTTGAACCCGAGCCATTGCGCATCAGAACCGGTGAGCTGGCAGTGAATGAAACGCAGCTACGAGGTCATTTGGGAGTGCGTATCGATTGGGAAAAAGTTGCGCTGATCTCCTCCTTTTCGGTGTCGGGAATGGTATCCGGCGGACAGACGTTTGACTTCGTGCAAACGACGCGTGGCTTTGCTGACCCCTTTACCGGGAACACCATTTTTCTGGATGAACCACTGGTAGCCAGCGGCAGCGTTGACTACCCAACCCAGGCCCTGCGCGAAAACACTTATGGGGCATTATTGCTAGCCGGAGGATACCGTTTGTCGCCCAGGTTCACCCTTTGGCTGGAACTGGAGCTCGGCTTGCAAGTGGGGCGCAGCATTTCATCAGACCGTGAGTACCGGCAGTTTAACTCTCGGATAGGCCTAATGGCGGGTTACCGGTTAGTAGGGCAGTAAGGATTTGACGATAACGTTATGGTTGGAGCTAATGGTCTATACCTTTCGGCGCTCCCAATAATTCTGCTCTTCAACCTCTGCGAGGAGCGTCCGGTAAGAGTTGTAGCGGAGGTCCGTTACCCGATCGTCTTCCGCTTCGACGGAAGCGATCACCGCACAGCCGGGCTCCGATTTGTGGAGGCAGGTACCTCCGAATTTACATTCGGAACTCAGGGCAAATATTTCCCGGAAATAGTAGGCGACATCGATGGGCCTGAGGTAATTGAAGGACAAGGTCTTGATGCCCGGAGGATCAATAATCTCTCCGCCGAAAGGCAGATCAAAAAGTTCCGCAAAAGTAGTGGTGTGTTGTCCTTTACCGCTGTAGTCTGACAGCTCTCCGGTCCGGAGGTCAAGCTCCGGGGCGATGGCATTGACCAGCGTGGATTTTCCTACCCCGGATTGCCCGGCCAACAGGCTCCGTTTGTCTTTTAGCAATTCCCGGAATGCGTCAATGTTTGTGCCTTCGGCAGCAGAGACGAGCATGACATTGTAGCCGATGTCCTGATAGATGGAGGCAATGGCAGCGTAAGTATCCATCCCGTCCTCATCCAGGAGGTCCGCCTTGTTGAATACAATTGTCGTCGGAATCCCAAAGGGTTCCGTCATCAGCAGAAACCGGTCGATGAAGCCGAGCTTGACGTCGGGCCAAACGATGGTGACAATCAGTACCGCCTGGTCGATGTTAGAGGCGAGCAGGTGCAGTTCATGCTTCTTTCGTGGACTTTGGCGAACGACATAGTTGTGCCGCTTGTCAATCTTACGAATGGCGCCCGTCTCTTCATCATTGTTACCTTCAACCACAACCGATACCCGGTCGCCAACCGCGATCGGGTTGGTGAGCTTCTTGTCGTCCAGACGGAAACGCCCGGCCACCCGGCATTTGAGTTCGGTAGCGCCATCGGGCGTCGGCTCATCGAGCCGGACATTGTACCAGGAGCCGGTGGATTTTGTAACGGTGCCTTGTTGCATAGTTTGGTTGTCGGTACAAATTAAAGCTTCTACGGGTAACTAAAGTTTCACCGGGACGTTCGTTTCCATTATCTTCCTTCCAAATCCTTTGACCAATGGCTCGTACCCACCACTACCAAATCAAAACTGAATGGACCGGTAACCTCGGCTCCGGCACCCTGGATTATCGCGCCTACAAGCGCGACCACAGCATTAGTGCTCCCGGGAAGGCGGCAACCATCGAAGGATCTTCCGATCCAAAGTTTCGGGGAGACCCGAAACGGTATAATCCGGAAGAGTTATTCCTCTCTTCCCTTTCTTCCTGTCATATGCTTTGGTACCTGCACCTGGCTTCAGCTAACGGGATCACAGTACTTGAGTACATCGACCGTGCTGAGGCAACCATGGAAGAGAACCCAGATGGCTCCGGACAATTTACCAGTGTACGGCTACAGCCGGAGATTCACATCGCTCAGGGGGATAAAGTGGCGCTGGCGCAAAGCCTGCACAAGGAAGCAGGGCAGAAGTGCTTCATCGCTAACTCCGTAAAAGTGGGCATTGAATATGGGGGAGAGATTGTAGTAGGGTAGCTTCAGGCGACCCGGATGTCCGCATCCGCCCGCAGGCAGAAGTGGCCTGCCAGCCGCCAGGCGATTAAATCACCTACGGTAAGGTCGAGGCGGGGGTTTTCAGTTTTTTCTTCTAGAAACCAGGGGCGATGATATTGGCCCGGAAAAGCGCGCTCAATCAATAACCAGCCTAGCCATGCAACTAAGAGGACTGGTAAAAGTAACTGTTTTAGCGGAGGGAACAATTCTCCTTCGTCTTCAAAGTGTTTTGAATAATCAAATGTAGAGTGATCCAGATTGTACTTCTCAACCATCTCCGTTAACAGGAAGTCATTTTCATCGCCCCATAGTCCTAAGTCTTCAGCAATCTTGTCGTTAAGCTCGGGGTTGAACGGCGCCAGGTCGGCCATGATATCTTCGTAGGCACGGCGGATAGCGGAGAACTTGTAGTTCATGCTTAATGGTTTGGTAGCTATAAAAATAGCACATCTGTCCCACAGTATTGCCCCAGTCTCCTAGGCTAGGGCTATCGCAAAGAAAGCGCGGAGGTCGTCCAACACGTTGTTTTGGCCTGGCGTAGTCGGAAAAAACCTCGTTTGACGACTCGCAGCGGAAAGAGTAGATTTTGCGATTGCTCTGCGCCCGAGGCTTCCTGGCGGGTCAGACGGACCAAAATCCATCATAACGTTCATTCTACTTGCCCCTGCACATTGCACCCGCGGCCCCGCCTGACCTCTGCCAAAGAGGAGCGGCCGAAATGGATGAGTCCGTGACGTTACGTGTTGTAGTAGGTCGACAGTCAGTGTTCCGTTTAGGGCAAAAAAAAAGAGGCAACCTTGTTGCCTCCCAATAACCCCAAAAAACCAAATGAAAACTAAAAAATACAATAGCCGACGGTATATTCTACCGCCGTATTGTGTACGCAAGGTAGAAAACATTTTTAAAGAAACAAGCAATCGATTGAAAAAAAATTAACGGATTGTTAACGTGAGCCTTGAGGGGAGGCCGTCGAAATGCATTCACGGTAAGCCATTATTGGGTGTGCAACTCTGTTTAAGCTTGGATTGTTACCTTTGCCACAGATGGAAATGCAAGTACTACATACTGCCCAGCGAATTATTAGCAGCATAATTATTATTACTGACGCCCCGCGTCCGTAGGAATGCTGCTGTTACTTGCCAATCAGAAAAGCTCCGACGGACACGCTCCGTCGGAGCTTTTCTTTTGGTGCCAACCCTCAGGATTGGAATTTCGCTGTCAGTCAGCTACTTGTGTCCCCACAGATTAAGTTACTTTTGCCCCACATTTATACCTCCCCGCAGATGTTTCCCACTTACGACAAGTTGAACCTCCCCGAAGTAGATAAGCAGATCCTGGAATTCTGGGAAAAGCACGATGTATTTAAGCGCAGTATCGAGGAGCGGGACGAGAACAACTCCTTTGTTTTCTACGAAGGCCCACCCTCCGCTAACGGTATGCCCGGTATCCACCACGTGATGGCCCGGACAATCAAGGACATCTTCTGCCGGTTTCAAACCCTGCAAGGTAAGCGGGTAGAACGCAAAGGTGGCTGGGATACCCACGGACTACCCATCGAGCTTAAGGTGGAGTCCGAGTTGGGCATCACGAAGGAAGATATCGGTAAGAAGATCTCCGTCGACGACTACAACAAAGCTTGTAAGGAGACCGTCATGCGCTTCAAAGGCGTATGGGACGACATCACCACCAAGATGGGGTACTGGGTAGACCTGGACAACCCCTACATTACTTACGAGAATGAATACATGGAGACCGTGTGGTGGCTGCTCAAGCAGATCTACGACAAGGGACTGATGTATAAAGGCTATACCATCCAGCCTTACTCGCCAGCCGCAGGAACAGGATTAAGCTCTCACGAGCTGAATATGCCCGGCGCCTACCAGGATGTAAGCGACACGACCGCAGTTGCTATGTTCAAGGCAGAAAAAGATGCTGACTCTAGCTGGCTGTGGAGTTTACCCGTGGCACCACCTCCTTCCGAAGATGAAGACGGAGGCGCGGCCGCAGGTGTATTGGGCAGTATGGACAGCAGTGATGTCCACATCATTGCCTGGACCACTACGCCCTGGACCTTGCCAAGTAACACCGCACTTACGGTTGGCCCCAAAATCGAGTAC